>JAPLSP010000105.1 GCA_026398575.1 Candidatus Sumerlaeota bacterium | reverse complement strand
CACCTTACTCCAAAAGCTGGCGCTGCTTCCGACTGCATTGCATTCCTCCTCGGGTAAAATTACGTCACTGAATTTTTGACTCAGAGCGCTTAGCGCCGCCCCGACGCGCTTCATGATTCGCCACGCGCCCCGCATTGTACGGCAAGGATTAGGGGCCGATCAAAACAATCTTTTATTGCTTGGTATTTCGGCGATTATCTGCCGCTCGGCCGCAACGCGCCCGGCGCCCCTGGCATGGGGGGTACCGCAGGCGCCGAAGGCGATGTTGATTCCCCCACGGCAGACACGCCTGGCGCTACAGGAACAAAGGAGACGACGGGCGTCGGCGCTGCCGGACCGGGCGCAACTGGCACAACGGGCGTGGCCCCTGGCTGATTCGCAGCGCCAGGCTGATCCGGTTGCGGCGCTCTCGGAGGAAGCGGAACCTCTTGTTGTGGCAATGACGGCGCAATGGATTTACAGGCGCGATAACTTAAACCGCCAATGAGAAGAATACAGATAAGGAGAACAATGATTTGTGTCGTTTGCATGATGGATCAATTCCTCCCCTGGATAAATATATGATGATATCTTTAGCGAATAGTTGTAGTCAATTTTTTCAGACGCCGGACACATACCTCCCTGAAAATTAATCGCGGTTATGGATGATGGATGATTGCTGCTTGCTCTTTTCTCATTCTTTTTTTATATTCTAACCGATATTCCATGTCGCCGTCAACCTCGAAAGTGGCGTCAGGCCCAAAAATCCTGTGTTATTGAGCTCCCTGCGGAAAAGTTCATTATAATCCTTTTGCGCGCGCAAATACGCTCATAGCCAGGCCATCAAACGCCTTTGAATCTTCCTCCTTGATTTGGGCCTGGGTTTTGATGACAAGCCAATGGCGCAAATCGGCATCAATCGTTTCTATTTTTACGGCGTCTTTTTCCGTGGTCAATATCCATTGGGCGCCGACACGGCTCCTTTTTTCCTCAATAGATTGAATATCCTGCAATGTATAATTATAATGATCCCAAAATGATAAGCATTCGCATTTACTAATCTGCAGTTCCTGGCGCAGCAGCTGAATAAAACCATCCGGATTGCCAATGCCGCATACGGCCAACTGCGGCAGGACATTATTTATTTGCGTTGGCGCATTGGGATCGCCCTTGAGCGGGCTTATTCCGGCAATCTCGAGTCCAAATTTGAAGATTTCCAGATCAGGCGCGATTTTTCGTATTTCCGAAGATCGTTTTGATTCGTCCGCGCTGAGATTGGTTTTGCTGATAACGGCGGCCTGGGCCCGGCGGCAATGAACAAGCGGTTCCCGCAGCGTTCCAGCCGGGAACATGCGCATCGCATCCAGGGATTTGAAAACATCGAAGACTAAAATATCCAGATCGCGATGGAAGGACAAATGCTGAAAACCGTCATCCATCACAATGACATCGGGCTGGATTTCATCCAGTAAACGAAGCGAAGCCTGGTATCTGTTCGCTCCGACAATTACCGGGACGCCCGGGAGGGAGCGCGCTATGAGAACCGGCTCATCGCCGCCCGTTTCGGGAAAAGCAATATCGTGGCGGCCGTCGGAAATTAATTTGATCGTTCCTTCGCCGCCTTTGCGTTTATAGCCCCGGCTGACGATGGCCGGCTTTTTTCCAAGGCGCTTGAGCCGGCCGGCAAGATAAATAACAATCGGAGTCTTTCCCGTCCCTCCCATTGTTATATTTCCAACGCATATTACCGGAATGGAAATTTTGCTGGATTTAAATACTTTGCGTTTATATGCCCACAGCCTGATCCGCATCATGCTTTCATATAAGAAAGCAAGTGGCTGTAATATTTTATACATATACAGGCGAATATTGTGAATTTATCGAAGTTTGACTAATTTTTTAATAATATCAGCCAGCAAAAGCGGATTGAAAGGCTTGGAAAGACAAACTTCCACTCCCAATTTGCCTGCCCAATATTTTTCACTTCGCTTTGAATCCTTGATCAATCCCGTACATACAATGATGGGAATCTTGCGCCAGGATTCATTTGCCTTCAGATTTTCGATCAACGCATAGCCATCCAACTGCGGCATATCCATATCAAGGATAAAAACATCCGGAGTATCTTTTTTGATCTCTTCGAGAACTTCCACTCCATTTTGCTTTGAGATTACGGAGATGCCGTTCGATTCAAGAGAAATTCGAATCAGATCCCTAATCTCTTTATTATCGTCGGCCAACAGAGCTTTGATTTTTACAGTATCCATTATTAATATATTAATATTAATTCTTTAATATTATATCTATAATTATACTATTGTTAACTTGTGGAAAAGCCAATCGGAGCAAGTACCAGTCTTATTAATTCTTCTTTTTGTGAAGTTGATAAACTTATGACAACGTCTTTGTAAATTGGATAATATCTTTTTTGCTAATCAATCAGAAAAATTGTCAAAAGACACCAGGGTTGTGTGACTGATTTTTAACAGGGATATCAACAAACTTATTAACAACCATGTAAAGCCAAATCAGGGCTATTTCAGCACATATTTCGAGACGACGGTGTTCCCTTCCGAATCCGTGGCCATAATGGCAAGCGTATGTTCCCCTTTGGTCAGATTCGAAACTGTAAACTCAAAAGAATTGCGGCTATTATCGAAGATTCCATCCAGGGGTTTTAGCTTTTGCCAATCTTCGGCATCTATGGAAAAACGGGCTTCCGTTATAAAAGACGTCTGGTCAAAAATTGTCATCTTTATGAGATAAGCCCGATCTTTCTTCTCTTCAATGCGGATTTTTTCGATGGTTGGAGCGGTATTGTCAATCGTAAACATGCTGCTGATCAACTCGCCTTGCAGCGCAGAGTCATAGCTGTTTGACAGCTTATCCGTAACAACAGCCTTGACCCTGTATTGGCCGTCGGGGATTGTTTTCGTATTGAAATCAACTTCGTTTTTCTTGATTCCTTTTTCCACCAGTTTCCAGAGAGTTTCCTCTTCACCTTTGAAGTAAACCTCCGCTTCCAATGAATCGCTGTTGGGATCCTGAACCACCCAGGAGATCTTCTTCGAGCCCGCATTGGAAAAAGGACTGACAGCGGCGTTGATAGCGCCTGCGCGAGGCTCATTGGAAGGATTGGCCAAGCGTTCTGTAACGGGATTGAGCCCGGCAGGCGGCATCTTATCCTGAATGGGGGAAGACGGCTTGCCCATCCCCGATTTGTCTTGTCCGGGATCTATCTTGATGGATTCGAGGATGGGCGCGCGATTGCGCGGCAGGAAATATACGCTCACTTTCTCTATGACAGGATCTTTCTCCTTGTCAGCCTGCAGCGTCAGGCGATATTGAAGATAGCGCGCCGCGACTGCCGAGACATTGGCTTCCGGAACATCCACCGAGAAGCTGTCCGCATCCATATCCTTCGACCAAGGCCCCCAAAGCTTGTCGGAAGGTTCGGCCGTATTGCCCGCTCGCGTGGCGATCTGCACCGAGGTGTTCTTGGGAAGAATTCCTTTCCAACTCAACCGGCCCCACTTTGAGGGCGAACCCGCGTCAATCGCAGGCGATAAATACACGTTTTTATGTTTTTTCCCGTCGAAGACGGTGTAAATGCTGGCGGAATCAGCGGTTCCGAGAATCAGTTTATCGCGGCTCCACAAAAGCGCCGTGATTATGGATTCATCCACATTGAAAAGCACGGAAAATTCCCCATTGCGCTTGATTTGGTAAAGCTTGCCCTTGCCTCCAGAAGCCGCGATAATGGAATCGCCATCGGGATTTGCAGTGATTGCAAGAATCGGGCTTTCGGATGATTTCCAGAAGATCGTCGCAAATCCGTCCGTGTCTATCTTCACAATATAGGCCTCGGCGCCCATCGGCCTTGACATTGGAAAAGAAGGCATGCCCGACAGGGACGGCGAAATTTGTATTGAAGATTCACCGTCGCCAGGCCCGGGAGCAGAAGCGGGCCGGGAGGAGGTGGCGAGGGACGAGGGCGAAGCGCCGAGCATTGACATGGACAATCCGCTTCCGCCCGCGCCGTTGAAGGCCACGTACAAATTGCCGTCTTTATCCTGCGCAATGGACTTGGCCTCATCCACTTTCCCCTCGTAAAGCACGAACGCGCGGTCTTTCTTTTCGATCTGATAAATGCGCGCCTTTTTCTGGGTGATAGCCAGCAGGCGCTGGTCCGAGGCACGATACAAGGCGGTAACGTTTTC
This sequence comes from Candidatus Sumerlaeota bacterium, assembly GCA_026398575.1. The sequence continues at coordinate 31,327 of JAPLSP010000105.1, read as the reverse complement.
CGTATCGGTTTCCAAGAGGGGAGACGTGGTTCCCTTGTCGGATATATCGAGGACTTTGCCCTTGGTTCCCGTCGCCGCCAGAATGGTTCCGTCCTTTTCCATCATCAGCGCCCAGACATATTTCTGGCCCGTGGCGCAATAAAGCGAAGGCGTCGTCATTTTCTCATTGGGATTGATTTTATAAATGCGTCCGCCCGGAGCGCCGGCGGCGTAAATCATGCCTTTTTTATCCGTGATCAAGGCGGTTACAATCGGCTCGGACAATTTGGCGACCGTGGTGATCGCGTCCTTGGAATCCACCCGAAAGATATAGCCGCGGTTGCCGGTTCCGGCGTAAATTTTGCCGTCTTTGTCCAACGTCAGGGACAAGACCACGTTTTCTTTGAGCGCGCAAAACTTGTCTTTGAAGGGCGCGGGATATATCTGTCCGCGATTCGACAGTGAAGTGGATTGCAGCTGCCCGGCTGCGAAATCCTCGAAAGAACTATGCGAGCTGACTTTGGTCTCCACGGCCCATCCCGCCGAGCCGATCCAAACCGATAATAACGCTCCTGAAAGCAGACCGATTATTTTCATGCTGTCGTTCAAGCCTTTCATGATGATTGAAGGGTGAAGAGTTACCTTTTTTCGGCGGGCCAAGTCAAGCAGCCTTGTTGCCGCTCGAAAATTGCGCTTGCAAAAGCCAATCTTCCCGGCTGAAATTTGCCCCGCCGATGCGAACACAAGCAACGAATCCATCAGCCTTCCGGGGTCGCATACAGCCGGAAGGCTTTTTGATATGCATGAGGATTTCAAAAACAAGGAGAAGGTAAATGAAGAAGATCAGTGTCGGCGTCCTCGGCGCCACGGGTATGGTGGGGCAGAATTATATCCGGCTGCTACGCGATCATCCCTGGTTCGAGGTCACCTACGTCGCGGCCTCGCCGAAATCCGCCGGCAAAAAATACTCCGAAGCCGTTTCCGGCCGCTGGCTGATAGCCGAAGATATTCCAAACAGCGTGGCGGAACTCATCGTTGAAGACGCCAGCAACGTCGCCGCGGCCAGAGGGCGGTGTTGCTTCGTATTTTCAGCCGTCGAGCTCGACAAGCAGGCGATCAAGGATTTGGAATGCGAATACGCCGCCAATGACATCCCCGTTGTGTCGAACAACTCCGCGCATCGCGCCACGCCCGACGTGCCCATGCTGATCCCCGAGATCAACGCCGATCATCTCGATATCCTGCCCGTGCAGCGCAAGAATCGCGGCTGGAAAAAAGGCTTCATCGTCGTAAAGCCCAATTGCAGCCTCCAGAGCTACCTGACGCCTATCTATGCGCTGATGAAGGCCGGCTATGGCGTCAACCGCATGATTCTCTCCACAATGCAGGCCGTGTCGGGCGCTGGCTATCCCGGCGTGCCGTCGCTGGATATTGTGGACAACGTCATTCCCTATATCGGCGGCGAGGAGGAAAAATCCGAGAAAGAGCCACTCAAAATCCTGGGCAGGATTGAGAATGGCGTTTTCGTCAATGACAACTCACTAAAGATTTCCGCGCACTGCAACCGCGTTCCCGTCGCCGACGGGCATACGGCGTGCGTGAGCCTCGAATTCGCCGGCGATAAGAAAAAGCCTGCGCTCGACGAGATCAAGGCGATCTGGATCAAGTTCCGCGCGTTGCCGCAGGAATTGAATCTGCCCTTTGCCCCCGCGCATCCCATCCTCTATCGCGAAGAAGCCAATCGTCCGCAACCGCTCAAAGACCGCAACGCCGAAAAGGCGATGGCCGTGACGCTGGGCCGGTTGCGCGAATGCAACGTGTTCGACGTCCGCTTCGTCGGCGTCTCTCACAACACCGTGCGCGGCGCCGCCGGCGGCGGCATCCTCAACGCCGAGTTGCTGAAGGCCAAGGGGTATCTCGACTGAGAGCGCATTGGATAAGGATGCATGCGCATGTAGGCTTGAATGAAGATAGAAAAAGGGAGTCAGAAAACCAGTGAGCGAAGAAGGCTTGCGCCAGTGGGAAAGCGTCGAGGCGGCCATGGAGGACGCGGAAGCGGCTTACATTGACATGCCGGTGGAATATGGGCGTGTTGTGAAACCTGACGGCAAGCAAATTCTCCCTGATAAAAAAGGAACTAAAAAAGAGATCAGCTTTTCACGGGAAGAGCAGCGCTTGATGAGGGATACTGATGTGTTTCATAATCATCCAAGCGGCAAAAGTTTCTCTCATTATGATTTGTTCTTGGCAATATCAGCTGATGTTCACCGGATGATCGCATCTGGAAGAAATAATCTGGGAATAGCTTATCACCATGAGATCTTGCGACCAATCAAGGGATGGCCTGATAGCGGCATTGAGCGTCTGAAGATCGCCGAAAGAGCAAAACGAGACCTGCTCAAGGCAATAAGGGACGTTGAGAAGGCGCATTTTGCGGACGTATTCTGGGGGCAACTTCCTAAAGAGGAATTTTACGCTAATTGGGATCATGAGGCGATGAAAAGGATTGCCTCAAAATATCACCTTACCTATAATCGTAGGCGTTTGGATTTAGAGAGGAAGGAGTAGCCCAATGCTTTTAAAAAACGGTACAATTATCATTGATCGGGGCTTAAACGAACGCCGTTTTCCGGAGGCCGACTATCAACGTTGGAAGAAAGAATATGAAAAGACCCTAACGCCCGAAGAACGCAAGAAGGCTGCGGAAGCTCGGGCGTTGCTAAAAAAAACTCGCCAGAAAGATGCCGCTTCATCCCACAAGCATTCCGTTGCCGGCCATGGCATAACTCAAGACTAATAGCAAATAATGAAAATTTGGGAGCAGCATGCGACTGAGTGAGGATCCATGAAAACGAAAATTGGTTTCAGCATTGATGTTGGCCATAATCGAAAGAGATATACGCCAGAGGTTATTGAGCGATATCGGAAGAAGAAAGAACGCCAGCTTGCAGCTGAAGCGCGCAAGAAAACCATGGCAGCACAGACGATGCTAAAATCCTCCCGCGCGGCATGAATTTGCTTTGCCTTCTAAAACGTCGCCAGCCACCCTCCGTCCACATAAAGAATCTGCCCCGTGATGAATGCCGCTGCCTGCGAGGCCAGGAAAACCGCCGCGCCTTCATAATCCTCCGGCAGGCCCCAACGCCCCAGCGGCGTTCGTTTGCGCACCCAGGTGTCGAATTCGGGATCCTCATAAAGCGGGCGTGTCATTTCCGTCTGATTATAACCCGGGCCGATACCGTTGACCCGGATGCCAAACGGCGCCCAGTCCACGGCCAGCGCGCGAATCAGCTGGCGGATCGCGCCTTTCGTTGAGGCATAGGGCGACGTCGTCGGGCGCGCCGCCTCGCTCATCAGCGACGCCACGAAGATAATGCTCCCCGGCTTGCCCGCGGCGATCCGTTCGCGCGCGAAGCATTGCGCCAGGACAAACGGCGCCGTGACGTTGATGCGATGAATCCGCTCCCAGGCCTCGAGTTCAATCGTATCGGCGCGGCCCCGGTGCTGGAGCGCAGCGTTGTTGATGAGGATATCAATGCCTCCCATCATGCGCGAGACTTCCTCGTAAAAATCGCCGATCCCCTGCGTCTCCTCCAGATCGAACCGGAACTCCCTGCATCCCGGATTGAGCGCCAGCAGTTCATCGAGCGCGCGGCGGTTCTTCTGCGCATCGCGGCCATGAACGGCGATTCTGGCCCCCGCGCGCGCCAATCCCCGCGCCATGCCCAATCCCAATCCCGTGTTGCTCCCCGTTACGAGGGCGGTCTTGCCTGTCAAATCGAAAGCCCGTAAATCGGACATAATTCCATCTCCCAAGCTGGACGGTATCCCCAAAGGCAACCATCATTTGCGGCATCTTTTCAGGATTATTCGTTGCGGTCCAGTCGGATTTTCCAGTGAAGCATGGCAGTTGCATTTCCGGCTTTCTTTACGCGGTCAAAGTGGATATCATCCCATCCATATAGCGCAAGCTGCCAGTGAATGCAGCCACAAACGGCCTTGGTATTGGAGCGCTGCCAAATGCAAATGTCATCGGCCCTCAGGTTATTGCGTTATGTTGCCGTCCCTTCTGCGATGCCGGAGGATGCCGTGCGACTGTGGCGGCGGCGAAGGCGGAACGTTGCGCTCCGCTTCGGGCTGTTGATCTTCCTCTATTGCATTGCGGACTATTTTGGCGCCCTGATAAAGGATGGCTGGCAGGCCTTTGACAGCTGGTTTTGGGCGCCGGACCTGTTCATACTGCCTGTATGGAGCGCGGCCATATATTTCTGGCTTTATGCGGATCTTCAAACCCAGGTGAAAACCGGCGCCCTTGAGGAACTTTGGGTCACGCTGATGACGCGCGAAAGCATCCTTGCGCCGATCATGGCAGCGGCTTTCTGGCCCGTGCTCGCAATGGCCTTCCTGATTTCATTCAGCGAGGATCATTCCGCCTCGTTGTGCGAAGGGTTGAGCAACGAGAACCTGGACGAGCTTCAAAAAGGACTCATCATATTGTGCCCGGTCATCGCAGGGATTGTCCTGTACCTGATCGGGCGCACACAGCCTTGGATCGCTTTGCCGATCGTGTACGGAGTACTGAAGGGAGCGGCGTATATCGTCATATTCAGCTATGGGCCAACTCACACCGTTGATCTCGCGCTCTTGTGGTGGCGCCTCCCGTGGGTGATTTTTGCGGTATTGGCAGGCTATGCGCTCTTTCTGCGGCGAAGGGATTTTTTTGTTGGGTTGGTCGCCGCCACGACCATTCCTTTTTTCGTGCCATTTTTAGACGGCGTCATCCGCTATCTGGAATACAAAGTCATGACGCACAACATCTGCATGCAGGATGTCTTGACCGACGGAGGCCGGATGCTCGCTTTCTTCATTCCCGCCTATGTCTTTTGCCGGCTGATCCTGCTTCTTGCGCCGCGAGGTTGGAGGCAAAAAACAGTGGGATATTGTTCGCATCCTCGGTTGGCAATCCGGCTTTCTTGCGCGATCGCTGCGGCAGGCATAGTATGGGTGCTCTACGGGCAGCTGGGCTATACCAGGGATTTCATGCTTCTATATGGAAGGCTGTGGGCACGCATTGTCAATTTCACGGAGGTTGATGAAAAGCAGATGCTTGGTATGACAGCCTTCAACCTGCTGTCATTTGGCTATTGTCTGCGCGCGGCGGTTGTGGCAATGCTGTTGGCGCCGGGAAGCATGCTGTGTCTGCGCGCCGGCGCCCGGAATCTTTCATCCGAATGGCAGGCGGACGGCGCATAGCCGCAAGGGCGAACTGGAGGAAACGTGAACCATGCCTACGGTCCTTGTCGCATGTCTTGCTTTCTTGTTCTTGCTTTTGATGCTGATCGGCGTCGCGTGCGGCAAGTCCAGACAATCTTCTTTCGCCTCTTTGCCGCCCGGCGCGCAGGTCACGGCGCAAAGCATCCAAAGCCTGTCGTCCGAGGAAGTCGGGCGCATGCTGAGCCGGCTGGAAAAGCAAAGCGGTCGCTATGATTCCATGATAGGCGCCAGCTGCTATATCATGTCGCCGCCTCCCGATCGCGCGGATTACATCTGCCCCGTCTGCGGAGAGAAAACGCTGTACACCTCGAATTCAGCGCATTTGATTCCTCGCCTTGGCTCTTTTCGCAGCAAATTTGAAGCGCTCTCGCAGCGCAAAGAAGCGCAGTTCGCTTTGGACGAAAGCAGCTTGTGCATGAAGTGCCGCCCCGAGGCCAAGGTAAGAGCATTAATGTTGAAGGTGACCTACGCCAATGGCGCGCGCCATGAAGAGCCCCTGCAAAGCGTGGATGAGTTGCAGATGCTTAAAGGCTTTCTCGATGGCTTGTGCATTTATAACGATTCTTGGGGCAATGTTGCCAGCTTGTGTGGACAAGCGCCAAGGCTTCGCGCATTGCTTGGAATACCCAAACAGGAATGAGCCGATGAATGACTCTTTGTCAATGATGGCGCGCGAGAAGAAGCCGGCGACTACAACTGCGGCCAGGCTGCTTACGATCACTGGATCGCGGCGCTGTCCGACGAGGACGCAAGAGCAAAAATGAACAAGGACCAATTGTTCCAGCATACGCTCGGCAATGCGTTCATTTACGCCTGCCTGATAGACGCGCGGGCCGCCGCCGCAATCTATCTCAAAGACGTCGCAGGCGAATTCAAACCCGCCGCCGCCTGGCATCTGATGAAAGCCGCCGGCGCCTTCGACAAGCTTCAGACCACGCTCTGCGCCCAGCGCAGCCTCGCGCCTTTTCCCTGGCGCATGAAGAAGCCGGAAGAATGGACGCCCGAAATGCGGCTGCGGCAGGTTGATCTGCTGAAAGAAGCGAAGGCGCTCGATGCGCAAGCCATCCTCGAAATCGAAACGGCGCTCAAAGCTGAATTATTGGGGGCAGAATCATCATGATTCTGCCAATACTCCGAGCGGTTCGAGCAATTCTGGGAAAACCGGGCAGCCAGCTTGATCGCTTAAAACCCCCCTTTTATGTCATGCGCCCCAACTTATCTTCCGAGTTTTTTTGATTGACCGGCAGATATAGTACGGTTCATGTTTATACCCTCTCTATTGGATAGAATCTCCCAAACCCCCATCAAGACTTCCGAACCCCCCTCGTCCGGAAAGCAAAGGAAGAGAGATCATGAAATCCAAAAACTGGTTGCGCGTCTGCGGGATGATTGCGGCGTTCGCGTTGTTCTCCATCGTCGCAGCAAGAACGGAAACGATCGCTTCGTTTCCCATGGACACAGACCCCGGATGGACGTACGAAGGGCAATGGTGTTTTGGAATGCCAGCGGGAGGAGGATCGTGGTGGTATGATCCTACCGCCGGCCATACAGGGCGCAACGTCGTCGGCTACAACCTGGACGGCGACTATGGAGAAATGGCGGCGCCCGAATACGCCCGGACTCAGGCGATCAATTGCGCCAACTACAGCAACGTGCAGCTGGCATTTTGGCGGGTGCTGATCGTCGAGGTTGACACGCTTGCCAGCGCCAGCATTCAAGCCAGCCGCGACGGCGTTACATGGGTGGACATCTGGGCCAACGCCGGCGCCGGAGAAATTGTGGATGGGGATTGGACACTGGTCAGCTATGATCTCTCCGCCGTCGCCGACGGACAGCCAACCGTTTTTGTCCGCTGGGGCATGGGCCCCGTTCAAAATGCCTGGGGCTACCCCGGCTGGAATATTGACGACGTAGCGGTGACGGGCGACCGCGCCGATGCCTTGGTGGTCCTGCCGGCGACAGCCTGGAATCCCTCCGGCCCCAAAGGCGGCCCCTTCGCTCCCGCCTCCATCGTCTATACGCTTGCGAATGCTTCGACGACGGCGCTGAACTGGGCGGCGACCACGTCTTCTCTGTGTTCGATCTCGAAAGCCTCGGGAACGCTCGGCGCCGGCGCTTCGACAACGCTGACGGTCTCGCTGACGGCGGCGGCGAACTCGCTGGCCGCCGGGGCGTATGATTTCACCTATATTTTCGCAAACGCCAGCTCCGGCGCGTCGCAGGTTTTCCGCGCGCGCCTGACGGCGCAGCCGGTATATTATGCCAACGCCGCGCGGATTGATGATAGCGGCGACGGGCTCTCATGGGGCGCGGCCAAAAAGACAATTCAGGCCGCCATCAACGCCACAACTTCGGCGCATTACGTTTGGGCGGCGAAAGGAAAATATACCGAAGTCCTCACGCTCCCCAGCGGCGCGCATCTGGTCGGCGGATTTGCCGGAACAGAAAGCGCCTTCTCGCAACGCAATGTCAGCGCCAATCCAACGATCCTCAGCGGCGGAACAACGAGCGGGCCGGTCGTGGGAATCACCGCGGCCGATAATTGCGGCGTGGATGGCTTCACCATCACCGACGGCCTCAGCGCGTCCTACAGCGGAGGCGTTTATCTCTCCCGCGCCGGCGCCAACGTAACGATTGCCAATTGCGCAATCACAAGCAACGTTTCATCTTATGGCGGCGGCATTTATTGTGAATCGTCCTATCCTACGATCACGAATTGCTCCATCTGGGGAAACCGCACTTCCAATTGGGGCGGCGGGCTCTATATCTATTCCGGCGCGCCCGTTCTCTCGCAATGCCAGATCCTCGCCAATGTTTCCGCGACCGCCGGCGGCGGCGCAGTGCTCGATTACTCCTATCCGTCCATCTCGGACAGCTTGATCTGCGGCAATCAATCCACCGGTGTAGGGGGCGGCATTTATTCTTACTATTATTGCGAACCGGTCATCACCAGCTGCGTTATCAGCGGCAATATCGGCAGCGCGGGCGGCGGCTTATATTTCAATGACACCTACTCTGCCTCGATCGTCAATAGCATCATCAGCGGCAACGCCGCGCGTTCCAGCAACGGCGGCGGAATCTATTCCTATTATTCCTCGCCTGGATTTCTCAACTGTACGATCAGCAGCAACCATCTGATAATCCCCTCGGCAAATGGCGCCGGCCTGTATTCGGTCTATTCCTCGCCCATCTGCACGAACACGCTATTCGAAAATTGTCCGCGATATGCGATCTATGAATATTCGATAAACGAGGCGGTTCAAGCGCGTTATTGCCTTTTTTATAATAATCCCATCGGCGATTATCGGAGGCGGACTTCGGCGGGATATGTCACGTATAGCAACGCGCGCGATATCAACTGGAATGTGCCAGGCGCCTCGAACAACGTCACCGGCGATCCGCTGTTCGCCATGAATGTCCCTGCGCCGACGACGGCCTCATGGACGCTGGCGCCTGTTTACGATACGGCGCTGCGCCGCACGACGATGTGCAACAGCGCTGCGAGCTACGTTCCCGGCGCGCTGCGCGGACAGCTGATCAATCCCAACCTGACTCAGCGGCGCCAGGCGCTCGTGGCAGATAACACGACCACCGCCATCATCGTCTGGGGCGACGCAACCGCTTTTTCAACCGCGACCACCGTCTATCAATTCATGAATTATCATCTGACGAGCGGCTCGGCGGCGCTCGACCGCGGCTGCATCGCCGGCGCTCCGGCGAACGACATGGACGGCGATGCGCGGCCTGGCGCCGACGGCAAGGTGGACATCGGCGTGGACGAGGCGCCCGCTGCCTGGACGCCCGCGCACGAAACCAGCGCGCCGATTTCAATCGTCCGAAATCTCGCCGAACTGGCCGTGACCGCCGCCTTCGATGTCCCATTCCTCGCAGTGGACGACGCCAGCGGGGTGCAATACATCCAACTCTACTACCGCCTGAACGGCGGCGCCTGGACCTTGTATCCGGGAACGTTCGCCTCCAGTCCTGCCGTCTTCAACAGCGCCTCGACGGGCGGCGACGGCTATTATGAGTTCTACTCGCGCGCCACGGACAATGACGGCAACGTCGAGCCTGCGCACGCCGGGCCGGACGCCGGCATTAACGTCGTGACGAGCTTCACGGCCTCGCAAGTTTATGTGGATCTGTTCTCGACCTTTCCGCTCAACGGAGGGGATTGGGCGCACGCCATGCGCAAGATCAATCATGGGCTGCTGATTGCCCAGGCCTTCAGTGTGCCGGAGGTTTGGGTGGCCGAAGGGACTTATGCTGGAATGGTCACGATGCAGGACGGCGTCGCGCTTTATGGCGGCTTCCGCGGAACGGAGACCGCGCTTGTTCAGCGCGACATGGCGGCATATCCCGCAATCATAGACGCGGCCGGCGCCAAACACGCGCTCCTGCTGGATTCCATCTCGAGCGCCGTCATTGACGGCTTCACGATCCGGGGCGGCAACGCCAACGGTACCGGCGGCACGCCCGACGGCAGCGGCGGCGGCGTTTATGCTCGGCGCGCCGGCGCGAATGTGACGCTTGCGCAGTGCATGATCCGTAACAACTATGGCCGCAATGGCGGCGGTCTTTACATTACCAGCTCCTCTCTCAGCGTCATCAACAGCGTCATCGCGCTAAACTCCTGCACTTACGGCGGCGGCGTTTACGCTGACGATGGGGCAACTCCCGTGTTCACGAATTGCTCCATCGCGAATAATTCATCCAGCTGGGGCGGCGGACTTTGGATGTCGGGTTCCGCCTTCGCTTCGCTGCTCAATTCCCGGATCAGCGGCAATTTCGCCTATTATGGCGGCGGCCTATACGGCTCAGGCGGCGGATGCAACCTGACGAATACCGTGTTCAGCGCCAACAATGGCTATTATTATGGCGGCGCGGTTTATGGCGACGTCGTCACGACCATAACCAACTGCGCCATCAGCCATAATTACATCAGTTATTATGGCGGCGGCGGCATTTTGGGCACATCCGCGGCTCATCACACAATTCTCAACACGATCTTTGAACAGAACAACAACTATGCCGTCAGCGACAATGGAAGCCTTTCATGCTTCGTGGCAATCACAAACTGCCTGTTCTACAATAATCCTCAGGGCGACTATAACGACGCGGAAACCGGCGTCCAGACTGGCGCCTTGGCCATAGACATGAACATTGCGAATGCCCTGGGCACGCATGAAGGCGATTCGAAGTTTCTCATGGACACCGGTGGTTCAACATCGGGAACCTGGACCCTGGCGCCCGCTTATAACAGCGCGCTCGATCAGACGGCGCTGTGGGACGCCGCCGCGAGCTTCACCACCGGCGCATTGAGAAACTGTTTGATCGCCCCGAATGCGGACCCGCAGACGCAGGCTGTGATTTTCGACAATACCACGACGATGATCATCGTGGCGGGGGATGTGACCGGTTATGCAGGCGTAAGTACCCCTTATGCGCTGGTGGATTATCATCTGACCAGCGGCTCGGCGGCGCTGGATCGCGGCGCCGCCGCCGGCGCGCCTGCCACGGATTTCGATAGCGATCCGCGCCCGGGGGGCGACGGCCTTGTGGACATCGGTCCGGACGAGGCGCCGGACGCCTATCTGCCTCCTCCCGACGGGACGGCGCCCGTTTCGATGGTCGTTGGGCTGCCTGACGTGGAAACCACAGCGACTTTCCCGGTTCCTTACCTTGCGGCCGACGGCGCAAGCGGCGTGAAGAACATCCAGCTGTTCTATCGCCATAATGGCGGCGCCTGGACGCTTTATCCGGGAACCTATACGGCCAGCCCGATTTCCTTTAACAGCCTTTCGACGGGCGGCGACGGCTATTATGAATTTTACAGTATCGCCACCGACAACGCGGGCAACGGGGAAGCGGCGCCGGCCACGCCCGACGACGACACCGCCGTCGTCACGTCTTTCACGGCTTCCCGCGTCTATGTGGACAAGCAGTCCTCCGGCACGCTGATCGGCGACAGTTGGACACGCGCGCTGCATACCGGCGCCGGCGGATTGATCGTGGCGCAGTTCTATAGCGTTCCGGAAATCTGGGTGGCGCAAGGCGTCTATCCCGAATCCATCGCGATGATCAGCACTACTTCGCTCTACGGCGGCTTCCGCGGCGGCGCGAGCGGCGAAGCCAGCCTGGCGGAGCGCGGCGATCCGTTCACGCGGGAAACCGTCCTTGACAGCTCCACGTCGCTCAAAGGCGGCCGGGCCAATCACACGGTCACGATGATCGGTCTTTCCAACGCGCGGATTGACGGCTTCACGCTGACAGGGGCGCAGGCCAGCGATTACGGCGGTGGTATTGTGTGCCGCAATTCCGGGGCTACCAATACCATCATTAACTGTCTCATCAGCGGCAATTCGGGCGGAGACTGGGGAGGTGGCATTGCATGTGTCACGGGAAGCGCCGCGCCGGTGATTCAGCGATGCAAGATACAAAACAACTCGGCGACCTACGGCGGCGGCATCGCTGTCCAAGGCGGCGCCGCGGCCTCGATTTTCAACTGCGAATTCACAGCGAACACGGCGAACTCCGGCGGCGCTTTGCTTATTGATAGCACAGGCATTGCGTTTGTCACCAGTTGCGTCATCGCGCGCAATTTCGTAAACGATTTTGGCGGTGGCATCTGCTGCTACGCCACGAGCGTCACGGTCACCAGCTGCGTCATCAGTGGCAATCATGCAAACAACCGGGGCGGCGGTATTTATATCGATTATTGCTCTCCCTCGTTCATCAACTGCCAGATTACCGGCTGCTTTACATACAGTTATGGCGCCGCCGCTTATCTCAGGCAGGGCTCTCCCAGCTTCATGAATTGCACAGTTTCAGGAAACCAGTCCAATTCCAGCGCCGGCGGGTTCTTGCTGGATAGCACCACAGCACAGATTGTCAACACGATCTTTGAAGGCAATATTCCACATGGGATCGAGCAATACGCGGTCTCCAATGCCTCCGTCCGCAACTGCCTTTTCCATAATAACACGAATGGCGCCTATTACTATGATCCGGCTTCCGGCTTTTCCCCTGAAGTCACCAGCGCCTCGATGATCAACGCCCTGATTCCCAACGCGCAAAACAACTACGACGGCGATCCCAAATTCTTCATGAACGGCGCGCTGGCGACGACGGGAACGTGGACCGCCAATCCAGTTTACATCGCCGCGCTGAATCAAACGGTCCTGACCGACGGCTCCAAAAACTTCGTCCCGGGATCGCTCAAAGGCCGGTTGCTGCGCTGGAACGATGCCAGTTGGAGCGCCGAGACTCTGATCATGGACAACACTACCACGGTTGTTTATGCGCTCTCCGATATAACGGCCTGGGTCGCCAGTGGAGACCGCTGGCGGCTGGCGGATTATCATTTGACCGCCGGTTCGGCGGCGCTTGACCGCGCAACCAGCGCTGGCGCGCCCGCGAATGACATCGAAGGCACGGCGCGTCCCGGCGCGGATGGGCTGTTCGATATCGGAGCCCATGAAGGCGCCGCCGCCTATACGCCTCCGCCCGACACGGTTCCGCCGTTCTCGGTGATTTTTGGCCTGCCGGACATCGTCACCTCGCCGATGGTCAGCGTTCCCTACTACGCGGGCGACGGCGAAACCGGCATCAAAAACGTGCGCCTGTATTATCGCAGGCCCAATGGCGTTTGGACGCAATACGGCGGCAATTTCACCGCCAGCCCCATCGCCTTCAATAGCTCCACCACAGGGGGCGACGGCTACTATGAATTCTACTCGGTGGCCACGGACCTGGCCGACAACGTCGAGCCGGCGCCGGACGTGGCGGACGACGGCACGCTCATCATCTCGTCGTTCCCGGGTCCGCGCGTTTACGTGAACCTGGCGGCGTCTGGCGTCCAAAACGGCAAAACGTGGGCCGACGCAGTGCATACCGTCGCTCTTGCCATGTTCATCTGTCAGAATTTCAACGTCCCGGAAATTTGGATCGCGCGCGGAACCTATCCCGAGCGGATTTCCATGCGCAGCGGCCAGAGTATTTACGGCGGATTCAGCGGAACGGAAAGCGCGCTTGCGGAGCGCAACTGGACGGCCAACGAAACCACGCTCGACGGCGGCGCGGCTGGCAGCGTAGTGACGATCAGCAACATCACCACGGTCACGCTCGACGGTCTGACCTTGCTCAACGGCTCGGCAACTAACGGCGGCGGTGTTTTAATCAGCAACGCGGGCAGCGCGGTCACGGTCGCCAACTGCATGATTCGCGGCAATTACAGTAGCTATTATGGCGGCGGTATTTATTGCTATGGCTCTACGCCCCTCATCACCAACACCACTCTGTGCGCGAATACTGGCGATATCTATGGTGGCGGCATATATTGCCAATCTTCAAGCGCGATCATCACCAGCTGCGTGCTGGTCTCCAATGGAACTTACTACTACGGCGGCGGCGTCTTCCTCGATAACGCCTCCCATGCCAGCATCACCAGCAGCGTCATTGTAGGCAACACCTGCTATTATTATTACGGCGGCGGCGCCTTAATTTCCGCCACTTCCGCTTCGCTCATCAACTGCCTGATCACCGGCAATTCGGCCCCCAACGGCGGCGGAATATCTCTGTATGCTGGCGCCTCGCCGCAAATCGTGAATTGCACGATCAGCCGCAACGCGGGCAATGATGGCGTCTATTGCAGCGGCGCCGTCGCGACGGCGTTCATCAACTGCCTTTTCGAGGGCAATAATTACGGCGTCTTCGAAGATTCCTCGAACGGCGCCTCGCGGTTGATCAACTGTTTGTTCTGGAATAATACAAGCGGCGATTTCTATGACAACGAACCTTCGGGCGCCGTCAATCGGATCTCCGCCGTCCAAATCAATGCGTTCTCACCGGGTTGCTCCGGAAACATCACGGGCAATCCGCTCTTCATCATGGACACGGACGCCGCCACGACTGGAACCTGGACGGACGCGCCGGTCTATGACGCCGCGCTCAAGCAGACGGCCTTGTGGGATTCAGCGACCACCTTCGCACTTTTATCGTTGCGCGGACGTCTGATCAACTGCAACACGGCTCAACCCTTGCAGGCGCTGATCCTGGACAACACGACCACCTGTATCTTCGTGGCAAGCGACGTCAGCGCCTACGCCGGCGCAGGAAGCGTCTATCAGTTGATTGACTACCGCCTGGCCGACGGCTCGGCGGCGCTGGATCGCGGCGCCGGCGCCGGCGCGCCTTCCTGCGACATCGAGGGAACGCCGCGCCCCGGCGCCGATGGTTTGTTCGACATCGGCGCTTATGAGGCCCCTGCCGCATGGCAGCCGCCCGCCGATACAAACCCGCCGATCTCGCTGGTCGCCGGTCTGCCGGATTTCGTCACCACCACAACTTTCAATGTCACCTACTTTGCGGGCGACAATGAAGGATATATCCAATACGTGAATTTGTATTATCGCCACGGCGGCGGCGCCTGGACGCAATATGGCGGCAATTACACTGCCAGCCCCGTTTCCTTCAACACCGCCGCAACCGGCGGCGACGGCTATTATGAATTCTATTCCATCGCCACCGACATGGCCGGCAACGTTGAAACCTCGAAGACCGCGGCGGAAGACGGCACGCTGGTCATCACGTCGTTCGCCGGACCGCGCGTTTATGTGAACCAGGCAGCCGCCGGAGAACAGACGGGCAAATCGTGGACCGACGCCGTGCATACTGTCGCCCACGCCATGCTCATCTGTCAGAATTTCAACGTCCCGGAAATCTGGGTGGCGCGCGGGACCTATGCCGAGCGGATTTCCATGCTCAGCGGCCAGAGGATTTATGGCGGCTTCGCTGGATCGGAGGCTTCGCTGGCAGAACGCGCGATCTCGCTCAACGAAACCATCCTCGACGGCGGCGCCGCCGGGAGCGTGGTAACGATCAACAGCGTCACCACGATCACGCTCGATGGCTTTACGATCACAAATGGAAACGTTAACGAGGGCGGCGGCGCCTTTATCTGGTATGCGGGCGATTCCATAACCATTGCCAACTGCTCATTCATCAATAACACCGCCAATTATGGCGGCGCGGTCCGGTGCGTCGGATGCTCGCCTCTCTTTATTAATTGTATGATTGCCGCCAATGTGGGCGCCTACTATGGCGGCGGCTTCAGCGTCTGGAACGCCAATCCGGTCATCACCAGCTGTTCGATTGTGGGCAACTATGCCGCTAATTACTATGGCGGCGGCTTCTATAGCGACGGCGCCTGCAATGTGCAGATCACCAGCTGCCTTATCAGCGCAAACTCAGCCAATAGCGGCGGCGGCGTTTACTGCAACCAGACGACCATGACGCTCGCCAACTGCGTCCTCAGTGGCAATAGCGGCTATTACGGCAGCGCCTTGTACATCAACAATTTCTCGCCGCAAGTGATCAACTGCACGTTCAGCGATAATACTTCTTATTATTGCGGCGCCGTGTTCTGCTACGGCGCCGTGGGTACGGCGTTCACCAACTGCCTCTTCGAGGGCAACCAAACCTACGCCGTCTATGAAAACGATGGCGCCGGCGCTTCGCGTTTGATCAACTGCCTGTTCTATAACAACACCGCCGGCGATTTCTACGACAACAGCCCGTCCGGAGCGATCAACTACATCTCTGCGGCCCAAATCAACGCCTATGCCGCGGGCTGCTCGGGCAACGTCACGGGCGCCCCGATGCTCTGGATGGACTCCGCTGCTGCGACGACGGGAACCTGGACCGCCGATCCGATCTTTGATGGCGCGATCAATCGCACGCTTCTGTTCGACGCATCCCAGAGCTTCATCCCCGGCGCCCTCAAGGGGCGCATTATCCGCCCGAACGACGCCAGCTATACTTATGAACAACTGATCATGGACAACACGACCACGGCAATTTCCATCCGGGGCGACGTGACCTCCTGGGTCGGCAATGGGAATTCCTGGAGGTTGTCCGATTGCCATCTGGCCAATGGTTCCGTGGCGCTGGATCGCGGGACAAGCGCCGGCGCGCCGGTCTGCGATATGGAAGGAACCGCGCGTCCCGGGGCCGACGGCAAGTACGACATCGGCGCCTACGAGGCCGCTGCCGCCTATACGTCCAAGCCCGACGTCGAGCCGCCTTTCTCCGAGACGCACGGCTTGCCCGCGCACACGACCGCGACGGTCCTCAACCTGCAATGGTGGGCGGGAGACAATGAATCCGGAATAAACTATATTGAGCTTGTTTATCGCAAGGACGGCGGCGCATGGACCACGGTCGGCCTCCATTACACCGCCAGTCCGATCGCCTTCGACACAGCGGGCGCGGGCGGCAACGGCTTCTATGAGTTCTACACCATCGCCACGGACAACGCCGGCAACGTCGAAGCGGCGCCCGCCACGCCGGACGATCATACGCTCGTCATCTCCAGTTTCACCGGGACGCGCATTTATATGGATGTCGCCAGTACCGGCCCGCAGACCGGTGAATCCTGGGCCACGCCGCTGCACACGTTCCAAGACGCTTTCTGGGTGGGTCAGGCCTTCAACCTGCGCGAAATCTGGGTGGCGCAGGGAACCTACCCTGAGTCCATCGCCCTTATCAGCGGTTACGCGATTTACGGCGGATTCGCTGGAACCGAAACTTTGCTGTCCGAGCGCGATATCCCGGCGCATGAAACCATTCTCGATGGGACGGGCTATTACCACGTGGTGGTCATGGACACGATCACCACGGTCACGTTCGACGGCTTCACGGTCACAGGCGGAAACGCGAGCAGCTATTCGTCTCCCGACTACCTGGGAGGCGGGTTGTATTTGCGCTTCCTGGACCGCTCGGTAATCATCGCCCATTGCGTGATCCGCAACAACCAGGCTAACGCCTACGGCTACGGCGGCGGCGTCTTCTTCGATCGCGCCTCGCCCGAGCTGCGCGACTGCGAGATTCGCAGCAACTACTCGAGCGGCTATGGCGGCGGGCTATTCAACTATGACTCCAATCCTCTGATGGTCCGTTGCATCATCAGCGGCAACACCACGCAAAACCATGGCGCCGGCGTTTATGGCGAAAGCGGGTCCACGATCACATTGTTGAATTGCATGATATATCAAAACCAAAGCTCCTCCGGCTACGGCGGCGGCATATACATCAACTCAACCGGCTTCGCCACAATTACCAGTTGCGTCATCTCCGCCAATGGGGCGGTGTATTATGGAGGATTGGCTCTGTACTATGCTTCAGCCGAAGTGACCAGTTGCGTCCTCAGCGGCAATTGGGCCAGCTACGCCGGTGGCGGCGTCGCCTGCATTTCGGCGCCCAATGCCCGGTTCACCAACTGCCTGATCGCCGGCAACACCGTCACCTATTACGGCGGAGCGGGGATGTATTTTGACCTCGGCAGCAATGCAATCGTAACGAACTGCAACATCAGCGGCAACTATTCCACCTATCGCTATGCCGGCGGCGGCGGCGTGTATCTGGCCAGCTATTGCGCGCTGGAATTTACGAACTGCATCTTTTCTCAAAATAGCTACTATGCCATCTTTGAAGCGAACGCGACATGCCAGACGAAAACGCGTCATTGCCTCTTCTTCAACAATCCGGATGGCGACTACTACGCCAGCACGCCCCAAGGCGAAGCTCTTTACACCGGCGCCATCCCCATCAACCTCAACGTCGCCGGAGCGCTCGACAACACCGAAGGCGATCCGCTCTTCTTCATGAACAGCGATCAGGCCACGACCGGCGTCTGGACGGCGGACCCTGTTTATGACCCCATGCTCCAACGCACGGCCTTGACCGACAGCGCGCAGAATTTCACCACGGGAGCGCTCAAAGGCCGCATGATCCGCGCCGACGAGGCCATTTATAACTACGAAATTCTGATTCTCGATAACGACGCCACCCGCATATTCATTCCTTATGACTCCACGGATTGGGCTAACAATGGCGATCCATGGCGGCTGATGGATTATCACCTGACAAGCGGTTCGGCAGCGCTGGACCGCGGAACGAGCGTGGGAGCGCCCTTGTGCGATATCGAGGGCGCCGTGCGCCCGGGCGCGGATGGTCTGTTCGACATCGGCGCTTATGAGGCGACCGCCGCGTGGCAGCCGCCCGACGACGTGACTTCGCCTTCCTCCGAAGTGCGCGGGTTGCCCGACTTCCTGACAACGGCGATTGTATCCGTCACATACGTCGCCGGCGACGACGCCAGCGGCATGCGCGACGTCCAGCTCTTCTATCTCAAGGACAGCGCGGGTTCATGGACCCAGTACGGCGGCGCCTTCACCGCCAGCCCGATCACGTTCGATACGGGCGGTACTGGCGGCGACGGCTTCTATGAATTCTATACCATCGCCACGGACAACGCGGGCAACGTCGAGGCGGCGCCCGAAGTCGCGGATGACAGCGTTCTGGTCATAACGACGTTTACAGCCCAGCGCGTTTATGTGGATCAGGCAACGACGGGCGTCCAAACCGGCGACAGCTGGGCCAACGCGCTGAATTCCATTCACCATGCGCTCAGCGTGGCCCAGGCGTACTCCGTCAATGAAATCTGGGTGGCGCGCGGCGCCTATCCTGAGAGCATCGCTTTCTTCAGCGGGCTGTCGGTCTATGGCGGTTTCGCGGGCGGCGAAACGTCGCCGGCGCAGCGCGACGTGAAGGCCAATGAAACGATCCTGGACGCGACCGGCCGCTATCACGCTGTCGCCATGAGCAGCGTCACCACCGTCACGCTCGACGGTTTTACGATCACGAACGCCAACGCCAATGGCGGTGGATCATGGGAGACCTATGGCGGCGGCGTATTCCTTTATGGCACGGATGTTTCCGCCACCATTTCGAATTGTATCATCCGCTGCAACAATGCCAGCAGTTACGGCGGAGGGATTTATCTGTATTCCGCAAATGCGGTCATCAGCAGCTGCACAATCGCCGCCAATTCGGCCGGCTACGGCGGCGGCGTTTTCTATGATACGAATTCCGGCGGGCAGCTGATCAATTGCATCATCGGCGGCAACTGGGCTAATCCCGACGGCGGCGGCGTCTATTGCTACTCCAACAGCAATCCGGAAATCGCAAACTGCGTTTTCACTGGAAATGGCTGCCAAAGCTGGGGCGGCGCGATGCGGTTCTATTATTCCAATCCAACCCTCGTCAACAACACGATCAGTCGCAACTTCTGCAACGGCGATTCCGGCGGAATCCTGCTTTGGAGCTCGAATCCGACGTTTGTAAACAACATTTTCGATCACAACTCCGGCTATGCGATTTATGAATACGATACGCCCATGGCGACGCACATCGGATATAATCTCTTTCATGGCAACGCCAGCGGCGACTATGCGAACTACGTGCCCTCGGTCGGCGCAACCGGTTACACGGGCGGCGCGGACATCAATGCCTATGTGGACGGCGCCGAGCGCAACGTCACAGGCGATCCGATGTTCGCCATGGACGGCGCCGGCGCGACTACCGGAACGTGGTCCGACGCGGCGGTATTCGATCCTGCAACCAACCGCATGCACATGCTCGACAGCGCGCGCAGCTTCCCTGATGGCTCGCTCAAAGGCCTCTTCATCGGCGCGAATATGGACAGCTATCCTTATTATCGTATCCTGATCGTGGACAATACCAGTACGGCGATCATCGGTATTGGAGACAACAGCTCCTGGATTCCTGCCGGCGTGACGTACCAACTCATGGATTTCCATCTAACGGACGGTTCGATGGCGCTTGACCGCGCGCTAGTCACGAGCGCGCCCCTGTTCGACATCGAAAGCGCGCCACGGCCCGGCAGCGACGCCTTGGCGGACATCGGCGCCTACGAGGCGCCCTCTGCTTATGCGCCGCCTGCGGACAACACCCCGCCCATGTCACAGGTCGTCGGTCTGCCCGACTTTATCACCACGTCGCTTCTGAATGTGACTTATGTCGCAGGCGACAGCGAGAGCGGCCTGCGCGACACACAAGTCTATTATCGCAAAGATGGCGGCGCCTGGACAACGTATGGCGGACCGTCCACGGCCAGCCCCATCCCGTTTGACGCGCGCACAGTGGGCGGCGACGGCTTCTATGAGTTCTATACGCGCGCGCGCGATTACGCGGGCAACGTCGAAGACGCGCCCGCCACGCCGGACGGCAGCGTCCTGATCGTGACGGCATTCGCAGCGTCGCGCGTTTATGTGGACCTGAATTCGGCGGGCGCGCAAACCGGCGCCAGCTGGGCCAATGCGCTGCATACCATCGCCCAAGCGTTGAGCGTGGCGCAGGCATATAACAAGACTGAAATCTGGGTGGCGCGCGGAACCTATCCTGAGAGCATCGCCTTCTTCAGCGGCCTTTCGATCTACGGCGGCTTCGCGAGCGGCCAGACTTCGCTCACGCAACGCGATGTGAAGGCCAATGAAACGATCCTGGACGCGACCGGACGCTATCACGCCGTCACCATGAACAGCGTCACCACGGTCACGCTCGATGGCTTCACCCTCGCGAATGCCAACGCCAACGGCGGATCATGGGACAGCTATGGCGGCGGCGTTTTGCTTCTTTACACAGACACTTCCGCCGTTGTTTCCAATTGCGTCATTCGCAATAATTCCGCCGCTTCCAACGGCGGCGGCATTTTCCTGTATTCCGCCAGCGCAATCATCACCAGCTGCACGATCGCCAATAATTCAGCAGGCGGCGGCGGCGGCGTTCTCTTCCACACAGATTCCGGCGGCAGTCTGACCAACTGTCTCATCGGCGGCAACTGGACCAGCTCCGACGGCGGCGGCGTATATTGCTATTCCAACAGCAATCCGGAAATCGCGAATTGCGTCTTCACCGGCAATGGCGCGGCAGGCATAGGCGGCGCGATTCAATGCTACTACTCCAATCCAACCATCGTCAACAACACCTTCAGCCGCAACTTCTGCAACAGCGGCACGGGTAGCGGCATCCTGCTCTGGAGCTCGAATCCGGCGATTGTGAACAATATTTTCGATCGCAACTCCAGCTATGCGATATACGAATACGACACGCCCATGACCCCGTACACCGGGTATAATCTCTTCTTCGGCAACGGCGCCGGCGACTATGCGAACTATGTGCCTTCCATCGGCATCGTCGTTCATACGGGCGCCGTGGATATCAACGCCTACGTGGACGGCGCTGAGCGCAACGTCACGGGCGATCCATTATTCGCCATGGACAATGCAGGCGCGACCACTGGTACCTGGTCGGATGCGCCGATCTACGATGCGCTGTCCGACCGCCTCTACCTGTTCGACAGCAGCCGCAGTTTTGCCGCCGGATCGCTGAAAGGCCGCTTCCTCGGCGCAAACATGGACAGCTATTCCGGTTATCGGATTCTGATCGTGGACAACACCAGCACGGCGATCATTTCCGTGGCAGACAACAGCTCCTGGATTTCCGCCGGCGTGTCATATCAGGTTATGGATTTCCATCTGATGAATGGCTCAACGGCGCTCGACCGCGCGCTGGTAACAAGCGCTCCTGCGTTCGATATCGAAAGCGCGGCGCGCCCCGGCGCCGACGGTCTGGCGGACATCGGCGCTTATGAGGCGTCCGCCGCCTTTGAGCCGCCCGCCGATCTCACGTCGCCGATGTCACAGGTCGTTGGCCTGCCTGACTTTATCACCACGTCGCTTCTGGATGTGGCTTATGTCGCGGGCGACGGCGAGAGCGGCCTGCGCGACGTGCAGCTCTATTATCGCAAGGACGGCGGCGCGTGGACGCCTTATGGCAGCCTGGCGACGGCCAGCCCGATTCCGTTCGATGCCCGTACGGTTGGCGGCGACGGCTTCTACGAGTTCTATACGCGCGCGCGCGACTATGCGGGCAATGTCGAAGACGCGCCATTGGTTCCGGACGATGATGTCCTCATCGTCTCGCAATTCGCGGCGTCGCGCGTTTATGTGGACCTGCATTCTACCGGGACGCAAACCGGCGACAGTTGGCCCAACGCGCTGCATCGCGTCAATCACGCCTTGTTTGTAGCGCAAACCTATGGTCTGAATGAAATTTGGGTGGCGCGCGGAACCTATAAGGAAGGCGTCGGCTTCTTCACCAACCTTTACGTCTATGGCGGATTCGCTGGGACTGAAACCGCGCTTAGTCAGCGCGATTGGGCGGCCAATGAGACAATCCTGGACGGGAATAGCGTTTATAATCACGTCGTCTGGATGGACGGTATCGGCTCGGCGACGCTTGACGGCTTCACGGTCACGGGCGGCTATGCCACCGGCGTTTCGGCTAATGGCGGCGGCGTCTTCCTGCGCAACGTGGACGCCACCGTCTCCATCGTCTATTGCAGGATTCTAAACAACCGCGCCGACAATTATGGCGGCGGTGTATCTTGTGATTCCGGCTCGCCCATCGTTGCCAATTGCGTGATCGGTGGCAACACAAGCAACAGCGGCGGCGGCATATCGGCTAATGGCCCAATGACCATATTGCATTGCCAGATTGTCGGGAACAGCGCTTCCAGCGGTTACGGCGGCGGCGTTTATTGCTTTGAGAATGCCGTAATGACCCAATGTGTCATCAGCGGCAATTCAGCCAGCGTCAATGGCGGCGGAATCTATTTCATATATTACTATCCCAATATCACTAATTGTCTGATCAGCGGCAATAATGCTGGCGCCTGGGGCGGCGGGGCCTTTTGTTACAACAGCAACGCCTCCTTTACCAACTGCACAATCAGCAGCAATAGCGTTTCCTCTGGCGGCGGCGGCATATTCCTGCAATGGTATTCCGCGCCCATCATCACGAACACGCTCTTCGAGGGCAATACCAACTTTGCGATCTATGACTATGATGCCACCGTCAGCCCGCAAACGCAATACTGCCTCTTCTACAACAATCCCAATGGCGATTATCTGGATGACGGAGGCACGCCCTATACCGGCGCCGCGGCCATCAATGCCAGCGTGGCCGGAGCGGCCAACAACGTGGATGGCGATCCGCGCTTCGTCATGAACACCGAAGTCATCGTCACCGGGATTTGGACAACGGCCACTCTATACAATTCGGAGCTCCATGCGACGATGTGTGTGGACGAAGCGTCCTCCTTTGTTCCCGGGGCGCTCAAAGGGCGGCTGATCAATCCAAACCTAATCCATCCTTATCACCTGTATATCCTGGATAACACCACGACGGCGATCTGGACGTTGGGCGATGCCTCGACCTGGGTCTCTTCCGGTAGCCAATACCAGCTCATAGATTATCACCTGACCTCCGGCTCGGCCGCTGTTGACGCCGCCACCAGCGCGGGCGCGCCGCTGGATGACCTCGACGGCCAGACACGGCCGGTTTGGGGCTACAGCGACATCGGCTGCTATGAATGGAACCCCTGGCCGCTTGCGCCTTATGGCCCCAATCCAGCCGATGGCGCCGTCGAAGTACCTATCGCAACCTCGCTGCAATGGATCAAAAACGCGCGCACGGATCTCTTCGATCTCTATCTATGGAATTCGTCTTTGCCGCGCCCGCTTGCGCCAACCACCTCGGGCCTGACGGGCGAGATATTCGTTCCGCTTTCACCCTTGGAATACAACACCACGTATTCCTGGCAGTTGATCGCGAGAAATATTTACGCGGATCAGGCAGGCCCCGTCTGGTCGTTCGCCACTCGCTCGGCGGGAACCGTCGCAGTGCAGGTGACGCCCGTCGCCGCCACATGGTCGTTCAAGGATGGCAACGGCGTAACCCATGCCGGCGCGGGCAGCGAAACCACTACCGGCATTCCGACCGGCGATATCGTCCTGACGTGGGACGCGCTGGCAAACTATGATTCGCCCGAGCCGGTCACGACGACGCAAACGCTCGAACGCGAAGGGATTACCACCTTCACCGGCGACTACACGCGCCACGCCGGAACCGTCGTGATCGAAGTGACGCCGGACGTCGCTTCCTGGGGCTTCACAGACGGCGACGGCGGAATCCATACCGGCTCCAGCGATCAGGTGGTCACCGGCGTCCCGACGGGCGTCATTGATGTGAACTGGTTCCCATTGGGCGGATATGACACGCCGCCCGCTACCTCGCAAACGCTGGCGAAGAATGATGTAACAACCTTCACGGTGGTTTATGCGCGGCATAAGGGAACCGTCGTTGTGGACGTGACGCCCGGTAGCGCCACGTGGTCGTTCACGGACGGCGACAGCGGAGTTCATGCGGGCGCAGGCAGCCAGGTAACCACCGGCGTCCCGACGGGCGATATCACCATCACATACAACGCCCTTGCCGATTATGACGCGCCGGCGTCGCAAACGCAGCCTCTGGCCAAGGACGGAACGGCCACATTCACAGCCGCTTATACGCGGCATACGGGAACCGTTGTTGTGGACGTCACGCCCGCCGCCTCCTCATGGTCGTTCACGGACGGCGACGGCGTCATGCGCAGCGGAACGGGACCTTCCGTCATCCCCAGCGCGGCGACGGGCCTGATCACGCTGACGTGGAACACACTTCCAGGCTATATCGCTCCCGCGCCGAATCCGACGACGGCGACGCTTGTCAAGGACGGGGTGACGACCTTTACGGGCGTTTACACGCTGATTGAATACACGTTGGCGACGTTTGCTCCGCATGGCAGCGTCATCCGCAATCCTGACCTGACGGCTTATTCGCCGGGAACGACCGTGACGCTGACGGCCATTCCGGACGCCAATTATAAATTCGCGTCATGGACGGGCGACGTCCTGCCGGGATACGAGACCGACAATCCGCTGCTCGTGACGATGGACCGCGACCGGACGCTGACCGCGACAATGGCTCGCGACACTGGAATCGTGGTCGTGGCGACCCTGCCCGTTGACGCGCCGTGGTCGTTCACCGACGGCGACGGCGTCGTCCACAGCGGAACCGGCGCCGCGGTCACAACCGGCGCGGCGACGGGCCTGATCACGCTGACGTGGGGCTTGCTGCCCGGTTATGCCGAACCAACGCCCAATCCGACAACAGCGACGCTCGCCAAGGACGGCGTAACGAACTTTACGGGCGTTTATACCTGGATCGGATACACCCTGACAGCGCTGGCCGCGCACGGCAGCGTCATCCGCATCCCCGATCTGTCGGCTTATCCGCCGGGAACGACCGTGACTGTGACGGTCATACCGGACGGCAATTATCAGTTTGTGTCATGGACGGGCGACGTTCCGCCGGGACACGAAACCGACAATCCGCTGTTCCTGACGATGGACGCCAACAAGATCATCACCGCCAATTTAGCGCACGACCTCGGAACGGTGGTTGTTGACGTGACGCCCGCCAGCGCGCCTTGGTCGTTCACCGATGGCGATGGCGTTGTTCACAGCGGAACCGGCGTCTCGGTCACAACCGATGCGGCGACGGGCCTGATTGCGCTGACTTGGGGGTCGCTGCCCGGCTATGCCGAACCAACGCCCAATCCGACAACGGCGACGCTCGCCAAGGACGGCATAACAACCTTTACCGGCGTTTATACTTGGATCGGATACACGCTGACGACGCTTGCTCCGCATGGCGCCGTGACGCGCAATCCCGACCTTGCCGCTTACCCGCCGGGAACAACCGTGACGCTGACGGCCATTCCGGACGCCAATTATCAATTCGCATCGTGGACGGGCGATGTTCCGCCGGGACACGAGACCGACAATCCGCTGCTCCTGACGATGGACGCCAACAAGATCATCACCGCCAATCTCTCTCGCGACCTCGGAACGGTTGTCGTTGATGTGATGCCCACCACCGCTTCATGGTCGTTCACTGACGGCGACGGCGTTGTCCATGGCGGAACCGGCGACGCGGTCACAACCGACGCGGCCACGGGCCTGATCACGCTGACATGGGACGCGCTGCCCGGTTATGCCGAACCAATGCCCAATCCAACGACGGCGCCGCTCGCCAAGGACGGCGTAACAACCTTTACCGGGGTTTATACATGGATCGGATATGTGCTGACAACGTTCGCCGCGCATGGAAGCGTGACGCGAATTCCCGACCTTGCCGCTTACCCGCCGGGAACAACCGTGACGCTGACGGCCATGCCGGATGCCAATTATCACTTTATCTCCTGGACGGGCGACGTTCCGCCGGGACACGAAACCGATAATCCATTAATCGTAACAATGGACCGCGACCGGACGCTGACCGCGACCATAGCGCGTGATCTTGGAACCGTGGTTGTGGATGCTACGCCCGCCGCCGCTTCCTGGTCGTTCACCGATGGCGACGGCGTCATTCGCAGCGGAACCGGCGCCTCGGTCACTACCAACGCGGCAACAGGTTTGATTACACTGACGTGGGGCGCGCTGCCCGGCTATATTGCTCCAGCGCCGAACCCAACAACGGCGACACTCGCCAAAGACGGCGTAACGACCTTTACCGGCGTTTACACGCTGATTGAATATTCACTGACGACGTTCGCCTCGCATGGCGCCGTGACGCGGAATCCCGATCTGCCGGCCTATCCGGAGGGAACAACCGTAACATTGACGGCCATGCCGGATGCCAATTATCACTTTATCTCCTGGACGGGCGACGTTCCGCCGGGACATGAGACCGATAATCCATTAATCGTAACAATGGACCGCGACCGGACGCTGACCGCGACCATAGCGCGTGATCTTGGAACAGTGGTTGTGGATGCTACACCCGCCGCCGCTTCCTGGTCGTTCACCGATGGCGACGGCGTCATTCGCAGCGGAACCGGCGCCTCGGTCACTACCGGCGCGGCAACAGGCTTGATCACGCTGACGTGGAGCGCGCTGCCCGGCTATATTGCTCCAGCGCCGAACCCAACAACGGCGACACTCGCCAAAGACGGCGTAACAACCTTCACGGGCGTTTACACGCTGATTGAATATTCACTGACGACGTTCGCCTCGCATGGCGCCGTGACGCGGAATCCCGATCTGCCGGCCTATCCGGAAGGAACAACCGTAACATTGACGGCCATGCCGGATGCCAATTATCACTTTATCTCCTGGTCGGGCGACGTTCCGCCGGGATATGAAACCGACAATCCATTAATCGTAACCATGGACCGCGACCGGACGCTGACCGCAACCATCGCGCGCGACCTCGGAACGGTGGTTGTGGATGTGACGCCCGCCATTGCTACGTGGTCGTTCACCGATGGCGACGGCGTCATTCGCAGCGGAACCGGCGCCTCGGTCACTACCGGCGCGGCAACAGGCTTGATCACGCTGACGTGGAGCGCGCTGCCCGGCTATGATGCGCCGGCGCCGAATCCGATAACAGCCGCGCTTATCAAGGATGGCGTAACAACCTTTACGGGCGTCTATGCGCGGCAGACTGGAACCGTTGCCATCAATGTCTCGCCTGCAAGCGTCTCCTGGTCATTGGTGGACGCCGATGCGCAACTGACAACGGGAAGCGGCAGTGTTGTCCTGACCAGTGTTCCCATCGGCCTGGTAACGCTGACCTGGCAGCCGCTGACCGGCTATGACGCGCCCACAACAAATCCAATGACTGCGAATCTGGCCAAAGGCGATACGGTTACCTTCACGGGCCGCTATACGCTGCCGATAAATCTGATCCGTCAGTATCTCACAGGCCAGATCACGCTATCCACGGAGCAGGAAGCCGCCGCCGACATCAACGGCGACGGACGGATTGACATCGCCGACCTGATCGCCCTCATGCAGCGATGACAGGAGGCAGATTTTTATTGAGCTTTTTATGGTGTGCCCGCCGCGACTTGAACGCGGAACCTACAGCTTAGAAGGCTGTTGCTCTATCCGGTTGAGCTACGGGCACGGGGAAAAGGCGGCGGCAATTGAAATCGTAGAAAGGAAGCCTTGCATGCCACCCCGGCGCAAAAGCAATTAATACTATCCGAGGCGCCGGCGGCTTGTCCAGCACGCTTTCAAGGAAGGGCCCAATGGATATTTCATCTACGCCTTATTTTCCGATGCAGAACCGGCTGAAGATGGCGTCCAGGATCGCCTCGCCGGTTTCAAGTCCCAGGATTTGATTGAGCGCGTCCAAGGCGGCGCGCAAGTCCACAACAGGAAATTCATGCGAGACGCCTTGTCGCATCCCAGCCCATGCGCATTCGATGGCGGCGGCGGCGGCGGTCAGCGATTCGACATGGCGGCGATTCGATACCAGCACGTCCTCCTCCGCGCCGGCAGTTTCGGATGCTTCCAGCAACCGGCGTTGGATTGCCGCCTCCAGCGCGTCCATGCCTTCCCCCGTCAGCGATGAAACCAGACAATCGAACAGTGGCACAGGCTTCCCAGCCTGTGTAAACGCGGCAGTCATTCCAGCCTGTATCGGCGATGCAGGCTTTCTATCCTTTCCCTCCCCCATGTCTTTTAGCAAATCCGCTTTTGTCCCCACCCTTAGCCAAACCTTGTCTGAGGCCTCATCTATCTCACGCACATGGAGACTGCCTGCGTCCTGGCTCATATCTTCGAGCCAGAGTGTCACATCGGCGCCGCGGATTTCCGCTTTGGTCCGATCAATGCCCATGCGTTCAATCTCCTCGGCGCCCGCCGCGCGCAGACCCGCCGTGTCCACCAGCGTCACGGCCAGCCCGTTCAAGTCCAGCATGACTTCGATTGTGTCGCGCGTCGTTCCCGGATGCGGCGAGACCAGCGCGCGTTCGCGTCCGGCCAGCGCATTGAAGAGCGACGACTTTCCGGCGTTGGGCGGGCCGGCGATCACGACGCGCGCGCCTTCGCGCCAAAGCCTTCCGCGCCGGCCTTGTTCGGCCAGACGCGCCAGCCCGCCGCGCAGGGATTCCAGCTCTTCCAACAACCGCGCCTCATCGCCGGCGGGAAGGTCTTCTTCGGGAAAATCCAAATGCGCTTCCAGTTCGGCGATCACGGCGATCGCGCGCGATCGCGCCTCCGCGATCCGGCGCGACAAGGCGCCTTCCAACTGCCGCAGCGCGACCTTCCGGGCGCGCGCCGTGCCGGCCTGGACCAAATCCGCCACCGCCTCGGCCTGCGCAAGATCCAGTTTGCCGTTGAGAAAAGCGCGCCGCGTAAATTCGCCGGGCCCCGCCTGGCGCGCGCCGACGGCAACAAAAGCGTCCAGGATCGCCTCGACAATGGCCGATCCGCCATGGCAATGAACTTCCACCATGTCTTCGCCCGTGTAGGAATGCGGCGCATCCATCCGCACGGCAAGAACCGTATCAATCGCGAGCCCTGTCCGCGGATCGAGCCAGCGGCCGAAAACCATTTGATGGGAAGTCATGCGCTCAACGGCGTCCGCGGCGGCGCCGGAGGCGGATTGCGGGCGAAAACACCGTTCGAGCGCCAGCCGGGAGAGCGGCCCGCTGCATCGCACAATGGCGATGGCGCCGACGCCGGGCGCCGTTGCCCGCGCAACAATGGTATCGGAAAAAGGCGGCATAAAAAGAACTTTTTGTCTTGCGCTTGGGGTCCAGCAAACTGCAATTTCAGTTGATGATAATTTATGCCGAAGAGTAAGATAAAGAGCGAAGTTTGAAAAGCCGAAGATTTTGCTTGATTTTATCGGAGCAAATTCGGTATACTTATTTTTGCAAAGCGTCGGAAAGGCTGCTGACGCAGGTTCTCGGTCGTTTGATGAGGGGGCCGGAGTGAACCTGCAAGATGAGTGTACAGGGATCGGTGAATATGCGCCGCATTAAGGGTCATATCTCAGGTTTTACCCTGATCGAGCTCATGATTGTCGTGCTCATCATCGCGATCTTGTCGCTGATTGCGGTTCCGAGTTTTCTGGAAGCCCAAACGCGCTCAAAAGTGGCCCGGGCGCAATCGGATATGCGCCAGGTGGCCTTGGGGATCACGGCATATTTTACAGATCATAATTCCCAGCCGATCGGCGTTTATGAAGGCGAATTGCTCTTGGGATGGGGCGAGACCGAAAAAGACCTTGCCTACGTCGCTCTCACAACCCCGATCGCTTATCTGACCAAACCTCCCGCCGATCCGTTCGCGATATCGGATTATTACAGGTCGCCTGTTTATGAAACCTCGCGGTGCGAGTCCATGGCCCCGCCGGACAAACTTGCATCCTTCAAAGGCGCCGCCAAGGGCGGGTATTTATGGGCCTTGAGATCGCGCGGCCCGGGCGGAACGCAGGAAAGCGATTTCCATCCATCGCTCGACGCGATGGGAGTCGTGGCCAGCAGCGATCCGGCCAGGCATTTATATGTCTATGATCCCAGCAATGGCGTGACATCCATGGGCTGGATTATCCACACGAATAAAGGTTCGTACACCGGCATGGTGGGGAATTGAGACGCGGAGGCACTGGTAGCGCCACCATCTTGGTGGCGAGAGGTGGGGACGCGGAGAAGAATGAGAAAAAATAACACAAAAAAAGCGTGCGCTGATGAAGCGCACGCTTTTAGTATTTAAGGGGAACCCTGTTGCTCTCTGTGTCTCCGCGTCTTCCCTTTCTGCCTCTCCGCCTCTCGCCACCAGGATGGTGGCGCTCCCAGTGTCTCCGCCTCTCGCCACCAGGATGGTGGCGCTCCCAGTTTATATATTTTTCGCCGCTGCCGCTTCTTTTTCAAAGTCAATCGCAATGCGCGTGGTTGAGGGCTTGAAGGGCACGCAATCCACGTGCGCCATTTCCAGCAGGCGTCGCGCAGCGCGACAGCCTTCGCTGTCGCGATACTTGTCCGAAAGATAGATGACGCGCTGAATGCCGCTCTGAATGATGAGTTTGGCGCATTCATTGCACGGAAACAGGGTGACATAAATGCGGCAGCCGGCCAGTTCCGCCGCGTTTTTGTTCATGATCGCATTGAGCTCGGCGTGACAAACATAAGGATATTTGGTATCGAGCGGACTGGCCGCCTCGCGCGCCCAGGGCAATTCATCGTCGCTGCAGCCGATGGGAAATCCATTATAGCCAATGCCAACGATCTTGTTTTGCGGGTTGACAATGCAAGCGCCGACCTGCGAGCTGGGGTCCTTGCTGCGATGGGCCGAAAGAATGGCGATGCCCATGAAGTAATCGGACCATGAAATATAGTCCTGGCGCGGGAGGGTCATGATTATTGATTTCGGGTTAGTGGATAATGGGACCTAAGTCCTCATATTCGTAAATACGATAACATAAAATCATCGCGAACATTCATGCCGGAGGAAGAGATTCATGCGGATAGGAG
>JAPLSP010000095.1 GCA_026398575.1 Candidatus Sumerlaeota bacterium | reverse complement strand
CAGATTTCTCGCGCAGAGACGCGGAGACGCGAAGAAATAAGACTCCGCGCCTTTGCGTCTCTGTGGGATTTTCATTGGTTAAGGATAAGACCAATTCCATGAGCGACTCATTTTCAATTTCTCATTTCTCATTTTTCATTTTACATTAAAAATCTTTGCCATTTCCTTGCGCAGGTCGGTGGCGCCTTTGGATTCGGGGAAGGCCAGATGCGTCTGGGTGTAGGCTTCGCGCGCCAGAGCGGCGGCGATGTGGGAAACATCGCGCAGATCGCGCGGCGCGTCGCGCTCCGAATCCGAATCGTCGCCGATCAGAATGGGCGCGTGATGCAATCCGCCGCCTTCCTCGAACGGGCGGTAAGGGATGTCGCCGGCATCGAGTCGCAGGAGGTAGTAGTTGGGGTCCATGCCGTGGCGGTTAAGCAATGCGCGCGCGTCTTCCAGGCGCGATTCGAACCGCTCATCGCCGGGATTCACTTCCAGCGTTTTGAAGATATCGCGCTTGAGCAACCGGCGCGCCAGATCGCTCAGGATGGGGTCGGCGTGATCGCGCCACAGGTTCCAGTGATGCTGGAAGGTGGCGTCGTCGAGCGCCAGGAAATCTTTGAGCGCAATCCGTCCGCGCTTCATGAGGAAATGCGCGAAAGCGGATTTATAAGGGTACGCGAGACTCCTGACGGTGGCCTCTCTTGTTCGCATGCGCGGGAGGCCGGCGCCCTGCTCGGACAGATCCATCGCCCGCCGCAGGAGCGCCGCCAGCATCGCCTCGGCGGATTTGACGGTCTTGTGTTGATAGACCTGCCGGAACATGTGATAGCGAGACTCGAGATATTTTTCGACGGCGTGCACGCCGCTGCTCGAAACCATCAGGCGGCGGCCCGGGCCGTCCAGCCGCAGGCAATAGATCAGCCGCTCCAGATCGAATACGCCGTGCTTGACTCCCGTCATCAGGCTGTCGCGGATGAGATAGTCGAACCGGTCCGCATCCAGCTGGCTGGAAATCAATTCGCCGATGAACGGCGGATCGTATTGGTGGCGCAGAACGGCGATCACCGCGGAAGGCAGGGCCAGATCGTATCCGCACAGCACGTGATTGATCTCGCAGTCCGACGAACAGATGATCTCCTGCGTCCAGAGCTCGTGATCCTTGCCGAAGAGCTGTTCGAGGACGTGCGAAAAAGGCCCATGCCCCAGGTCGTGAAGGAGCGCGGCGCAGCGGGCGGGGAAGACGTGCGCCGGATCAATGCCATAGGCGCGCTGGAAGCGGTCGAGGATGCGCGTGACGATCCACATTGCGCCGATGGAATGGGCGAAGCGCGAATGCTCGGCGCCCTGGTAGGCCACGAGCGCCATGCCCAATTGCCGGATGCGCCGCAGCCGCTGGAACTCGGGCGTGTCAATCAGCGCCATCAGGACGCGGTCTTCGCGGTTATTGGCGTCCAGCACGATCTGGTCATAGACCGGATCGCGGAAGAGTTTTTCCTGAAGGAAGGATTCGGGCATGTCCCTACATTACTTTGTTGTAGAGCTTATAAGCGCGATCTGAGATTTCCTTGACGGCCTTGTCCGGATGGCCTTGATACATCTCGTAGCATTCCTTGTATAGGTCGCGCGCCTTGACTTTTTTCCCAGTGATCTCATACAGCTCGCCGCGCCGGAGCCGCGAGTAGGCCTGGATTTTGTCGTTGGTGGCGTATTTTTTCTGCGCCATTTCAAAGTAACTGAAGGCGTCGCTGAATTTGCGCTGCTCGGCATAGATATCGCCGAGGTCAACATACGCCAGGGGTGTCACGTCCGTGTCCTCGGGGTAGAACTCGATGACGGCTTCATAGGTCTTGACGATCCGTTCATACATCTCCGGGCGCTTATCGGGCGGAACAAGGAACTGCATCGCGCGGTTGCGGTATTCATAAGCGAACCGGTATTGATTGTACGCATTGGCCTGTTTGGGAACAAGAATACTTTGCCCTGGCCGGCAGGCGCTCGCGAGCAGCGAAAGACCGGCCAGCGCGATCAATAACTCAATCCGTGGCGCACGCAGCCGGTTCGCCGAAATTTTTGTTGGCGTCATCCCGCGCAGCCGCGCAGGCTGCAAAAAACGGCAATCATTCTCCGAACAAGGGAGGGGATGTTTCATGGCAAATACCTCCTTGATGCGATCATACGACTACTGATGAGAAGGATACCGCCGATGCGGAGCAAGGCGCCAGCCAATTTTGACTCACCAGCCATAGATCAGGCGGTCGCCCAATTCCAACGGCAGTTTTTTTTCCGCAATGGCCGCCTGGGTGGCCTGGATATCATAGAGGCATCGCTTGAGTTCGATCGTTTTTTTCGCCCGGTCATAAAGAGCGTAACTGCAGCGGTTGTTCTGATCCCGGGGCTGGCCTACGCTGCCGACGTTGACCAAAAAACGGCGTCCGGGCTCGATCTGGACGGACATCGTCTTGTGGTGCGTGAGTACGCCTTTTTCAAGGCTGATGATGAAAGGCTGATGGGAATGGCCGATGAAGCAGATGACTTGCCTGAATTTTTCGAAGCTCATCCGCGCGTCGCCCAGCGTCAGGACGTAGTTCCATGCCGGCGGATCGTCCGGGCTGCTGTGGACGAGGAGAAAGTCCGGGGTTTCCAAAGTCATGGGCAGCTGGAGGAGAAACCGGCGGTTTTCCTCGGTCAGCTGATTCATGGTCCAATATGCCGCCTCGCGGGCGATCTCATTGAAGGAGGCGAGGGAGGTCAATCCCAGGGCGGCATGGTCGTGATTGCCGGCGATGGTGGGAATACCGCGTTCGCGGATAAGATCGCAGCATTCATTGGGGAACGGGCCATAGCCGACGATGTCGCCGCAGCAGTATATGGCCTGCGCGCCGTCCTGTGCGATCGCCTCGAACGTCGCCTGCAGCGCGCTCAAATTCCCATGGATATCCGAAATGATGGCAAGGCGCTCCGGAACTTCCAACCGGCTCGCGTCACGGGGATTCTCAAACGTCATAATCTTTCCCCGTTAGCTTCTTGAGCATCTTGGCCGCTTCTCTACGCACGGCTTGACTCCGGTTCGTCAAGGCCCGCTCCCACATGACGATTTCATGGGCGTGCGGACTGGCCTGGCTGTCCACCGCCGAATCGGCGGCGTTATAGTTGAGGTGCTTGGACGTGATTTCCTCTTTATCGCCGGTTACGGACGGCGCTTCGACAGGTTGTTCCTCGGCGGCGGGCTGCCCGGCAATGGGCGGCGCTGAAACGGCCTCGGCGGATTGCGACGGCTGGGGCGCGGTTTCCATCGCTGGAAAGGGCGGAGCGGCTTCTTCCACTGCTGGAGGCGCCGGCGGAACGGCTGGCGCCGGCGCTGGCGCCGGAGCAACGGCTTGCGCTGCCACAGGCGCCCGGGGGCCTCCTTCCAAGGCGATCGTCTTGTATTCGTCGGGGGTTTCTTCGCGCGGCTGGCCGGCCACGAATTTGGAGGGAGGCATGAGCGGCTGCGCGACAATCGCAAGGCGCTCGCCGGCTTTCCGGCTCATCACAGCGGGAGGTATTTGCATGGTTTCCTCATCCTGGAACACGAGGAACCGAAAGACGCCCGAGCCGATCTTGATCTCGTCGCCCGGCGATAGCTGGGCCTCCTTGATCCGCTGACCGTTGAGATAGGTGCCCATCCAGCTGCCCAAGTCCTTGAGGAAGAATTTGGTTCCCTGGCGCAGGATGACGGCATGGCGCTTGGAAGCGAACCAGTCGGACACGCGAACGTCCACATCCGCGCCGCGTCCGATCGTGGTTTCATATTTGGTCAGATGGATTTCCTGATCCTGCTGTTTCCCCTTGACGATCAGGAGGCGGGCGTTGGGAACCCGCTCGACGATGATCGTCCGGTCCGCGCCGAAGGCTTCGCCGATCATTTCGGCGTCCGACACTTTGGCGTCTTCGAAGATCAGGACGTGTTTACCCACGCTGATCCTGTCGCCGTGCTTGATTTCAATCTTGGTGGCCTGCACGCCATTGACGAAGGTGCCGTTGGCGCTGCTGAGGTCCGAGAGGACATAGCGGCCGTCTTCCATGCGCCGGATGCGGGCGTGATTGCGGGAGACGGCCAGGTTTTCCACGACGACGTCATTGTCGCGCGAACGCCCGATGGAAATAATATCCCGGTCGAAAGCGCAGCGATGCACTTCGGTGTCACTGAGCATAACCCGAATTGTCGGCATAATCGGATTCCTTGGCCACGGGCTGCGCGATTATAGAAAATCCGACTGTGCCGGTGTCAAAGGCAATTTTCTCATGATTTTGCTTGCGGCCAGGCCGGCGCCGGAAGCAGGCTTTCTTCCAGCATTCATCGCGAAGGAGGGTTCCAGGCCATGCTGATTGACCAGCTGAAAAAAGACCGGATGGAGTATATGAAGGCGCGGAATGAGGGCGCCAAGGATTTGCTGTCGGTGGTGATCTCCGAGGCGAACGCCCTGGCGAAAAACAAGGATAACCGCCCGTTTCCCTCGGATGAGGAAGTCGTAAAAACCATCGAAAAGCAGATCAAGATACTCGAGGAGAACTTGCAGGCGCTCAAGGAGAAGCCGGATTTCGCCCAGCATTCGGAGCGGATGAACGGCGAGATTTCATTGCTCAAAAAATATCTTCCCTCGCGGCTATCCGAGGCGCAGCTCGAACAGGAGATTTCCGCGATCGTCGCAGGGCTGGACAAGCCGAACCTCGGCGCGATCATGAAGGCATTGAAAGAAAAGTTCCCCGGCCAATACGACGGCGCCCTGGCCAGCAAAATAGGCCAGAAGTTGGTGGCGGGAAAATAGACCCTTCATCTCTGAAATCCTGAAAGGATTTCACTCTGGAGTTTGAACATGATTTCCCCGAAGGGGAACAACAATCATAGCCGTGGGTGAAGCGAAGCGAACCCACGGTCGAGGCGAACGAATCATCGGTCCCCGCAGGGGGCCAACGCCGTCGCCAAGGCAATTCCTTGCCTGGACAATTCGAAAAGCGTGAATGAAATAGGACAGATGTTCTGCCGTTAGTTGGCCCCCTTCGGGGACCCGTTTTCCCTCTCATCATTTCCGTGGGTTCGCTGCGCTTCACCCACGGCTATGATAGTTCGCCCCCTTCGGGGGATTCAAACTATCAAAGCCCAGCAAATCCCTCTGGCATTGTCGGCGCTACTTGGGGCTCAAGCCTTTGTCTTCTCCATCGTTGGCATCGTCGTTTGCGTCGTCTTCTTTTTCAAGGTCTTCGGTATCCTCCTCGTCCTCCCCCGCTTCAGCGTTCCAATCCGCCGCGCCTTCATCCTCTTCGTCCTATTTCCATTCTTTTTCTGTCAAAGAGGATGGAAGCGACCACAAGGGGGATGAGGCAGAAACGTCGGACCGGGTGGACGATGGGGGAGCGGCAGCCTGCGCGGCGTGTTCTTCGGCGGCGAGACGTTTTTTTTCCTCAGCGATGCCGCGCAGCAGCGCGCGCAAATCCTCGAGTCCTTCGCCGGTTTTCGCCGAGATGACGATCACTTTGCCATAGCGCTTTTCGAGCGCCTTACGCGCCTGCTCGAGCATCTCAGGGTCCTCCGCGCGATCTATTTGCGACAGCACGATGGTCTGCGGCTTCTGTGTGAGCGCATGGCCATAGACCTGCAGCTCGTTGCGGACAAGTTCGACGCGCTCGATGAGATCGTCGCCGTCGAAGACGCCCTGTTCCTCCGTCACGAGATGCAGAAGCGTTCCCGTGCGTTCGATGTGCCGTAGAAAACGGTCGCCCAAGCCCGCCCCCGTGCTCGCCCCTTCAATCAGTCCCGGAAGGTCCGCCAGCACGAGGCGCGTCTGCAAGTCGAACTCCAGCACGCCAAGGTTTGGATGCAGCGTCGTGAAAGGATAGGATGCTACTTTGGGCGTGGCGGCGGTCAGCGCGCGCAGCAGCGTGGACTTGCCGGCGTTCGGCAGTCCGATCAGCCCGACGTCGGCGATCATCTTCAATTCGAGGATCAGCGCGCGCTCTTCCCCGGCTGTTCCTTCTTCGAAGCGCCGCGGCGAGCGATTGGTGGCCGTGGCGAAATGAGCGTTGCCGCGTCCGCCTTTGCCACCCTGGGCGACGATTTCGCGCTGGCCGGGCGCCGTGATATCGCAAATCGTTTCGCCGGTCGCTTCGTCCGTGACGACGCAACCAAGCGGCACGGGGATTATCAGGTCATCGCCGCCTTTGCCGAAACAATCCTTTTTTCCGCCTTTTTTGCCGCTGGGCGCGCGGAAGTGAGACTGATAATGAAAATCCAGCAGCGTAACCAGGTGCAGGTTGCCGATAAAAATAACGGTACCACCCCTGCCGCCGTCGCCGCCGTCCGGCCCGCCGCGCGGGGCGAATTTTTCCCTTCGAAACGAAACGATTCCGTCACCGCCGTCTCCGGCCTTGACGCTGATGCGGGCATAGTCAACAAATTTGGGCATAAACCGAAAAACTTCCTTCTTTTTCCTGCGCTGATTTTTAAATTTTCCTGCATAACCTGCTTCGCCGATATTGGCAAATCTCCTTGCCCGGGGCAATGGGAATATCAAGTCGGGCTCTTTGCGGGATGCGCCGCGCGATACTCGTGTGCCGCGCATGGAATACGGATATATGCGAAGCAATCGGTTGCGCCCCGCCCCCGATCTATGTATCTTCCCGGAATCAAGGGAAATATCTCTGTTGCCTTCTCTTCTCGCCACAGAGTGTGATTTTTGTTTTTTCCACAGGGAGCTCGTCATGGCTAAAACATTCGAGCATGGAAAAGAAGAAATCATCAAGCTGACGGAATATTTCAGGACGAACCGCGGCGCCTTTTTCGCTGATGGAGTCAAGGAAGCGCAGGTCAGGCAGAATCTAATTGATCCGCTTTTTGAAGCATTGGGATGGGATACAACGAATCAGGCGCGCGTGGCGCCGCAATACCGGGAAGTCATGGTTGAAGAAAGCTTGGATGTCGAAGGCCAGCGCAAAGCGCCGGACTATGCGTTTCGTGTCGGCATGTCACCAAGGTTTTATGCAGAAGCCAAGAAATGCATAACGGGTATCAAGGAGAATGCAAAAGCGGCATTTCAATTGCGCCGCTACGCCTGGAGCGGAAAAACGCCCCTATCTATTCTCCTGAATTTCGAGGAAATGGCTGTTTATGACTGCTCCATTAAACCTCACATCGCCGATAAGGCGGATCGAAGACGTATTTATTATTTTGTATGGCGTGATTATGCAGCGCGATGGGAGGAGCTATGGAATATTTTTTCTCGTGAGGCTGTCTGGTCAGGGAAATTCGATTCCTTCGCAGAGGCGCGGCATGGCAGGCGCGGTACTGCAACGGTTGACAAGGAATTCCTGAGAGAAATTGAACGATGGCGCGATGAATTGGCGCGCGGTATTGCGCGTGGTAATCCCGAGATTTCTGAAGAAGACCTTAATCGCGTGGTTCAATTGACGATTGATCGCATCATTTTTCTGAGAATGGCTGAAGACAGGCGTTTAGAGAATTATGAAAGTCTCTTAGAGATCTCCCAAAGGGATGATATTTATCGCAGATTTATTTTTGGGCCCTGTCAGCACGCGGACTCAAAATATAATTCAGGACTTTTTGACCTTACAGCGGATCGGCGCTTCAATAATATCGTTCTTGAGGATAAAATTCTCAGGCCTATTCTGAAAAGCCTTTACTTCAAGTACGGTTCGCCTTATGAATTTCGCGCCATGCCGGCGCAGATCCTTGGCACGGTCTATGAACGATTTCTAAGCCGAACCATAACTCTAACACCAGGTCATCGAGCTCGCATAGAAGAAAAGCCGGAAGTCCGGAAAGCAAGCGGCGTTTATTATACTCCTGCATATATCGTGGAGTATATTGTGCAGAGCACGGTTAGGAAAGCTATTGAGGGAAAACCCCCGGATCAATTGTTCGGACAAAGACATGGAAAGGATTCCCATCCCTTTCGCGTTCTCGACTTAGCTTGCGGTTCTGGATCTTTCCTGCTTGGAGCATACCAGTGCTTGATGGATTATTACCTAGAATGGTATATTTCACGTAATCCCGACAAGTGGGCTCGAAGAAGCGACGCGCCTATCTACAAAAATGGAATCTCCGAGATAGCATTACTTAAGCATGTCAAACCGAAAGCTGCAGTTGAAGGGGTGGCCACGTCCTGGCGCTTGACGATACAGGAGAAAAAAAGAATCCTGATGACACATATCTTTGGCGTTGATATTGATCATCAGGCAGTGGAGGTTACAAAGCTTTCACTTCTACTGAAAGTGCTTGAAGAGGAAAATGACGCATCGCTGATTCAACAAATTGATTGGATCAATAAATTGCAGCGTGCATTGCCCAATCTGAATGAAAATATCAAATGCGGAAATTCGCTTATTGGACCGGAGCTTTTCACTGGCGATCTGACATGTTCTATGGACGATAAGAGACATATCAATGCCTTCAACTGGGATGACGAGTTTCCGGACGCTATGCAAACAGGCGGCTTTGATTGCATTATTGGAAATCCACCTTATCTCAATATTGATGATGTGTGGGGGAAAGGCGATATTCGCTTACGCGCCATTAAATCACTTTATGGGCCAATATATAATGATAAGACAGATTTGCTATTCTATTTCCTTGCGAAAGCAGTGGATATGTCAAGAGGCAGTGTCGGCTATATCATTTCCCGCGCTTTCCTGGAAGCTTATAAGGCTGATAAACTCAGATCTTATCTGCTGTCGCATGCTTGCATTGAGGAAATTATTGATTTTCAGAATTACAATGTTTTTCCTGGTATTGGAATAGCGACCTGCATTCTCCTATTGCGTAAATCTCTAACACATAGAAAATTTCCCGTTTATAAATTGCATAATGCTGATTTTACTCCCGTTTCCCTGGCAGTCCAAAAAAGTGATCTTAAGAATTTCAAAATCATTACCATAAACCAATCCTTGCTTAAACAGAACCCATGGATTTTTTCACCTAAAAAAGAAACTTCCATTAACAAGAAAATTGATGAAAGAGGGGTTTCACTTGGCGATATTTTAATAATTGGCCAAGGTATGCAAACAGGAAGGAATTCCATTTTTGGAAATATTGAAAAGCAGAAATTAGTCGAATGGAAAGTCCCAAAACATTTGTATCGAAAACGCGCAGCTAATTCAGATATTCAACGTTATTATATTAAAAATCGAGAAGAATATATATTGTTTTTGGAGAACATTGATTCCTTCAGCGATTTGCCTAGAGGCATACAAAATTATCTACATACGCACGAAGCGGCGCTTAAACAAAGAGCGGCCTTCAAACGCGGCGATTGCGCATGGTGGAAGTTCACATGGCCGCTCCATAAGGAGTATTATTCCCGATCAAGGATTATTTCTCCGTATTTAGCCCCATTCAATCGGTTTGCACTGGATGCAGATAATGCTTATCTGAGCTTAACCGATACTACAGTCCTCTTTGACAACCAACAGTCGGAAAGCTTGTTATATATCCTGGCGCTATTGAACTCCAAGTTATTGTCTTTTCGGTTCACGGGTATCGGTAAACTCAAGGGCGCTGGAATTTATGAATACTTTTGGAATAGCGTGTCCAACATTCCAATAAAGCGAATCAATTTTTCAGATGCAGCAGAAACGGAAAAATACAAGCATATCATGGCTAAAGCTAATGAAATAATTTCACTGAACCAGCAATTGGACCAAGCGAGAAATCAGAACGACAAAGCTCTTATAAATCGGCATATCTCATCAGCTGACAATGAAATTAATACTATTGTATATCAGCTTTATGCCATGGACATCGAAGAGATCAATATAGTAGAAGAAAGCTGGAAATCTTTTTTACGCTATCATAGTGCTGAGTCAATGTGACTCGCAGTTACGCGTTTTTCAAAGCGTTATTCCCTCAATTCCACAATCGTCACGCCGGCGCCGCCTTCTTCGGACAGGCCGAAGCGGAAGTGTTTGACGAGGGGATGGGTTTTCAGGAAGTCGTGCAGGCCGCGGCGCAGGCGGCCGGTGCCGGTTCCGTGCATGATGCGCACGTATTTGGCGTCGTGAACGGCGGCGTCGCTCAGGTATTGATCCGTGATGCGCACGGCCTCCTCGACGTACATGCCGTGCAGATCGAGTTCCAGTTTGATCGCGCTTTCGGGCCGCTTGTCCACGCTCACCATCCGCCCGCGCCGCGAGGAAGCCTTTTGCTGATCCAGCAGGATATTGGCCTCCTCGGCGGTGGCGGGCCGCAGGCGCGTCAGGGGAAATTCCATGCCCAGGTTGCGAATGACCACCTTGGCGCGCCCGCGCGCGGCATCGAGCGTCTCAATGATGCCAACGCCGCTGACGCCTTCGATGACGACGGGCGAACCGACCTTGAGGGCGGCGATCTCTTCGGGGGCGGCCATCGGCTTGGTCAGCGATTCGATCTCCTTGGCCGCCTGCTGCTGCTCGCGCTTCAGCGCCGCCTGAGCCTGCTTGAGCGCTTCCTTGTCCGCGACTCCGGCGATGCGCCGCTCGATTTCGGCGCGCGCGGCGTCGAGCTGTTTTTTCTTTTCCTCGGCCAGCGTCTTCTTGAACTGCCGGCGCTCGGCGT
The DNA here is from genome assembly GCA_026398575.1 of Candidatus Sumerlaeota bacterium. Next base: position 1,894 of record JAPLSP010000095.1, on the reverse strand, counting down.
CGTATTGCGCGAACAGTTTTTGATAATGGTCGCGTTCTTCCTCCAGCTTGTCCAAATGGCCGGCCTGCTCGCGCTTCATCGCGTCGAGGTCCTCGTTCTTGCGCTGGAGCGAGAGGATCAGCGACGTGGCGTCTTCCTGGCCGGCGGGCAGGAGCTCGCGCGCCCGCTCGATCAGCGCCTCATCCAATCCCTGCAATTGCGCGACGATGAGCGCCTCGCTCGCGCCGGGCACGTCCATCGTCAGCTGGAAGGAAGGCTCATGCGTGTCTTCGCGCAGGTGGAATGAGCAATTGCGCGCGTGCGCGTCGCCCGCCGCCCAGTTCTTCAGAACCGCCATATGCGACGTGACGACGACGAGCGCGGCCTGCGTGGCGAGGCGTTCGACGATTGCGACGGCCAGACAGCCGCCTTCCGTCGGGTCGGTGGCCGTGCCGAGTTCATCGAGCAGGACGAGCGAATGCGCGTCGGCGTTTTCGATGATGTCGCGGATCGAACGGATGTGGGATGAAAAGGTGCTGACGCCCGCCTCGACGTCCTGTTCGTCGCCGATATCGGCATAGAAGCGCGAATAGATGGGGAAAGACGATTGCGCGTCGGCGGGCGCCGGGATCGCGCATTGCGCCATCATGCACAAAAGGCCGAGCGTCTTGAGAGCGGTGGTTTTGCCGCCGGCGTTTGGGCCGGAAATCACAAGGGCGCGGTCGCCTTCGTCCAGCTGGATGCTGACCGGGATCGAGGCCGCGCGGCGCGACATATAAAGCAGCGGATGATGCGCGCGCCGCAGATCGAGCGGCGCGTTGGGCTTCAATTGTGGGATCGCGCAGTCGTTGCGATGTCCGAACCGCGCCCGCGCATGGATGGAATCCAGCTGGATGAGCGTGGCGAGATTGGCGCGGAGGGCGGACGATTCTTCGCGCACGATATCGCATATCTCGAGGAGGATACGGCGAATTTCTTCGGTCTCGCGGATTTGCAGCTGCATGGCCTCGTTCGACATCTCGATGACCGAATACGGTTCGATAAAAATCGTCTGGCCGGTATTCGAGGCGTCGTGAACGATGCCGGCGACTTTTCCCCTGGAACCGGCCTTGACGGGCAGAACGTAGCGGCCGTTGCGCTGCGTATAGAAGTCTTCGGCCAGCGCGCCGTCCTTGTGCAGATGGCTGACCATTTTTTGCAGATGCGCCACCAGACGTCCTTCCATCTGCTGCTTTTCGCGGCGGATATGGCGCAGCTCGGACGAGGCGTTGTCGAGGATACTTCCATCGGGCGCAATGGCGCGTTCGATGGCATGGCGCGTCTTGGGCGCAGGCGCGAGGCGCGAGGCCAGCCGCCACAGATTCGGGGCGGCCTCCTGATGCGTGGAGAAATGCGCGCGCAGATTTTCGCTCGCAGCGGCCACGGCGCCAATCTCATGAAGTTTTTCGGGTTCCACAATCGTCCCCGCCACGGATAGCACTGTCAGCGATTCCGAAATATCCTGAATCCCCGCCATCGGCGCGTCCATCGAGCGTTGCATCAACCCGGTCCATTCATAGACCAGTATGAGAGCGGCCTTTGCAGCGTCAGGCGCCGTCAGCGGCTTGAGATCGAGCACAGCCAGCCGCCCCGGCTCGGAAGCCGCGTACCCGGCGACAATCTCAAGCACGGCAGAGAAGCCAAGAGGATCGGAAGATGGGTGGGATAATGAAAGAGTCATCATTTTTGTCGGGAATCTGTCTCGATGAAAAGCAGATCACCAATTGAGGGTTTGAGGAACCTTTTTGAAAAGGCGATTGAGTTCCGGATATGATTTGTGTTGCCGCTTCATTTCCTGCCAAACAGTGGGATGGGGCGCTTCCTTAATAGCTCTTTCCAAGTCCCTCAATCTAGTGAGTGAAGCTCTTTTTGCCCT
>JAPLSP010000167.1 GCA_026398575.1 Candidatus Sumerlaeota bacterium | reverse complement strand
CTCCTATCCGCATGAATCTTCCCAAAAAACTGGCGCTCCTTGATTTTCTTCTGGACATTTAGGCGCGCCTTAGTGCGTAATTATATAATAGGCGTTTGTTGCCGATGCTTGTGGCATGAAACGTTTTAGTTTCTTAATGATAAGTTAGCCGTAAATAAAGTCTTTTTATAGTTGCAGCGCTCCATTCGAAAGGATAATTGCTATGCACAGTTTTTTGCATTCAATACGGCGCTTTGAGGTTATGGCTGTATCTTTCTTCAAACAGTTCCACCTTCGCAAGCCGCTGCAGGGATGCATGATAGCGCTTGGATTGATCTGGGCGCTGAATTGCGCTCAGTCCGCTTCAGGCGCTGGAATTTATTATGTGGACGCCGCGCGGCCTAATGATTCGGGCGATGGAACATCCTGGACAACCGCCAAAAAAACCATTCAAGCAGGCATTGACGCGTGCAGCGCGTCAGGCGGCGGCGAGGTTTGGGTCAAGAAGGGGAACTATAATGAGAGCCGATCAGGTTCCTATGGCGTGCTTATTATAAAGAACAGCGTTGCGCTATACGGCGGCTTCAAGGGTACCGAATTGGATCCTTCCGAGCGCGATCTTATAACCAGTGAAACTGTGATTGACGGCTCGAAGTCATATTATGGATCTGCCGCACAGAGTGTCGTTTCGATTTCCGGCATTTCGAGTGCATCCATAGATGGGTTTACCATTACCGGGGGAAGCGGTTATTCTCAGGGTGCTGGAATAAATTGCGCATTATCCACTGCAATTATATGCAATTGCAGTATTTCAGTTAATCGTGGACAAAGCGGTGGCATTTATTGCGCCCATTCAAATCTGTCTGTTTCAAATACGCAAATATCTCTCAATACCGGTTCTAACTATGGGGGCGGACTTTATTGCAGCGATTCAGATATTATTCTCTCAGATGTGGAAATTACCAGTAATTCATCTGTATATGAAGGAGGCGCTATATATTGCCAAGCATCCACCATAGGTATTGTTGCGTCTTCACTCATTTCCAATTACTCTGGTCATGATGGCGGAGGACTCTATTGCTATTCATCCATTTTGAATATGACGAATTGCCAAGTCGTCTCAAATAATGCGAATGTATTTGGTTTTGATGGCGGCGGGTTTTATCTCTATTCTTCTACTTCGACCATCACTCAAAGCGTCATTTCAGGCAATTCCTCCTGGCAAGGCGGTGGAATAGCTTATGCAGGAATGATGAGCATGTCTGTTATTTCAAATAGCATCATCAGCCAAAATATCGGGAGTAGTGGTGGAGGCATTAGTATTGATTGTATTGGATCAGCTGATGTCTTTTTCATAAAGTGTATAATCGAGCAAAATTATGCGTATTATGGAGGAGGGTTTTATTGCAGCAGCAAAGCTGACATCAGAAATTGTGTTATTTCTGGAAACCAGAGCGTTGAGGGAGCCGGCATCTTATTTTGGGGCAGTAATGACCAAAAGATTTCAATCATGGATACTATCATTAGCGGCAACATTATGGAGCTTGTTGATTCTGATGAAGCTATCTTATCATTCCATGGAGCAAATAACGTCAATTTGACCAATTGCATTATCAGCAGTAATTATATGAGTGACGGCGGGCCTTGCAATACATTTTTCTTTTTTGCGAGCAATGTTTCTCTGATCAATTGCACTCTATTGAATAGCGGCACCACTACTGGAAGCGGTGTTATTCCTCTTAGCATTACTGCTGGAAATATCGCGTTAAGAAACACGATCTTCAGCAATATCAATGGAACCGCGATTTATTATAGCGGTTTCGGTGATAACTACAATATGGATTGCAAAAATAATCTTTTCTTCAATAATATAGCAGATTATTATAGCATCTCATCAGGATATACCAGCGCAAGCGCAATTAATTCGCATGTGCCGAATGCGGAAAATAATATATCGGGCAATCCGACATTCCGTACGGGATTGTCGGGCGTTTGGAATGCGCCAGGAGTATTCGATCCTGTGACCAGCCGCACGACGCTGACCAATTCCTTTGCGTCGTTTATTCCGGGCGCGTTAGCGGGCAAGATCATCAGTCCGAATATCCTCAACTTTCGTGAAGCGCTTGTCATCTCCAACTCGCAGGACCAAATTGTACTTGCAGGAGATATGACCTCTGATACCGCCGGGGCGACGTGGCGGATCATGGATTATCATATATCCGTCGGATCGGCGGCCATTGACATGGGTACGACTGCAAGCGCTCCATTAACTGATCTGGATGGCAATCTCCGGCCAGTGGATATTCCGGGAGTAGGCAAGAGCGGCGCGGACACATTCGATATCGGCGCGTACGAATTTCAGTTGTCCGATATCCCGCCTAACGCTCCTGACAACGCAGCGGCCTCGGCTATCACCTATTCGCAGATTGTCTGGTCTTGGAGAGATAATTCCACTAACGAAGATGAATTCGATATTTGGTTTGCCGCGGGCGCGACGGCGCCTTCGGGGATGGAAACAACGACCTGCACCGCCAATACAACTCAATGGACCGCCTCGGGCTTGACAACGAACACGCTCTATGCCTTTCAAGTGGCCGCCAGCAATCGCGGCGGCGACAGCGCAAAGACAGGCAACATCTCCGCCGCGACTCTCATTGAACCGGTCGCCGGAATCGTCTTCAGCAACGTGACATCCCTTAGCATCAGCGCCGCTCCGGCGAGTACGGTCTTCAGCAATCTCTCAGCAGGATCGTCCGGACTTTTCATCGCCAACGCAACCGCAGGCGGCAATTCGGGATGGCGCCAGACCGTCGCCGCCTGGGATTGCTCCGGACTGACGCCCAACACGCTTTATTCCTTCACCGGCAAATCGCGAAATATGACAAGCCTTGAAACCCCTCCCTCGCTGCCCGTGACGAAATGCACACTGGCGGCGACGCCCATCGCGCCCAATGTCACCAGTCCGACTGCCTCGACCCTCAGCGTTTCGATTGCTGCAGGCGATCAAAACCCGACGGACACCGTTTATGCCATCCATATCAGCCCCGATGTCAACGGCGTTGGCAATCAATGGGTTCAGGCCGACGGCTCGGTCAGCGCGTCGCCGGTTTGGCAGACGCGCGCGCAATGGGGAGCGATAACAGTAACCAGTCTGACGGAAGCAGTTACTTACTTTATTCAGTCGCGCGCGATGAACAAAGAGGGCATTGAGACCAGCGACAGCAAGGCTGCTTTTGGCGTGCCGTTCGCGCAATTCACACTCACCCTTGCGGCTGTTCATGGTTCGATCCTGGCTGATCCGCAGCAGACGACTTACGACCGGGGAACGACCGTGACGCTGACGGCGGCGCCGGATCATGGCTATTATTTCGCTGGATGGAGCGGCGGTATCTCAGTCGGGCATGAACTGGACAACCCGCTCGCGTTGGTTATGGATTCCGACAAATCGCTGGCGGCGAATTTCGCGCTCGATCTTGGAACGGTCGTCGTGCAGGTGAATCCTTCCACGGCGACATGGTCTTTCACGGACGGCGACGGCGCGAATCATCCCGGCGCCGGCGATCAAATGATCACCAGTGTTCCCGCTGGCTTGATCACACTGACTTGGGGCGCGGCGCGCGGCTATGAGACGCCTTCCCCCAATCCCACAACCCAAACGCTGTCGCATGACGCCACCGTCACGTTCACAGCAGTTTATCCGCTGCGCTATCGAGGAACCGTTGTGGTGGATGTGACGCCGCAAGACGCGCCATGGTCGTTTGTGGACGGCGATAACAAGACGCGCTCCGGCGTTGGGCCGCAAGCGATCACGGGCGTTCCCACGGGACTGATAGCATTGACTTGGGGCGAACTAGAGGGATATGCGGCGCCGTCCCCCAATCCCGTCAGCCAAACGTTGGCCAAGGATGACATCACGACCTTCACGGGTATTTACATCGCGCCCCTTGAACCCATCAATGCCTGGTATGAGCAATACATCATCCGCTACAAGGACAACGCCAAACCGCCCAACAGGATCACCTACATCAAGAATCACAGGAAATACGGCGCGCTGCCGGCGGGCGACATCATCACCTCCGACGGTGGAATCAATCTGAAGTTTGGGACGCAATATTCCGGCTCGCTTTCGATATCCATCAATCGCAAAACCGCTCCGAAGGGGACGACTCTGTATAATATCCCCGCCATCAAAACGAACGGCTCTTTCAGCAGCATTTATTCCCAGGCCAGTGTGGCGCGCGAATTATCGGAAGGCGCGATCGAAGCCACGTCCGGCGTCATCAAGTCGCTGACAATGCCGGGCGCATACTCGCAACGCGTAGTGGCGGCGGAAGTGGGCGCGGTCAAGATGTCGCCGAAACCCATCAGCACGCAGGGGCAATACTGTTACACGGCCATCAAGAGCGCGGGCGCCGCGCCATCGAATGGCGCGAAGTTCCTCGTGGCGAAAATAAATCTGGCCGGTTGCGTTCTGCGCGATTTCGTCGCGCCCTATCAGCCGGCTTCGATCCTGGTTCAGAGCAAGCGCAACAGGATTCTTATCCCCTTCGTCAGCGAGGCGTGGATCGGCCCGAAGCGCGCGGCGCCTGGTCTTGCAAATGCCGCCTACAGCGTGAGCGCCGCGAGCGCGTCCACAACGTCCACTGCGTCCACATCCAGTTCGCTCGAAGCCGCGATGTTCTCGAAAATCCGCGCCGTCGGTGGAAACATCGCGCCGGACCGGATCATTTCGAAACGACCCGCAAACGCAAATCCCACCTCTTATCCCAAATCCAGAAATCTGCCGATTTCGAGCAGTCTGGCGCTTCTCAGGATGCAAGCATACAGCGCTCATATCATCGCGGGCGAAATTTATGCCGAAGACGGCCTGTCGTTCATGGCGTCCGGCGGCGACGTCTGCGCGGCGCAGCGCATCGCATCCAAATCGAATATTACCGCCATCATCGCCACCAAGCGCAAGGCAGGTTCATTCCAGCAAGGCGGCCACATCCGGCAGTCACCGACTTCGGATACAGCTGCAATCCTGTTTTATGCCGGCGTGGATAACAGCGACGCAGCGCAGTGCAATATTCCGGTGATCTCAGCGAGTCTGAACATTAATGGAAAATTTTATGCCGGCGCCACAACCACGACATCGGGCACGCTAACGGCCTCCAGCCTGGGAAACATCACTAACATAATCGTGAAGGAAAATCGCGCGCCTGAGGCTATCCAGGGAGAAGCGTTCGTCGCCAGCGGCGCCGCGCTGAAAGCCAAGCTCCAAGCCGCCGGCAACGCCACGTCATTTCTGGCCCACGACCCGCAATCGCCATGAAAACACTGTGGAAAAATGCAACGCTCCACCGCTCAGCGCTTTGAGCTGCAAATTCAGTGACGTATTTTGCCTATGGGATGAATATAATGCAGTCGGGAATAGCGCCAGCATTTGGAGTGCGGGCAGCAAGCAACCGCACTCCAAAAGCTGGCGCTGCGCTTATCCGCATTCATCTTTTCCCTTATCGTTGCTTCAGCTTTACCCCTGCCGTCATCAAATCCAACAAAAAGGCGTAAGCGGGAGAAGTGATCTCGGATTTGTGGGAAAGGACGATGCGCAGGTTGTCGTCGCGCACGGCGCTTTTTTGCGATTCCAGGTTTTGCCTCAGTTGTGATTTTTCATCGGCGGTCATCTGAACTTGAGCGCCAACTTTGCCTTCGCCCATATAGTAGGCTGACAAAGACTGGGCCTCTGAATTTCCCTTGTCCGCCGCTTGCAGGACATTCGCCATTGCAGCGCGCGTGATCCATTGATACTCGCTCGCGGACATCTTGTGTTCGCGCAGCGCCGCCTGATGCGCGTCCAGGATTTTCTGGATCGTATCCACGAAGCCTTCATTGAGCAGGCTGGCGATGGCCAGCTCGCGTGAGCTGCGTTTCAGGGCTCGTTCGAGTTTTTCGATGTTCGCGTCGGCAGCGGCGGCGGCGGCGGCACGAATGGCCAGGTATTCTTGGAAGCGTTTTTCGTCCAACTGGCCGGAGAACGGCGGGCGGAAAGGGAAATCGCCATTGATTACCTTGTAGGTTTGTTCGCTGACTCTGCCGATTTTTTCAAGTTCCTTGGCGGGCTTGAGGATTCGCGCATAAAATATCCAGCCAACTATCAGCCCACCCACCAGGATCACCGAGAGGCATCCGCAGCCGATGCTAAATATTCTTTTTGCGGTTTTATTCATGATAGATTCCCAAAGATTCCTCCGCCTTCCGTGTTCCACCCTATAAGTCATACAAGGAGCGAAACCATTGAATAAAGACCGCTGATTGGGGAGATTTTGGATCAAGTATTTTTTCTATGATTGCTTCATGCATTTGTCTTCCGGGAGGATCTTGCCAAGACAGCCAGCAATGGATTTTCGCCTTATCTTGATGCGCCTCCTTGTAGGGAGCGCCCAATTCTTTGGCGCGCTGACAAGCGCTCTGCGCTTCGGACCAAAGCGGATGACCATTATCGGGAATCAGGCAGGAAAGAAATGTTTCCATCATTCCTCTCGATTGATTATCCGGCATGATCCACACGCCAAATTTTTGGTCATTTTTGTTGATGACGAGACCTTGCGGTGAAATATTCACCGGCAAATTCGGGAACATTTCCTGGCATCTATTGCGCACCTGCAACCATCTGTCGGCAGCGTTTTCATCCGCATCCAAGATGATCCCAAGCGCTTTCATCTCTCGCTCGCTCCAATGCGTTTCAATCAAGCCCGGCGCCAAGATTTGGCTATCACCTTCGCATGGGATAATCTCCACTACATATTGTTTGGGCGCCGACTCCCATCGAATTCCGTGCGGTTCCACGAGATGGGGAATAATGCGCTTGTCATCCAATCCTTCCACTAATAGTTTCCGGATGCTCATGGCTATCTTACCTCGATGTTTTGTTCGGCTGCGATGACGATTTGCTGTTCGGTATACCGTATGGACTCAGGCTTTTCAGGCTCGATTCTATGTATGGTAATTTCGCTGTTTTTTGAAACGTCCCCGCGAGATATTGTGGCAAGGCTTTGAACGCAGTCGCGGCTATGCGTCGTTGCGAAAACTTGGATATCAAGGCGTTTTGCAGTTTCATATACCAAGCGCCACATATCTCGCATTACGATATGATGCAGTCCGGTATCAATATCATCAACAAGCAAAATTCCTTTTTCAGCTTGAGCCATCGCAAGCGACAACCCAAGCATCCGCCACATCCCGTCTCCAAGGCTCCCTATGGGAATTCGATTTTCAACCCCGCGCAATTTTATATATACGCCTCCCTTGATCATAGATCGCGGAGAGGGATCATCCGGGCCTCCAATGGCAATCCTTTCAAGTTTTGGCTCAAGGATTCTGAGCGAATTGATGATTAATTCTTCTTCTGGATTGAGCGCGATTTTGCCAAAGGAAGCTGCAATAAGTTCTGCATTCAAAGCAGCCGTTGAAACATAGCAGCTATTCGATTTCGCTTTCCCAGTCCAACGCATCCGCTGCAAGTCGTCTTGCGATATCCCGCCGCGGCTTGTTATCGGCAGACTTCTGCCCGAGAAATTGGTGGACCCTTTCCATTCCATGTTTAAAAAGCCGCTCTCAAAGAGCTCGCCGTCCAATGCATTAGATTGTTGTGGAGCGTTAGCGGAAGTAGCCTGATAGCCGATATAGATCGTTACAACCTCAGGAGCGCTATCAGCATTTGCCTCAACGGAGAATCGGCTATTCTTTTCCAATTTGTGGCCATAAAACAAGTGACTTATATCCGCGTCGTGTATTCTGCGGCCATCTAACCCGCCGCCAAGTACCTCTCCTCTTTGCTCCAGAATGGCAGCAAATTCTGCGATGTTGCCACCGCATGTAAGAAGCCGAATAGCCTCCAGTAGTGTGGTTTTCCCGCAATTATTCAGGCCCACGAGCAGATTGATCCGTCCGGCATCGTGAAGTGAGTACTGGCGAAAACCACGAAAGTTCTTGATCTCAATATTGCGCAGCATAGATTTCCCCCACTTCATCAAAATCCTCAGACATTGCTTGTGCGCAGCCTTGTCAGCGTTTCTTTTAGCAGTTTTGCCAAAGCAATGCAACCCTTCTTTGGAGGCTTGTCAGTCGCCACTCAGAACATCAATGATGGAAGAGGCGGACGCCGGAGAAGGCCATGACCATGCCGTACTCGTTGGCGGCGGCGATGACTTCTGCGTCGCGCGTCGAGCCGCCGGTGGCGACGATGTATTTCACGCCGCGCCTGGAAGCCTGATCAATGTTGTCGCGGAACGGGAAGAAGGCGTCCGAGGAGAGCGATACCCCTTTGAGCTTCGTCATCCATTCGGCTTTTTCTTCCAGCGTCAACGGACCGGGATCGCTCGCCAGGCCTTCGAGCCACGCCTTTTTCTCCGGGCCGGTCATGTCGCCCTCGATGTAGCGCACGCGCGCGTTGATCCGCTCCTGGCGCTTGACTTCGGGCTTGAATTTGAGTCCGAGGACCTTGGGATGCTGGCGCAGCCACCACGTTTCGACTTTGCGCCCGGCGAGCTTGACGCAATCCACGCGACTCTGCTGCCCGGCGCCCAGGCCGATCACCTGCCCGCCGAGACCATAGCCGACCGAATTGGATTGCGTGAATTTGACGGCGATGGTCGTGGCGATGAGGTCGAGAACGGCGGATTCGGGAATGGCCTTATTCTTCGTGACGATATTGTTGAGCAGCGAGCGATCAATGCGAACGTCGTTGCGCCGCTGCGCCAGCGTCACGCCGAAGATATCGCGCATTTCGATTTCGGGAGGCTGATATGAGAGGTCCATTGTGATGACGGGATAGGCGCCGCCCTTTTTGCCTTTGAGGATTTCAAGCGCTTTCGGCTCGTATCCGGGCGCGATGACGCCGTCCGAGACCGCGCCGCCGATGACGCGCGCCGCCGATTCATCCACCACGTCGCTCAGCGCGATGAAGTCGCCGAACGAGCACATCGGGTCCGCGCCGCGCGCCCGCACATAAGCGATGGCCAACGGCGAGAAGTCCTCGCCCTCGCACTCATAAACGCGCCGGAGCGTGTCGTCGAGCGGCGCCGCAATGGCCGCGCCCGCCGGGCTGACGTGTTTGAACGAAGCGGCGGCCGGCATTCCCAACGCCGCGCGCAACTCGCGCACCAGCTGCCAGGCGTTCAAGGCGTCGCAAAAATTGATATAGCCCGGCTTGCCGTTCAGAACTTCGAACGGAAGCGCCCGCCCCTCGTCCATATACGCCGCCGCTGGCTTCTGGTTTGGATTGCATCCGTACTTCATTTCGATTTTCGAAATCAACGTCCGCGATATCACAGGGAGCTCGTTCATGATTGTCAGCCTCGTTTCCAGGGAATCAATAATCTTCAGTCTCTTGGTCTTTCCCATTAATTGCGTCTTCACTTAGCCCAAATAAATCCGACGCGGCGGCGTCCGGCGTTTGATCTTGGGCCGCTCGCTTGAAAGTGACGTTGCTGGGCGGCATCTGAACCTGCGCGCTCGTCAGCAATTCCTGCACGGTCAGGATTTGCAGCCGCGGATAATCTTTATGAAAGCCTGGCGAATGATATTGTCCGGCGGTGGCGGCGGCGGCGCGCATGGCTGGCGTGGCTTCATGCATGAGTAGAAGAACGCCCATCTGCGCGCCGTTCGTATCCACGGTTCCGATCAAGTCACGAACATGCGCCGGTCCGGATTTGCCGGATTTAACGGAGAAAAGAATCGTCTTTGCTTTGTTCGTGGCGTCGTCAAAGAAAAAGAGTTTGCCGTCAATCCCCTTGTCCGCGCCCTTCTTGACCGGCTCGGAGGGACGCGCGCCGGCAAGGCCGAGCGCCCAACACTGGAATTGAAAGGGATCGGCAATGGCGAGCGCTTCGGCGTCCGTTATCGAAACCGGCTCGCCGATCACGCGATAATGCGCTCGTTTTCCGAAGGTGTCGTTCAGCCGTTTGCGGATCAGGGCGATGGCCAGGTGAGTAACGTCAATCCCGATCCATCGCCGTCCCAGTTTTTGCGCGGCGGCCACCGTCGTGCCGCAGCCGCAGAAAGGATCCAAAACGATCTGTTTCTTTTTGCTGGAAGCTTCGATAATCCGTTCGAGCAGCGCCTGCGGTTTTTGTGTGGCGTAGCCCAGCCGCTCTTTCGCCTGCGCGCTGATGGGAGGAATGTCGGTAATGACCGACTGCGGCGCCATGCCGGGCATCTCGTCGAGATAGCGTTTGAAACGCGGCACACCGCCTTTTTTGGCTGGCCATATAATGCGCCCGGCCACCTCCAATTGGTCCAGCTTATCCTGCATGGTTCCTTCAGCGATGCCAAGTTCTTCCATTGCTTTATTAGGCAGCGCCCAATGCCTCTTCTTGGAAGTAGGATTGACGCTGCGCCAAATTTTTCCCGATTCGCCTTTGCGGATGCCGGCCGCGGTCAAATCACTCGATGTATAGCGTCTTCCAGTTTCCTCTTCCTCAAAGCGATAGAATTTCTTCAAGTAGTCCGAATCATAAGGCGTATAGACGGGATTCCAGGTCCAGTGATCGGACTTGGTATAGAAAAAGATCACGTCATGAACGTGGTTCCAGCGATGCGAATCGCTCCGCGCCGACGTGCGCTTCCAGATAATTTCATTCTGGAATTGGCGGGCGCCAAATATCGCATCCAGCAAAATGCGCAGGTAAGGACTGGCTGTCGGATCGCAATGAAGATAAAGCGAACCCGCAGGCTTCAAAACCCGATGCAGCTCGGCCAGCCGCGGCGCCATCATCGCAAGATACGCCAGCATGTCGTTGCAGCCCAGCAGCAGCCGCAACGAGGCCAGCGCCTCCGCGACCTTTCCGCCATGCCGGATCGTGCGTTCATATTCCGCCGACGCCGTCGCATCCCAGCGCCAGGTGTCTTTGAAGGCATGAATCTGCGCCGAAGCCTCCGTGCCGTTTCGCTCCTCGAAGAGAACATTGTAGTCCTGAGCGGAATTGAAGGGAGGATCGAGATAGATCAAATCCACCGTCTCGTCCTTAATATACCGCCGCAGAATATCGAGATTGTCGCCATAGTAGAGCAAATTGGGGGGCATGTCGGGGGACATGGGGCGGACTCCGGTTGCACGGAATGAGCGAATATAGGGCGCCAGGGACGGGAGCGGGCAAGGGCAAATTGAATTGCCCTAATCCGTCAGTCCCCCTGCAATTATGATTGGCGCAAAAAAGGCAAATTCCTTGGATGAAATGCAGCATTCTTTGAAAAAGACGTTCCGAATCGCATTAGAACTTTTTATTACGGAACGATCTCAAAGGAAATTGCCGGGAGGGCGCCGAGCGGGATGCGCCGGTTCGCGGGTGGCGCCGGTTGGTTGTCAAATCCCGCCGCTCGCTCGCCCGAGGCTTTGATGATAAGGTTGCCTTTCGCGCCGGGTTTGACTTTGGCTGCGTCCGTTTGCAAAACAATCTCGGTGATACCGTTTCCCAGCGGGGTGACGGTCTTGATAGTGATACCGTCCGGCGGTTCGCTTAGTTCGTATTCAACTTTGGTCATCATTGGACCGATGGGCATGATCGCTTGAACCCGCGCAGTTCCGCCGGCGGGAACTTTAATGGGAGTTGCCGTCAGGATTCTCGCCGAATCCCGGGGCATGAATCGGCCCACGACGGCGACCTTCTGCTCCTGGGCGGGAACCAGATGATGGTAGGCGAATGCTTGCAGTGTGTCATCCGCCGGCACGGCCAACCGGACAATCTCGCGGCCTTGAATCGTCGCGCGGCCTTCGACACGTAAACTGAAGGGTTCCATCGCGGACAATGCCGGGGCGTTCAGCGTGAATCTGACTTTGTCTTGATTCTCCGGAACCTGGGCGCCGGTCAGCGTGAAGCCTTGAGGCGCGTCTTTCAGGTTCAGCGCGATTTCGCCGGCGAATCCGTCCTTACGAAGCGCATATACGGTCAAGGGCGCGCTCGCGCCGCCGCGAACGTCCACACTGGACGGCGTAACCCGCAACTCGAAATCCGGGCGCGGCGCGCTGATCCGTAGCCGATAGCTGTACGCGGCGCCGCCGCCGTGTTGGATATCGCCGGTGTAAAGGAAATAGGCGCCCGTCGCGGGAAGCGTGGCGATGAGGTAAGAATCCGCGTGGTGCGTGTTCAAGCCTGATCCTTTGTCCTCGTGGTCGTCATTGTATCCGAGCCGCTTGCCAGAGACGTCGGTGAGGATGAGCACGGAATCGAGCGGCGAATCGAGCCTGCGCGCGAGGACTTCCGCGACGATCGGATCGCCCGCCTTGCCCTCGAATCGAAAGACATCCATGTCGCCGGGCTGATCAATGCGCCCGTTGATAATGACCGGCAGCGCAACGGGCTGAGCGCTGTCGGGTGAGTTGTTCGGTTCCTTTTCGAAGAGCTCCGGCAAGGTATCCGCCGCATAGAGCGCGCTATTGGCGAATGGCGTCTGAGCCAACGGATAGATGCCCGGCGTCTTGTTCTTGAGATCGAGCGACAGCTGTTTTACCGGCAGATTCCAGCCGTCCACGGCGACGGTTGTTTGCGCTCCGATCATCCCGCCCAAGGGGAAAATACCTGTGACGAACGGCATTTCACCCACCGCGACGCGATAGACGAAGTCCTCGCGGCCGCGATAAAGGGCGTCCTTGATTTCGATCACGAATTCGCCGGCGCCGGGGAGTTTGTAGAAAAGCACGGGGTCGGGATGAAACTGATAATCGTCAGAGTAGGCCAGTTCGCGGCCTTTCGTATCAGAGAGCGTGACCGTGGCCTGGAACCAGCCAGGCACGGCGTCGGAGATATAGGGGATCAAGTCGCGCGCCTGGACGATGACGACCAATTGCTGGCCCTCCCGCGCCGGGAACCGATACCGGTCAACGCCGCCGGGCGGAATCTGTCCGTTCAGGATAGCCGGCAATGTTATGTTCACCTCGGGCGGCTTCGGATCGAGCGCGGGGTCCATGCTACCCCTCGCTTGGGGAATGTTCTTCCAGTCCGGCTTGTTGAACTCCGGCAGTTGGCCGACATTGAATACGCGCGGATTCGAAAGGCCGAATTGCGTCATCAATCGGATTTCGCGATTGCCCGGCGTAGCGTTCGCGGCCACGGAGACTTGAAGAGTGACAAATTCTCCCAGCGATGGATTTGTCAAACGCCTGCCAAAATTGGTGAGTCTCTTCCCTATGTCTCCAGCCTCCTTTGCCTCCTCCGGCGTCAGTCGCTGGCCCTGCCTGCGCTTCGCTTGAAACTGGCTCAATCTCTCCGTCAATTCCTTTTGCTCTTTGGGCGTCACCTGCCGTTCCTGCTTTGTGATCGTTGCGCTGACTCCGCTGCCAGAGACATAAACGGCGGTGGCATTGTTGAGACGCTGTCCGGCAATGGTGGCCTCGAACGTCGTGCCCTGGCGCCCGCCGGCGGGATAGATATATCCAATATGCGGATCATCCTGCGCCAGCGCGCAGGGCGCGATCATGAGTAAAAGTATCAGGGAGTAGCGGGATGGTTGCATGGAACGTTCCTGAGGCCTAAGATAAGTCAGATTTTTGTCCCGGAGGGACATTTGACAATAGCCCAGCGCTTCAGCGCTGGGTGAGCAATCGAGAAAAATGGAGTCCCGGAGGGACGGCTGAAATTAAGCCCTTATCATGCTGCGAGCGACAACATGTTGTCGTTTGTTGTAATCCGTTTAATCCTTTAATCCGTGGTGGCCTTTCTTACCACGGATTAAAAGATTAAACGGATTTTGTGCCGCAAAGCGGCACATTTTTTCAAACAGTTTTTGAAAAATCCTAGTCCGTTACTTGTTGAATCGCTCATTTCATTCGTCCCTCCGGGACTCCATTTTTGTTATTCCCGGTACCCACCGATAAATCGGTGGGCTATTATCAATTGTCCCTCCGGGACAAAGTCGCCAGAAATGGCCTGGTATTTTTTTGTGCTCCAGATGAAATATTCCTCTTTGCGATGTTTGGATGAATGACAACATGTTGTCATCCGCAGCGCGGCAAATACTTAAATGATTCCGTTCAACAGTCCGCCGGTGGGAATATTTTCCCCTGCCGTGGGAATGACGTGGGCGTCCATGCCTTGCGGGTGAGGCAGGCTGGCGCCGAGATCAATGCCGAGCAGCTGGTAGATGCTGCCAATGAGATCGCGCGGATAGACCGGGCGTTCCTTCACTTCTTCGCCTTTGGCATCCGTTGCGCCAACCACGTGTCCACCCTTGAAACCGCCGCCGGCAACCACGGCGCAGAACGCATTGCCCCAGTGTCCGCGGCCGCCGTTCCACGGCGCTTCCCATTGGATTTTCGGAGAGCGGCCAAATTCGCCGCCCCACCAGATGATCGTGCCGTCGAGCATTCCGCGCTCCGACAAATCCTGGATCAATGCCGACATGCCTTGATCCAGTTCCGGCAGTTTCCGCTTCATTTCCACAAAATGGTCTTTGTGCGTATCCCATCCGGGATAGTTGATGGTGATGTAAGGAACGCCGCGTTCGACCAGCCGCCGCGCCACCAGGCATGATTGCCCGAAGGTCGTTCGCGGCGCAATCTGCGTCGCCGGCGCGCCTGCCGCCAGCGTAACGCGGCCATAGCGGTCGCGCAGGGCGTCTTTCTCATCGGCAAGGTCAAACACCTTCGCGCCGTCGCCGAGGATCATGTCGTAAGCCTGTTCCTCCGACCGGGCCAGCGCCTGCAACGCTGGATGCTCCGGGAGGGAGCGCTTGAGCGTGTCCAGTTTGCCGAGCAAGTCGCGCCGGTCGCGCTGTTGCTTGTCCGCAATGCCTTCGGCGACGATGCCTTCCACCATGAACCGGCTTTGCGCCGGATCGCCGCCCGTCGCGAACGCTTTGTAGCGCGTGCCCAGGAATCCCGCCTCGTCAAACCGTCCCTGCGGTTCCGTCAATACGATGTATGGCGGAATCTGCCCCTTGTATCCGCCGTCGTAGCCCTTGAAATACGAAACGACAGCGCCGGCGCCCGGATACACCAGGCGCTCGCCGGCCTTGCGTCCGGTCTGCATCATATAGGAGGCCGTCTCATGAGCGTTGGCGCCATGGGTCATGCTGCGGATAATGGAATACTTGTCCGCCTGTTTGGCCAGCAGCGGCAGAAGCTCGCAAATCCTGATCCCGGGCACATTGGTTTCGATCGGCTTATTGAATGGGCCGCAGTAATCGTTCCCGGCTTCCGGTTTCGGATCAAAGGTATCAAGATGCGCCGGACCGCCCCACATCCAAATCTGAATGACCGATTTGGCCTTGCGGGAGGAGGAGGAGGGCGGGGAAACAGTGGGCGGAGCGGACGCTGTGGACTGCGGCGCGGCGGCGAAGGCGGAAACTGCCAGCCGGTCGGCCAGACACAGCCCGGCCGCGCCGAGAAGACCCTGCCGCATCAGATCGCGCCTGGAAATGGAAATGCTCATGGTTTCGTGCGTCCTTTTATGCTTAACGCGGTGGGTCATAAATTCAGTCACGTATTTTTGCCTCAGGGACGAAAGCAATGCGGTCGGAAGCGGCGCCAGCTTTTGGAGTAAGGTGGCTCGCCGCCTTCTTTTTGGCGATTCAATGGCCCTGGCGCAAAAAAGAAGGCGGCGAGCGGGAGTTCGCAGCGAAGCGAGAATCTCCGCTCTTATACTCCAAAAGCTGGCGCCGATCCTATCCGCATGAGTCTACCCTTTCTGCATGAAAATTTGCGATAGATTTATGAGATCGCAATTCGAATATGAGTGCTTAGTGCCGATACTGGAACTCTGCGCTATTGATCAACGCCCAGGCAATGTCCAAGCCAACGCCCTGGTTATTTTCGGCCGCCTGCTTATACGCGACCACGACATTGAATTCCTCGTCCGTCGGATAACGCGACAGAATCGTCAGGTAAATCTCGTTGACGATGTCGCGTGGTTTGCCGCCGGAGTTGAGCAAGGCGCGCAGCAGAGCGCTTTGCTCCAGTTTGCTTCTGATATGACTCGAATTCCGAAGATGCAACTGCTGGGCGGCCGTCGGGAGACTATCCCGTTGTTCCGATTCCAGGCCGGCTTCGCGCGGCGAACGCCCGAACAATTCAAGAAAGGAACTGCTGATGCTGGCGTCGGCCAGTGCAATCGAACGCAGATCCTCCGGGATGTAGGTGAACGGCTCCGGGATGCGGCTGGTGTATTTCTCTTTCGTGCCGGTGATCTGGTTGATGGCGTCAATCAAAACCTCCGCTCCCAGCCGCCGCAATGGATAAAAGGCGAAACAGGCCTCACTCTGAGAATTTTTGGATTGGGGAACGCAGGAAAGCTGATAGGTTTGCGATTTCAGGATCAGCCGGAAAAGATGCTTCAGGTCATATCGGTTCGCAATCAGCTCCCGCTCCAGCAGCGCCAGCAGTTCGGGATTGACGGGCGGATTGTCCGGGCGGATGTCGTCCGGCTCATGAATGATACCGCGTCCCAACAACCAAGACCAGACACGATTCGCGATGCTGCGCGTGAACCACGGATTGCCCGGGCTGATGAGCCAGTTGGCAAATATTTCGCGAGGGTCCTGCATCGGGGGCAGAGGCGCCGTCTTCCCATCCGGAAATGTTGCGGACGCGGGAGGATTGGTCTTGCCGAGATCGTAGAAAACAATCTCCTCCTTCCATTCCGCTGTGGTCTTGTAGCCGACCTGCGAGAAAAAAGCCGCCATGCCGGCCAGACGATCCTTCGGCCATTTGTCCGCGCGCGCGCCCATAAAGGTCAATGCCACAGCCTGCGCCAGGGACTGCGGATCCTTGCTCTGGACGGCGCGATAGAAATTGACTTGCGGCTTTCGGAAATTGCTTCCGCTCGATGTCAGAAGCTCGCGGACGAAGCGGTTGTATGGCATGTTTTCCTTGATGCCGGTTCGAATCCAGCGGTGATACGCCTGCACCGCATTGGGCCACAAATTGATGGGAAATTCCGACTTGACCCGCAGCAGATTACACCACTTCATCGCCCAGTAATCCGCGAACTCTTCCCGCGCGAGGAGGCGGTCAATCAAACTGCCGCGCTTGTCCGGGCTCCGATCCTCCAGAAACGCGCGCGCCTCCGCCGCCGTGGGAAGCGTGCCAATCGCGTCAAGATAAACACGCCGGACAAAAACCTCGTCGGAACAGAGATGGGCGGGCTCGATTCCCTTCTCGCGCAATTTCGCGAGCACGAGAGTGTCTATGGAGTTGGCCGTGGCAAATGCGCCATCGCTCTCGTAGGGGCGAACGAGAGACGATAGCGCATGAAGCGCGCCAAAAGCAAATAATGAGGTTTTCATAATAATGATATATGAGAATGATCGCGCCCGTTACATAATAAAAATCTAAACTTGCCAACCGGCTGGAGCAAGCCCAAAAAGACAAAAAAATATAGAAAAAAGAGCAAAAACAATGAAAACACGTTGCCGTTGAATCCAGCAGGAATGGCATTGTGTTATTATTTTGTCGCACATTATTTTGTCAGATCTTTTCCAGCACGCCAAGGTAGCTCAACTGAAATGCGTCCGTTTCCAGTCTATGCCACTTTTCGGCTTGAAAATTCCGCCCCGAAAGATGGAAATGACGTTTCCGCCCTTGATTCCATGTTTCCTGCGGGCGTCCGCCGACCCATACGCGGCGCCCTGCGGCTGGTTTATTGCAGTGTTTCAAGGCGGCGATCTTCATACTTCAAGGAATGATTGAGACTCTCATGATGTATTTGCGTTGCGTTTTCGTTTTCCTGCTGGCGGTTCTGTACTCCGCGCCGCCGGTGGACGCCGCCGTTGCTTTTCCCCCGCGCTATAAAATCCCGCCGGATATCATGGACGTGGCCGTTTCGCCCAAAGGGCGGCAGATCGCCTATACGCTTTCCAATGGGAAACTGATGGTCATAGACGCCGTTTCCTCGCGCAGCACGACCCTTGAGATTAAAGGCCTGCGGCCCGGCGGACTGACGTGGTCGCCGAACGGACGCGACCTGGTCTGCGTGGCCGAACGCGACGCGACGGATCACTCCTGGGACCTGATCCTCATCAATGGCGCCACGGGACAGCGGCGCGCTTTGGCCGAACACAAGGCCCGCGAATCCGATCCGGTTTATTCCCCCGACGGGCTGTCGCTTTACTTCTCTTCCACGCGCAGCGGCTCGTCCGACATTTATCGCTGCGACCTCAAGAGCGGCGCCGTCGAGGCCGTCGTCCAGGCGCCCTATGACCAGATTTGCCCGCGTCCGTCTCCCAGCGGCGCGAAACTGGCCTATATCAGCTACGACAGCGGCAGCCCCAAGGTTTGCGTCATCTCCCTCACATCCAAGGACGACCCGCGCAAGGAACTGAAGCCCGCCGATGAATTCGGACCGGTATGGACCATCCAGTGGACGCCCAATGACGATGACGAGCTCCTGCTGACGTGCGGCACCGCTCAGGGCGCCACGGTCCTGCGCTGCGACCTGAAGCGCGACAAGATGAATCGCGTGGTTTCAATGGCGCCGATCCCAAGGGCGGCCTCTCAAGCCCTGGTCATTCCTTCGGGGGAATTGAATCCGTCCTATGCCGCGGCGCCAATCGGCTCGAACGCGCTGATCGTCCTCGACGGCGGCGACGCCGTATTGCGGCGCAGCGCGCTGACCCTCGGGCGCAGCCTGACGCCCGGCCTCCCCAACGAAGCGTCGCGCGTGGCCAGCGATCCGTTTTCGGGTCAATACGCCATCGTGCTTGGAAAAAGCTTCCTCCTGACGGGCGCCGTCCAGACTCCCGGCTACGCCTTGCGCTTCCCCGACGGCGACACGGCATACGGATGGGCGAGCTTTCTGGAAGGGCGCGGACACGTCAGCCAGGCCATCGCCATTTTCCGCGCATCGCTCAACGCCGTCTCCAAGGGCGTGCCGGCGGATCAGATCCGCCTGATTCTGGCCCGCCTGCTGCGCGACCGCGGCGAAAAGCCCGAGGCGTGGGCGCTGGCGCAGGAAGTCTATAATCAAAAAACGCTGAACGCCGAAGTCCGGCGTCTGCGCGGGCAGGCCGCCCGCTTCATGGGCGAATTCGCCCTGTTCGAAGACGGCGCCCCCGGAACAGCCGAACAATGGTTCCAGCGCGCTTCGGCTCTCCTGGCGGCGACGTCGAGCACCTCCATCTGCCATCCGCAGACGCTGATCGCGCAGATGTCGGCCTCGCAGATCAGAACCTATATCGAAGCCGTCCGCGAATGGCGCGAAGGCTCGTTCAGCGGCGCCGTCAAGGACTTCGCCAGCCTGTTGAAGACCGCCGAGCCGAGCGACGCGCTGCTGTCGGAATGCAAAAGCATCTTCAGCGCGATCGAAGAAGAAAACTTCCTGCGTAGCGGCGAAGCGATTCATGGCGCCGACCCTGCGTTTGTGTCGCCGGAGCTGAAATATCGCGCCCGGCTTGCCGAAGCCTACGCGGCCACGGAAGTCAAAGACGCGCGCGAGGCGCTGTTCTGGCTGAGCCAGGCGCGTCTGGCCCTGGGCGACGAGCGTTCGAGCCGCGAATGCTTCCAGCGCCTGCTGAAGCAAGGCATGACCGACGCCATGATGGACCGCATCGAGCAATTGCTGGACGAATACGCCATGGACGCCGGACAGTTCCTCAGCGAAGGCCTCTTATCTGCCGAACAAGGCCGGCGCAAAGCCTTCGAGACCGCTTTCATCGAAACGATCATGCTGTCGCCCGCGCTCAAGCCCGATCTGGTCATGGCGCTGACGGCCGATCCGGCGATGCGCTGGCGCGAACTGTTGCCGGAACTGGCCGAGATGCGCAAAGCGCTGCGCGACGGCAGGCCCGAGAGCGTGGCGCGCCAGCAGCGGTTTATCATGGCGCGGCTTGAGGAAGCGTCGCAAAAAGACCGGAATCGCGACTGGGGATTGACGGCAATGGCGGCCTCGGGGCTGACGGGCGAGGCGCGCCTGCGCCAGGGCAATTGGCTCGATGCGCGCATGGCGCTGGAGACGGCGATGTCGTATCGCAGTCTGGCGACGGATGGCAAACCGGTCAACGCGCGGCGCCAGCGCCGGCAGGAATGCGCGCGACGCTATTTCGAATACTTGTCCGAACGCCGCTCGCTGCTCTTCAACGGCGTGGAGGCCAGCGTCATCTTCGCCGATCTGATGAAAGACGAAGCGATCGCCGTCGCCGAATCCTCGAAGCATCCCGACCGCGATCTGTCTGGAACCTGGCTGCGCGCGCTGCGCAATTATGCGGCGTACCTTCGCAAAGAGGAGGCCAAGGAAGCGCGGCCCGTGATTTTCTATTGCATGGCCGAAGCCTATGGAGCGTTGGGATTTCCGCGCGAACAGGTGATCTATACGCTGAAAGCGGCCCTGGCAACCGACCCTTCGCGTGTCTTGCAGGAAACGCTCCGGTCGCGGCTGGCGAAGGAGTTCCTTGCGCAGGGCGATCCATTCGTGGCGTTGAGCTTTCTGAAAAACGGAGTGGAATGAGTAAAGCTGGCGCCGAATGGTAGGCCGTCCCGCTCCGGCGGGCGGCCTTGTCGCGCGATGG
>JAPLSP010000789.1 GCA_026398575.1 Candidatus Sumerlaeota bacterium | reverse complement strand
CGTTGTCAGCAAACATCCCCTTGCGCGTGAGCTTGATCCGGCTCTCGACCGTCAATGGCGGCTCGAACTGCTGCCGGGTTTTTGCCCAACCGTCGGGATGATTTCCGTCGCCGATCCAGACGTTCATCGCGCCATTGGCCGCATCGGCGCCCACGCCGCCATCCGAGCCATCGCGCCCGCGCTCCCACAGCTCGCCATCGAAACCTTTTGAGAAATCGTCAAAGAACAAAAAAGCAGCGCGCCCATTGCCGGCTGAAGCGGTTTCCTCGCAGCCATAATGCAGATGGATCATCGTGTCGCTTTCGGCTTCGAGTTGCGGAATCCGCACCCACACCACGGCGGATTTTTCGTTCGCTTCCTCAATCCAATAAGGGACCTCCTTGTCCTTCGCTTCCGTGAAGCGCAGGTCCGCGTAGTCTGCGCTCATGCCCTGGCGATGCGGGACAATGATCTTTGCGGTGTAGTCCCTTAGGTCCCTCCAGTTATTGGTCAAGGTTATTTTCCGCTGATACTTCCAGTCCTTCTTTGAAAATGGTTTAACCTCCATGAACAGTTTCACGGACTTGTCCGCTTTCAACGTCCCCGGCGTGGCGGGCTTGCTTTCCGGCGCGGCGGGCTTTTTCTCCGGCGCTTGCAGATTGTCTTTAGGGGCTGCCATCATGGCGCCGCCAGGAGCTTTCTGAGCATCCGGTCCAGCGCCTTGATAGAGATTAATTGTGAAACAGCCTATCGCCCAGAGGGCGCAGACGGCGGCGATTGCGAGAGACGCCAATCTCGGCGCGCGCCCAATGGCGAAGAGGTTTGCGATGTTGCGGCAACGGCGTTTCATGGCTGTTGGATCTCCTTGAAACAAGGATATCAGTCCAAATGTGGAACGATGCAAGAGGCAGGCGATCAAGGTACGCTGCAAGCCGAAGCAATCGTAAGAGCGCTTGCCGGCGGCGGCAATATAAAATTTGTAAAATAATTGTAAGCCCTGTTCCAGAAATGCCTTGCGCCGTGTTTTGCGGCGCCCCAATAATACCGCTGGATTGTGAATCAAGACGAGAAAAGCGAGCGCTGCAATGACGAAGAACAGCGTAAATTTGCAGGACAGTTTTTTGAATCAGGTTCGGCGCGACGGCCGGAAAGTGCAGTTCGTCCTGACGAGCGGTGAAAAACTGGAAGGCGTCGTCGCGGGTTTCGATAATTTCACCGTCGTGCTTTATCAGGATGACATGAAGCATCTCGTCTATAAACATGCGATCGCCCAGCTCGTCACGCGGCGCGGCGCCGAGGACGACCGGCATTCGGCCGAAGCCGAGACCGAAGCCGGCGCCGAAGGGAATGCGGAATCACAGGACGCTCCGGCAAGGCAGGGCCGCCGGAACGGAGCGCCGAAGAAGCCGGCGCCGGGCGCGGGTCCGGCCCGTGAGGAAAAAAAGAATTTCAATCCGTTGGACCTGTCGGGCATCTCGATTGACAAGACCGCTGCCAGCCCATGACGCTTGCTGATTGTCTGTGCCAAATTTCCGATCAGGCCGTCGAAGGCCGACGCCCCAGCGCGGAGGATATGAACCGCCTGCTGGGAGCGCTGTTGTCGGATGCGGTTGACGCCGCCGCGTTTGTCGGCGTTGCCCGCGAAACGCCGTCGCTGATCGCCGGCGTTACGCGCGCGGGCAAGGACGCCTGGCCCTCATTTTTCAACCAGCGCTCCGATCGGCTCTTTCGCCTGCTGCTCGGCATCGAAGCCATGCTGCCGGGCGAGACGATCTGCCTGAGGCAAACAGCCGCGGAAGGGGATGCGCCTTCTTGTTTATTCCTGACCGTTTTCGCTCTCTCTCCCTGTTCCGCCGGCCAGCGTGTCTTTCTCTGCCTCTGGTCGTCCGTCCGGCTTGAATCGCTGGCCGATGGAATCTCCATGCGGCTGCTGGCCGCGATTCTGGCGGCGGTGTTTTCCCGCGGACCCGGGATCGAGCCTGCGGCGCCGCCCGCCCGCAGCAAGGGATTTTCGCCTTCGGTTTTTGCCCATGCGCCCTTCGGCGTCGCCATTTTGAATGCGAACGGCGCGACGATTTATTTGAACGACGCCTACTTCAGCCTTTTCGGCGCCGAACAACCCTTGGAGGAAATCCTGGGGCAGCCCTTTGCCTCGCGTCCGGAAATTCAAAGTTTGAGTCTCGAGGAGGAGCTGCAAGCGCTGCGCGAAGGACGCGGCTTCGCGGTCGAGCGCTCCTTCACGACGCGCAAGGGCGACGCGGCTACCGCGCGCTTTACGGGCGCCATTCTGGAAACGCCGGAGGAAGAGGGAAAATCGGCGGCGCCGGCGGCCAAAAGCGAGGCCGGAAAGGCCGGCGGCGGCTCAAAGGCGGCCGACGGCGAGGCGCGATTCATCCTCTACATTCAGGATCTGACCGGCGAGCGCAAACTCGGCGATTCATACTCCAATCTGGAAATGGCCGTGCTGGCGTCGAATGACGGTTTCGCCATTGCTTCGCGCGAGGGACGTCTTGTCTTCACCAATCGCGCGTTCGCTCGCATCTTCGGTCATGCGCCGAATTCCCTGTCGCAGACAAACTACTGGATTTCCCTGTTCGCGCCGGCGAGCCAGGCGCGGATCGAGGCCGAATGCAAACAGCAGGCCTGGCGCGCCGGAGTCTGGACGGGCGAGTTGCAGTCTGTGCGCGCCGACGGCAGCGAACGGCCCGTCGAGCTGACGATGACGGCCATTCACGACGCTGACGGCAATCCCGAAGGACTGATCCTCAACTGCCGCGACATCACCCGCCGGCGCCGGCTGGAAGAGGAGCTGGTCCACGCGCAAAAAATGGAAGGCATCGGCGTGCTGGCCGGCGGGATCGCCCACGATTTCAACAACCTGCTGACGGGCATCCTGGGTTTCGCCGAAATGCTCAAGAGCACGATCGGCCCGGCGCCCATTTCACGCCGTTATCTGGAGAACATCGAAAAATCGGCGCTTCAGGCCGCCGAGTTGACTCGAAAACTGCTGGCCTTCGGCCGGCGGCGCGAACTGCGCCTGGGGGCGCAAGACATCAACAAGATGGTCGCCGGATTGATCCCGGAACTGCGCCGTTCGCTGCCCTCCGGCGTGCGCATCATGGATGAATTCTGGCGCGACGCCCTCTGGGCGGCCGTGGACATCCCCAGCCTGGAGCAGGCGCTGCGCAATCTGGCGCAAAACTCCGTCGAGGCGATGGAAGGCCGTTCCGGGAAAATCACGCTGAGGACCTATCCTTCCAACGATCCCAATATGCCGCCCCCCGATTCGCATCCGGCCCTGTCGCGCGAACCCTCGGTCGCGATCGTTGTCGAAGATCAGGGCTGCGGCATCCCGCCGGAAATCCTGCAGCGGGCGTTCGATCCCTTTGTCTCGACCAAGGAAGTGGGGCGCGGCTCAGGATTGGGGCTGGCCGCCGTTTATGGCATCGTCAAGGCGCATCACGGCGCGGTCCATATCGAGTCTCAAGTCGGCGTGGGAACCGCGGTATATATTTACCTGCCGCTGGCGCCCGCCGCCGAAGCGGACTTGGCGCGTCCCCTGACGCAGCCGCGCCCCGAAACCTTCGAAAAGGAACCCGCCCGGCGTCTGCCGCGCGCCAAGGCCGAAACCATCCTGGTCGTGGACGATGAAGAGATGCTGCGCAACCTCATCCGCGAAATCCTGACCGGCAGCGGCTACCAGGTGATTGTTTGCGCCAGCGGCGACGAGGCGCTCCAGGCCTATTCGCAAAACAGCGACGAGATTGATCTTGTCCTGACGGACTTCGCCATGGCGGAAATGAACGGGCGCGAGCTGTCCACCGCCCTGCACAGCCTCAATCCCAGCGTGCGCACCATCCTTTCGAGCGGCTATCAACCCGACGGCCTGGACGACGGCAGCCTGGACCCCGACGCGCTCAAACAAGAAGGCGTGCGCGCCTTCCTCCCCAAGCCCTACTCGCCGGCCGAGCTCGTTCAGATCGTCCGGCGGACCTTGGATGAAGAATAGAAAATCAGCAACCCCTTGGCGATGCGCCGTAGGCCGCTCGAT
>JAPLSP010000781.1 GCA_026398575.1 Candidatus Sumerlaeota bacterium | reverse complement strand
AATGCCGGGGCCGTTGTCCGCGACGCTCAGCATCAATTGAGAAGGCGAGTTCGGGTCCTGCCGCAGCGCGACGCGCACGTTGCCGCCGCCTTTGGACTCCACCGCGTCGAAGGCGTTGGTCACGAGGTTCAGGACGGCGTTATAGAGCGCGTCGTAGTCGGCCAGCACCGGCGGCAGGCTGGGCTCGATTTCCGGCTCGATGACGACGTTGCGCCGCTGCGCCGCGGCCTCGTTCGAGTTCAGGATTTCGATGATGAGTTCCTCGAGGTTGATTATCTCGAGGCTCGGATTCGACGAACGCGAGAAGTTGAGCATGTTCTCGACGAGGTAGGTGATCTTGCGGTTGGCGCGCTTGAGGATGTCCCAGCCGTGTTTCGCCCGCGTGAGGTCGTTGCGCGAGAGGCCGGAATCCACGAAATACGAGCCGCCCTTGATGCCCTGCATGACGTTCTTGATATAGTGCGAAATTTCCGAAAGGCTCAGCCCGATCGCCGCCAGCCGCTCGGAATGGAGTTTGTCTTCATAGAGCCGCACTTTTTCCATGACGATGGCCACCTGTTTGCAGATGGCCTCGAAGAGCGTGATCTCGCTTGGGGTGAATTCGTATTCCTCGGCCTTGCCTGCCGCCATGACGCCGATCAGCTCGGTTTGGATGAACAACGGCGCGGACAGGTAGGCCTTGCAGGGGTCTTCCTGGCCTTCGAGCATGCGGACGAAGCGCGGATCGCTGGCGGCGTTGGCCAGCGAGACGACTTCTTTGTGCTCGGCGGCCCATCCGGCGATGCCCTCGCCCATCGCGAGCGTCGCGCGGCCGATCAATTCGGGATCGAAGCCGTGCGCGGCGGTCAGGCGCAGCGTCTGGCCGTCATCGTCCAGCATGAAGATCAGGCACGCCTGCGCCTCCATCGCCTCGGCGGTCGTCTCGCAGATGATGCGCAGAATGTCCTCATGCCGCAAGACCGAGCCGACCATGTTCGAGATATGGAGGATGGCTTTGAGTTCGCGCTCGCGCATCCGCGCGGCCAGGTCCGCGGCCGCCTGCTCCTGGGCGATGCGCTCCTGGTCGGCTGGATCCTGCACAGCCAACTCAGGGCTGGCTTGCTGTTGTGGGGTATTATCCATAAAAATCGCAATTCCTCGCGCCTCATCAAAATACGCCGAAGAAGAAACATATCACTCTGGTGGGGTCAGGTCAAGGGAGGCGGAGGCGGATTTTGGTTTTATGATAAATGACTTTCGTAGAAGTATCATTCAATAGAGGCAAGCTTCTGCATGACTTTGTCAGACATGATTCCGCCAAAACTTCTCTGAGCGCTTTGAGTGCTTCTATGGGATGCGCCATCCGGCAGGCGATTTATTCATGTCTATCGGGATAGGGCGCGTCCGCCGCGAGCAGGTCAGACATCCTCAACGTCACCGCGCCGAACGGCTTGTTCGCCAAGTTCTATGCGGGCGCTATGTTTACGCCGGACAACTTGATTAAACCGAATTATGCCAACAAATTGCCGCTAATCCACACGAGCATGAACGTCGCCTCCGACAGTATTGCAAACATTTATGGCGCCCGCGACGCCAAGCAAAAAGCGGTCGTCACGCCAAAGGCCGCGTTCCCGAAAATCAAAGTCTATTACAACGACGAACAAAAAACAGCCAACTGAGAATCGCGCTTAACCACAATCGGGCAGGAGGGGCCGGCGGCTTCGCGCTTCGAGCCGTGCAGGGACGTGGAGCAAGGCGGCGTATTGTGGGCGTTGCCGGCGCTCTTATCGAACGGCCTGTTGCGGCATCTGAGCGAGGAGGAACGCTTCCGCGTGATTGCTCCGAACCACCGGTTCTTTCTGGACACGATCAAGATGATCGCCTATCGCGCCGAGACGGCGATGGCCTTGATCGTGCGGCAATTTCTAGCGCGCAAAGATGATATGCGTTCGCTGTTGCGCGAGATATACTCCGCGCCGGCTGACATCATCCCCGACGAATCGGAGAAAACCTTGACGGTGGCCTTGCATCCTCTGACCAACCCGTTATCGAACGAGGCGGCGCGCCATTTAGCCGAAATACTTACCGCGAGCGAAACGACTTATCCAGGCACGAACTTGCGCCTATGCTTCAAACTGGGGTCAGATGAAAATCCGCGAGATCAGGAGTTCTGAACATGTTGTCGCTCGCAGCATGATAAGGGCCTATTTGCGTTTCAGGTAACACCCATGGCGGCGAAGATGCCGCAAGAGTTCGTTTCTCTTCATCCGACGGCCACCGCTTCGCGCATGGAATTTCAAGGCAATATGCGATGAACCATTTCCCATCTCGTTCAACGACGGCTGTGAACTCGTTGTGCATATTCTCACCTTATTTCTGGCATCAATCCGCCATCAGCGTGGAGGATTTCTAAGTGCTCCGAATCACAAATTCAGTGACGTGTTTTTGCCTCAGGGACGAAAGCAATGCGGTCGGAAGCGGCGCCAGCTTTTGGAGTGCGGTTGCTTGGTGCGGCTGGGAAAGGCCGCGTTTTCAAACGGGTGGGAAATCGAACCGACGAAAACCAAGGCGCTGGCGTTTGGCCCCCAGGCTGAGGCGGCGGCGCGCCGGAAAGGGCGGGGGAGGCCGGAGACGTTCGACTTTCTGGGCTTCACGCACTACCCCGCATTTCTCACCACAAATGCCCTGAAAGGGCCGAAAGAAAACAGCCCAGGGCAACGCCCTGGGAACGGCCAATCCCCATTTCCATCAAGCCCTGAAAGGGCGGAAGAGATA
>JAPLSP010000755.1 GCA_026398575.1 Candidatus Sumerlaeota bacterium | reverse complement strand
GGCGCCGCGCGCTCACTAGCCAACCGGACAGCATTAGCGCGCGTCGCCGCCCGGCAGAGCGGAGCGGCCTACCATTCGGCGCCAATCTGGATATATCCTGCTTCTCATTGCCCTGCGATAAAAGTCTTGTGCCTATTAAGCAGATGCGCCGCGAGCACCGCGCAAGCGCTGAATCTCCTGCGAATCTCCTGCCTTGACTCTCACCCAAACGCCAGTAACATGAGAGCCATCACGCCGCGATGAGCACGAGAGCATCTGAAATCACGAAGCAGCACGTCTATGGCCTATCCGTCTCCACAGCCTCACTACCTTCCGCTCGCGCCGCGCCAGCATCACTTCAACACGATCGCGGGTCATGACATCGTCAAGCGCATGGTCTGGAACATGATTCAAACCGGACGGTTGCCGCAGTCCATTCTGATCCGCGGCCCGGAAGGCATCGGCAAACGTTCGCTCGCATTCGCAATGATGAAACTGGTCAATGGCGAGCCGTCGGATATCAGCGACGCAGTCCCCACACGGACGGCCCGCAACATCGCCTCGGGCGATTTCCTGGACTTTCGGATGCTGGGTCCGTCCGGGCCGGCGCGGCTGATCAAGATCGAACGCGCCAAAAACGATCCACCGGACGTGCTGGGAATTCGCGACGTGACCGATTGGGCCTACGTGACGCCGATCGAAGCGCGGAAAAAAGTCATCCTCATTCATGACGCCGATCGCATGAACGTGCAGTCGGCAAACTGCTTCCTGAAGACGCTTGAAGAACCGCCGCCGCATTGCCTGATAATTTTGACGACGGCCTTCCCGCATTTCCTCCTCGACACCATCCGTTCGCGCTGCTCGGCAATCCAGCTGTATCCCGTGCCACAGGGCGCGCTGGAGGATTGGCTGATGGCCTCGTTCGGGATGGATCGCAGCCAGGCGGCGATGGCGGCGCTGCTGGGCGAAGGACGCCCCGGCCACGCGCTGCGGCAATTGATCAAGATCAAAGGCAAGCCCGAGCAGGAAAACGCGGACCTGTGGGACGTGGTGACGGCCGAACGAACCGAAAAAGAAACCTACGGCGTGGATACGAAGCTGCGCCAGAGCGTCGCCCAAGTCGTGGATCGTTTTTATCAATACGGCTTTGCGGCGATATTCGGCGCAGCGTATGAACTGCGCGAACTGGGAGGAACGCTGGAAGGCGCGCTTTCGCTGCTGCTTTTGTGGTACCGGGATTTGACGCTACGCGCGCTCATGTCAGAGAATTCCAGCCTTCTGATCAATCGCGACTTGACGGAAAAAAATCTAACGCAGCACACACCCTCGCTTCCCGCAATCCTTGGACGGTCCCTGCGGGCGATCCTTGAAGCGACGCGCGACGCAGGCCGCCCCCTCATAGACTCGCAACTGGCGCTGGAAAACCTTTTCCTGCGCCTGGGGGAAATCAACCGCAATGCCTGACTCCCCATTGCGCCCAACAAAACCGCCTGTTTTCCGAACGCGCTTTCCTCTCCCTTCGAACCGAAGCGCTTTCTCACCAGACCATTCGCCGGGAGGAAGCCGTTGCGGAAACCAAGCAATGCGGAGTGGCTGGCCTTTGATCCGCTCCGATAAGACTTTAGGAAACCAGCCGGAAAATCCGGCGCCCGTTTGGGCAGGAGGCGCCTTTCGTTCAGGATATTCCGGCTGGTCTCCTTTTACCGCGCAGATTGCGACTCGTCTTAGCGGCAACCACAGCCTTTCTTGGCGACCTTCTTGACGGCCTTCTTGGCGACTTTTTTCGCCACTTTCTTTACCGCCTTTTTCACTGCTTTCTTTGCGACTTTTTTTGCCATGATTCCTTTTCCTCCTTTGGGATTGTTTCACCTTCTATCTTCCAACCCGAATCGCCGCGACCGGCAGGCCAGAACCGAGACGACGGGGTCTGGTGAACTAAAAACGTCATTAATTTTACTGACGCATACAACAGCGGGCCTCCCTTGTCAAGCACATAAATTGTAGCGACGCTAAAAAAAATATCAATATGTTGTAGCGATCCGTAATTTCTCGCTGGCACGAATGGGCGCCTCCAAATAAACTGCCGCCCTTTGTTTGCAGGTTATATAAAACAACTGAGAAAAACAAATCGCAGGCGCATTGATTATGATTGAGACGCATGTCCTGAAAATTTCGGAAGAACTGGCCATCAGACCAAATCAAGTTCAAGCGGCCGCTCAGCTCATCGAGGAAGGAGCGACGATTCCTTTTATTGCGCGCTATCGCAAAGAGGCCACCGGCTCGCTCGATGAGGTTGCCATCACCAGCATTCGCGACCGGCTGGCGCAGCTGGCTGAACTCGACAAGCGCCGCGAAGCGATCCTGGGTTCGCTCGAAGAGCGCGGACTGCTGACCGACGAACTCAAGCGGGCGGTCCTGGCGGCCGAAACGCTTGCGAAACTCGAAGACATCTATCTGCCGTATCGCCCGAAGCGCCGCACGCGCGCCACGATCGCAAAAGAAAAAGGCCTCGAGCCGCTGGCGCTGCGCCTCATGGCGCAGGACGCGGCGATGGACGTGGAGGCCGAAGCCGCGGCTTTCATCAGCGAAGAAAAAGGCGTCGCCTCGGCGGAGGATGCGCTCGGCGGCGCGCGCGACATCATCGCCGAGATGGTGAATGAAGACGGACAGGCGCGCGAAAAGATGCGCGAGCTTTTCCGCGCGAGCGGCGTGATCGCAAGCCGCGTCGCCACCGGCAAGGAAGAGGAAGGCGCGAAGTACAAGGACTACTTCGACTGGAAGGAACCGCTGGCCAAGGCGCCGTCGCATCGCATCCTGGCGATGAGACGC
Source organism: Candidatus Sumerlaeota bacterium (assembly GCA_026398575.1). The sequence continues at coordinate 753 of JAPLSP010000755.1, read as the reverse complement.
GGCGAAAACGAGGATTGCCTCCTCATGACGATCCAGCCGCCCGAGGAGGACGCGCTCAAACTGCTTGAAGGATTGTTCGTCAAGGGAACAAGCGCGGCCAGCGAACAGGTTCGCCTTGCGGTGAATGACTCCTATCAGCGGCTGCTGGCGCCTTCGATGGAAAACGAAATGAGGCTCGAAAGCAAGAAACGCGCGGATGAGGAGGCCATCCGGGTTTTTGCGAAGAACCTGCGCGAGCTGCTGCTGGCCTCGCCGTTGGGGCAAAAGCGCGTCCTGGGCATTGACCCGGGATTCCGCACGGGATGCAAAATCGTCTGCCTCGATGCGCAAGGCAAACTGCTCTGCGACGACGTGATCTATCCGGGCCAATCCGAGGGGCGCATCGCCGAGGCGGCGGAGAAGATCAAAGCGCTGTGCAAGAAATTCAAAATCGAAGCCATCGCGATCGGCAACGGCACGGCGGGACGGGAGACCGAGACTTTTGTGAGGGGGCTGGGGCTGCCCGCCGGGATCATGATCATCATGGTCAATGAAAGCGGCGCATCGGTGTATTCGGCCTCCGAGGTTGCGCGCGAGGAATTCCCCGACAAAGACCTGACGGTGCGCGGCTCGGTCTCCATCGCGCGGCGGCTGATGGACCCGCTGGCCGAGCTCGTGAAGATTGATCCCAAGAGCATCGGCGTGGGGCAATATCAACACGATGTGGATCAGCGCGCGCTAAAGGAGAAACTGGATGACGTCGTCGTTTCGTGC
>JAPLSP010000474.1 GCA_026398575.1 Candidatus Sumerlaeota bacterium | reverse complement strand
GCCACATTGCGATCTCCTTTGAAAATAGTGTGGAACTACCAACTGCATTTACGATAGATGAAGGGCGCTCGATATGCAACTGTTTTTTCGACTATTTGCATGGAAAATTCATCATTTTCTTAAGTCAACAGCATTGCGCCTAAAGGCGGGTGCAAAGAAGAGCCTGCTAAAGCAGGCTAAAATGGCGGGCAGACAGGTCATAGGCGGATATATTTTAGGCGAGATTGAGAATGAAAATTCGCCGGATCACTCAACGACGTCGCCAAGCAATAGAACCGCGCCCGCGTACCATGTCGTTCCATCGAAGCGTTTGGGATCGTCTATTTTATTATTATTTTGCTTGAGTATCTTTGCCTTGTCGGGCTGGTCCGGATGAATCTCCAGTTTCACCGTGTGGACGCCCTCCGGCAATCCATCCGCTACGCCCAGCGTCGCCAGCCGGTGATAGGTGCAGTAGGCGTCGAAGCGCGGGACGATTTTTGCGGGCTGATCGTCCACTTTCACAATCACCTGCCCGCAGTCAGGGCCTAACAGATCGTAAACCTTCAGCATCGTGCCTTTGAATTTGAGCGTCATCGTCTCGCCGGGCTTGGTGGCTTTCCAGAGCGCAGGCACGCGATCTTTATTGCCCTTTGCTTTTGAATCCTTCGCCGGATCGAGTTGTTCCCATCCCGCGCTTAGCCATTCCTTTTTCAGCGCGACCATCTTCGCCGCTTCCCAGTTATCCGCGATGAACGGCGCCTTCAGTTCATGCGCGCCGGGCTTGCCGATATTTTTAATTTCATTCATCGCCCGCACGACCGCTTCCAGATACAGCTGGTGTCCGCTGGCGGGGATGGGATGCACGCCGTCGGTCGAGAAAAGAATCTTGCCGGCCAGCTTGGCTTTTTCCTCGTCGGTCTTGGGTTCCGGCGCCTTGAAGATCACTTTGCCCGCCGTTACCTGGCGCGCCACCTCTACTCCCATGTGAATCGAAGGAATGCCATAGTGATCCGCTACCGCCTCCATTGCGCTGGCCGCGCGCGGGAACTTGCCTTTCTGCAAGTCCGCCAGAAACGGCTCGCTGACCGTATAGACGAAGCAGATATCCGTCATGGGATCGGCTCTCCAGGTTTGCCGGACGATGCCTTCCATCGCCTTATGAATGCGGGCAGGATCGGCGCCGCCGTCATTCACGGCGAATTCAACGAACAGCAAGTCGGGCTTAAACTGCAGGACATCATGCTGAAGACGGAAAACGCCCAAGTCCGAGCCCGTGCCGCCGATGGCTGCGTTGATTTCGTCAACCGCGGCTTTCGGATACTGCTGGCGAAACCATTGCAGCGTCTTGGGCCGCCAGCCGGCCTGCGCCGTGATGCTGCCGCCCAGGTAGCCGATGCGAATTTTGGTCTCCCCGCCTTTATTCAGCTTGGCGAAGAAATTCGGCAGGCCGTTTCGCACAGTGAACTCCACAGCGTCCCGCAGCGGGTACGCCTCCTTTTTCTCTGCGCTGCCGATAGCGGAAGAAAGAAGAGTCATTCCTCCAATCGTGATGATCCAACGCCTCAAAAAGCAGTCCATGAAATTCCTTCCTCTCCATGACATTAATATTTTGAAAAAATTACCGATTGACCGCGCACGGAGCAAGGGCCGAATGGGCAAAGGCATCCAGCGCGTGTATTTGCCTGAGGAAAATTCTCACCTGCTTTTGCCTTGCCAGCCTGGCCGCGGCTGATGATAATTGGCTCGAAAATTGCTCATAAATCCTGCTAGATTTGCATATTTTTTATGCAGGACATCTGGTTGATTATAGGTGATAATTTCATGAGTAATTTAAAAAAACATAAGTACACCTATTTGGTGCTATGGTATGAATGCATCGGTTTTATGCTGCTTATCGCGCTTTCCTGGGCTGATGAGATGCTGAGTGTGCCCTATCTCCTTTTGGGCGGCCTCAGACCCGCATCCAGCTGGCGCGAAAGCGTGCTGGAAACGGCTGTCATTATGCTCGTGGCAATTCCGATGTTTGTTCTGACGAAGCGATTGATTGCTCGTGTCTTTTATTTGGAGGAAATACCGAGAATCTGCGCATGGTGCCGGAGAATCCACTATGAAGGCGAATGGCTCCTGATTGAGCACTACCTTGATAAGGGATTCAATACAAAAATGTCACACAGCATGTGCCCGGAATGCTTTAATAAAGCGATTGCAGAGGAAATGGGCAGCGCTACTGCGCCTCTTGGCCAATCTACGCCGCCCCGCTCCTAGCCGCCTTGGGAAAGAGCGGCATGATCCCCCGATTCGGCTTGACCTCGTCAGGATTTTATGATGTATCGGGGCGTCCGGTTTTTTCCAGCATTCCAATGAGCATAAGGCTGCCCCCGCATGCGCATTAATCCACGTCTGACGATAAAAACTTTGAACGCGCGACTCGCCGATTTCTTCGAATTGGCGGGACGCAAGATTCTTAAACTCAATCAGGTATGGGACCCCTCGCGCGGATCGCCCGTCTTCACGCGCAACGGCCGCTATACGATTCAGGGCTGGACCGAGTGGACGCAAGGGTTTCAATTCGGCTGCCAGTTATTGCAGTTCGATGCTTCGGGCGATGAGCGCTTTTTGCAGTTGGGGCGCGAAAACACGATCCGTTTCATGCCTCCGCACGTCAGCCATGTCGGCGTCCATGATCATGGTTTCAACAATGTCTCGACCTACGGCAATCTGCGGCGGCTGGCGCTGGATGGCAAAACGCGCGAGACGCCCGACGCCTTAGAGATGTTCGATTTGGCGCTCAAGGTTTCGGGCGCGGTGCAGGCGGCGCGCTGGAGCCGCACGAACGACGGCACGGGCTACATCTATTCCTTCAACGGCCCGCATTCGCTCTTCAGCGATACGGTGCGTTCATGCCGCTCGTTGGTCCTGGCGCATCAACTCGGCCACAAATTCATGGGCGAGGGCGACAAGCAGATTTCGCTGATCGGGCGCGCCATCGAGCATTTGCGCAATACCGCGAAGTACAACGTTTACTTCGGCGAAGGGCGCGACGCTTATGATGTGCGCGGGCGCGTCGTTCATGAGAGCATCTTCAACATGAACGACGGCTGCTATCGCTGCCCCAGCACGCAGCAAGGCTATTCGCCTTTTTCGACGTGGACGCGCGGCTTGGCGTGGGTGATCTGCGGTTTCGCCGAGCAACTCGAATTCTTCGCCACCGTGAGCGACGCGGAGTTGAAGCCTTTCGGCGGGCGCAAGGAGATCGAAGCGATGCTGCAACGCACGGCGCGCGCGACGGCGGATTTCTATATCGAGAACACCGCGCGCGATGGCGTGCCTTATTGGGACACCGGCGCGCCCGGGCTGGCCAATATGCCGAAATGGCGCGAGCGCGATTCACAGCCGGATAATCCCTACGAACCTGTTGACAGCTCGGCGGCGGCCATCGCGGCGCAAGGCCTGCTGCGGCTGGGACGCTATCTCGGCGAAAAATCCAAAGGCAAAAACTACTGGCAAGCTGGCCTGACCGTGGCCAAGACGCTCCTCTCGCCGCCCTATCTTTCGGACGATCTCAAGCATCAGGGATTGTTGCTGCACTCGATCTACCACCGCCCGCGCGGATGGGACTGCATCCCCAAAGGCAAAAAAATCCCGATGGGCGAATCCTCGATGTGGGGCGATTATCATGCGATGGAATTGGCGGTGTATCTCAAGCGGCTCATTAATGGGGAGCACTATCTAGCTTTCTTTGCATGAGCTGCAGGAGATAGGAAGAAAATACCTATTAAGTATACGAAAGCAACTCGCGATCTTCGCCTTCCATAGGCGCGCTAAATATACTGTCTTTAGAATTATTCAAAGCTGTCTTGATATCTGAGATTAAAACGGCATTCTGCTTTAGAACCGCGAACTGCGCCTCGCGGAATGCGATCATAATCTGATCAAAGCGGTCTTCGTCCTCATCACTCTCTCGCAAAGCCATCCACTGCCGCCTTGCCCACGATTCCCATTCTTCCGGCGCAAAGCTGCGGTAGATAAAGTCCAAGAAATCCATAACAACATTGCCTCTGATCCCACTACCAAGAGAGAAGCGAAGCGACTCATCGGTTCCAACGTGGATATGTGGCAAAGGATGAGTAAAAGGCTTTCCGAGTGTCTCGTAGTTTAGGTCCAGACGAAGGCTTGTAGCACTTATACTGTCGTCGAGGTAATAATCTGCAAGAGGGATTTTGTCGGCAACGACTAATACCTGAATGCTTGCAAAGTAGAGCTGATCATGATTCCATTTAAGCTTGGCAAATAGAGCAATGTCATCCTCCAAGCGAGCAAGCTCAGGTTGGCCTGAGCAATATCTATCCACTAGTCGCCTGAACCACTGATGAAGACTTTCGTTTGCCTGGCGACGTGCAACAGTGGCATCCAACCCCGTTGGGAAAGCGCTCTCGGGGCGATTATAAGGGCGGATTATGTCCAACAGATTATCCGCCGCCGTCGAAAAGGAATTTGGCGCGCTTGAGTTAGGCGGCATGCGGAAGTCTCGCTAGGTGCTGCTCGTATTCTAGCAGAATCGTCTCATCGTGTGTGCCCGGAGCGTATGGACCAAGAATATCCTTATTCTCTGCTAGAAACAATTTAGAGCATCGGTCTGGCTGTGAATTTAGAGGTTTGCCAAAGTTAAGCCACATTGAATGCCTGATGCTTAGTGGCTGCAATGTCAGACAGTCAAAATGTGCGGCGAACAGCCGATTCCCACCCAATTGTACTGAAGTTGCGCAGTATAAGCGGGCGACCTCGAAACCGAGGTCCTCCTTAATTCTGCCATGCAAGTGCTCACAATATCTCGTATGGTCTTTATATACTAGAAGCCGAAGTCCCCTGATATGGCGTCTCAAGTCCTCCTGAAATGAATTACGGAGAAACATGGAACCTATCTTATATCCTTCGGGCAACATTCCGAATTCCTTAACCTGCGGCAATAGCTGCACAAGCGATTTTGTCTCCATTCCAAGCTGCGCAGCCATCCATTTATATGTCAAGGCTTCTTCTCTTGCCATGAATCCCTCGATTTCATAGCGCGATACAAAGCCTTCGGGACATGCTTTCTTCTGAGGGTATGCTTTGGTGAAACTGCCATACACGGCCGCAGCTGGGTCGGTCTCGGGCAACGGCCATGTATCCAGTCCGTAATAGTCTTTGACGTAGATAAGAGGCACACAAGGGCCTAAGCGAAGCATGTCAAATCGTCTTCTTTCATCGGGTGTCATCATGATGAACCGCCAAAGTGCAGGATACGCGAGGAGATTAGGGCGCCACTTTCACCTCGAAACGTTGTGATACTGGCGCGAAGCATTGATCAAAGTCAAGTTATTGTTTGGCCATGTTCCTATCGGTTTTGGCACTTGAATTGGGCGCTACAGCCATTTAGCCTATTAGCGCTTCTTGCGCAGGAAGGCCGATATGCAGGGGGAAACGGAAACAACCAAAGTCGCGATGGAAGCTTATCACCGAATCGGCGATCCGGAGGATCATTTTGATATAGAATACTGGCAGTCTCAAGGGCCGTGCGCAATTTTTCAGGCGGCGATAGAATTAGTGATGGACGCTGAATTGATAAAGACCGGGCATGTTATCGAGCCAAAACTGCAAAGAAATATTGAGCGATATCAACCACTCCCCAAAGGATAACAAATCATGGCAGCCAACAGCAAAAGCAGCGGTGAGATGAAGGTTCACAACATCGGGATCATCATGAACGGCGTCACGGGGCGCATGGGAAAGAACCAGCACCTGGCGCGCTCGATCATGGCCATTCGCAAGCAGGGGGGCGTCAAGATCAGCGACACCGAGACGATTATGCCCGAAGCGGCCCTCACCGGGCGCAATGCGGCCAAGCTGAAGGCCATCGCCGAGGAACAAGGCGGCCTTCCCTACAGCACCGATCTCGATGCGCTCTTGAAAGATCCCAAATACCAAATCTATTTCGACGCGCAGACCACGCCGCTGCGGCATGACGCGGTGATGAAGGCCATTGCCGCCGGCAAGCATATCTATTGCGAAAAGCCTTCGGCCAGCAGCGTCGCGCAGGCCATGGATATTGCGCGCGCCGCCGAAAAGGCAGGGCTGAAAAACGGCGTGGTGCAGGACAAACTCTGGCTGCCCGGATTGCGCAAACTCAAGTACCTGATCGAGACTGGCTTCTTCGGCCGCATCATCTCCGTGCGCGGCGAATTCGGATATTGGGTCTTTACCGGCGAGGACCGTCCGGCGCAACGCCCTTCATGGAACTACCGCAAAGCCGAAGGCGGCGGCATCATCATTGACATGCTTTGTCACTGGCGCTATGTCATTGACAACCATTTCGGGAACGTCAAGGCCGTTTCGTGCTTCGGCGCCACGCACATCCCGCGCCGCTGGGACGAGCAGAGCAAGCCCTACGACTGTGATTGCGAGGATTCGGCCTACGCCACCTTTGTCACGGACAAGGACGTCGTCTGCCACTTCAACTCCTCCTGGAACGTGCGCGTACGGCGCGACGACCTGTTGACGCTTCAGGTGGATGGCACGCGCGGCTCGGCGGTGGCGGGATTGCGCAAATGCTTCTCGCAGCACGACGCCAACACGCCCAAACCCGTCTGGAATCCCGACGTGGACAGCCCGATCAATTTCTACGACGGCTGGACGGAAGTCCCGACGACGCAGGTCTATGACAACGCCTTCAAGGAAGAATGGGAACTCTTCCTGCGCCACGTCGTCACCGGCTCTCCCTTCCGCTGGACGCTTAGGGAAGGCGCCAAAGGCGTGCAGCTGGCCGAACTCGGCTACAAATCCTGGTCCGAGCGGCATTGGCTGGATGTGCCGGAACTGAAATAGAGGTCCCAAGAGAAGGAACATCGGCGTCGTTGCAATGAGTTCTCTCGGTTGAGATCGGTGGAATCCAAATGAAGAAGACGCCGGGAATTGTCAGCATCGTGACTGCCACAACGACATTGTCAGTCGTGGGGGCAATGATGTTTGTTATAACGGCATGCGATAGATCAGAACCTCAACCGGTTTTCAGCGCTCCTGAACAAGGTTACCTTTATGATATAGATAGCGGCACTTCGAAAGCGATCACATTCAGGCGCACCGCGGATGGCGCAGTTCTGCCCGAGGGTTATGATAACGCTGACAAGGGAATAGCTTCTTCTACAAAAACGGCTTCCGGTTTGAACGAAGAAAGATCCTATATTGAAAACCTTGGCGATAGTGTGACAATGAAAATGATTTGGATCAAGGGCGGAAAATTTCAGATGGGGAGCAATGATGGCCGCGATGAGGAAAGGCCGGTTCACGAAGTCAAACTTGATGGCTTCTGGATGGGGGAAACGGAAATAACGCAAGCGCAGTGGAAGGCCATTATGGGAACGACCATGCGTGAGCAACAAGACAAAACTGGCATGAGTTGGGCTGAAGTAGCTGAAGGCGACGATTATCCCATGTTATATGTAGATTGGGGAGAGGCGTATAATTTTTGCAAGAAGATTCATACAAAAACTGGAAGGGAATATTCGGTGCCTTCGGAGTCCCAATGGGAATACGCATGCCGCGCCGGTTCGGCGGACAGTTTTTGTTTCGGCAATTCGGATTGGGAATTGCAGGCATACGCATGGTATAATGTAAATTCGCATTTGCATGTCCATCCGGTCAAGACCAAGAGACCAAATCAATGGGGCCTCTACGACATGCATGGAAATGTCTGTGAATGGGTTGTCGCAAACACGTATCCTGGCCGTGAACCGCTGCGTTTAGTTTCCAAAGGACAAGCTTCCGTGTATCGGGGCGGCAGTTGGAATGATAGCGCGGACTGCTGCCGTTCAGCCTATCGTTTCAAAGCGGACTATGCGCTTAGATGTGGCTCACTGGGATTTCGGGTTTCTCGTAGCCCAGAATGAAAAATATTTCTGTCATAGAAATCCGGGCTTGGGGAGTTCGATTTTCAGTGGCTCCAGAGTAGGGCTTGTTGTGTCAGTGGATGAGAGCGGCGCAGTCAAAAGCAAGCCGTAAACATCAACCTCTGTATAGGTGTTGGCGGCGCTAAAACAATTTCCATTGCTGTAGAGACGGACATATCGCCCCACAATTCCCTTGGCGTCAAGTAATCTTCCACTGTTCGTTTCAATATAGTATTTATCACGCCCGGCGCCCACTCCGGATGTGTTGGTAAGATCGCTATTGAACAACGTTGTCACGCTGGTTACGAAATCCGGATCGGTCGAAACTTGGACCACGACGCCATGAAAGACATACGGTATCTCATGCCCGTGCCAAACCACAATCGCATAGATGCGTGCCGGGGCGCCCAAGTCAATCTGCACCCATTGACTTCCGGGATTGAGTTCCACAAGTGAATTTTCCAAGGAATCCTTTAGGCCATCTGTGATCTGTTCGAGCCGCCCTTTTACGGGCTTTTCGTCGCTCGAAGTGACGGATTTGCCGAGCGCAAGGTTTGTACAGCCTTGCGGGGCCATGAATGGCGACCGAGGGCGGCCGGAAGACTCTTCCAAGTTCTCCTTGGGAATATTAAACGGCCTCGCCGATAACGATCCCGCAAGCCAATAAATACTCAGTACGAGCGACGCAAAGCCAACAGAAAGAAACGCGCGCGTCAGTCGCATTTTCCTGACCTCCTTATTTCTGCTGCCCTTCGTATTTTTTGCCTCGCGTTTTCCGCTGTCATCGCGTCTTGACGAGTGATAGAATTATTGTTGTGAGCATTACGACCAAGTCAACGGCAATATCGGATCTGCGGAACGTCGCTCACGTGTTTTATTCAACCCATCACGAAGGATCATAATATGAAGCCTTTGACGGATTTCTCGCGCCTCTGTATCCACACGTTCACCAACAAGCCATGGTCGCTGCGCGAGGTGATTGACGGGTATCGCAAAGCGGGTGTGCCGGGGGTGACGGTTTGGCGCAACGCGCTGGCGCCGCAGGGCGCGCGCGAATCGGGGCGCATGCTGCGCGAGTCGGGTTTGAAAGTGGTGAGCCTTTGCCGCGGGGGATTTTTCCCGGCCAAGACGCCCTCCGAGCGCCAGACGGCGATAGATGACAATCGCCGCGCTATCGAGGATGCCGCCACGATCGGCGCGCCGCTGATTGTGCTGGTATGCGGGGCCATTCCGGGGATGCCGCTCGAGGAAGCGCGCAAGCAGATCGCCGACGGCATCCGCACGGTGCTGCCCGAGGCCCAGGCCGCCGGCGTGCGCCTCAGCATCGAGGCGCTGCATCCCATGTTCGCCGACAGCCGTTCGGCGATCAATACGCTGCGGCAGGCCAATGACATGGCGCAAGCGATCAATCATCCGTTTCTTGGCGTGACGGTGGACGTCTATCATCTGTGGTGGGACCCGGAGCTGGAGGCGCAGATCATGCGCGCGGGCGCCGCCGACCATCTCTTTTCCTACCACGTCTGCGATTGGCGCACGCCGACGCGCGATCTGCTCAATGATCGCGGCCTGATGGGGGAGGGGTGCATCCCTCTCCGTCCGATCCGTTCCTGGGTGGAAGCGGCAGGATTCGACGGTCCGATCGAAGTGGAAATCTTCTCCAATGAATTTTGGGCTCAGGAACAGGCGCCATACGTCGAGCGCATCAAAGAAGCCTACCTGAAGTTCTGCTGAGCAGGAAATAATGCGCGGTGGATTTCAGGCAGAATGATTGAGGGCAGAAAAATTGCATAATGTAAAATGAGAAATGAGAAATTCAAAATGAGAATCCATCCCAGCAACAGTATTATGCAGCTCTGCATCATATGCCTGGCACGCGGTCTCATTTTCAATTGCTCATTTTTCATTTTACATTGATAGAAACTAAAGCATCGCGCCCGGCGCGCCATGAGCGCGCCGGGCGCGGATTTGCATGCGAGGGAATCCTCGAAGAACTCCCGACGCAATTCTGGTTTTATATGGATCCCGCTCGTTCGGATATCTGACGAGTTATCGCCCGCCGCGACCGCCATGCGTTTTATCGCTGCGCGTTTTATCACCATGCGATCTGTCGTCCGCCGCCCCCGTCGCCGCCGCTGTCGTATCACCCGGGGCCAATTCACTCAAAATCTTCGCCAAATCCTTCATCTCATCCGCGCCCAGGAGGCCGTCGCCGTTTTTGTCCAACTTTTTGAAAAGCTCCTCGCGTCCCATCATTTCATCTTTGGAAATGCGTCCATCGCCATTCTTGTCAAATTTCTTGAGCATGCTTACCGCCATCTCATCCTGTTTTCCGTCTTTGACGTCCGTCGCTTCGCTGTGCGCCCCGCCACCCCCTGCTTCTTGCGCGCCCAGCCGCTCGATATAGCGGGCATACTTGGGATTATCTTTCATCGCATCGGTCAGTTCCTGAACGCTCAGGAAACCGTCGGCGTTTTTATCGGCTTCGTCAAAGATCTCCTTGGAGATGCCGAATTCTTTGAGGGAAAGCAATCCATCGCCGTCTTTGTCGCGCGCTTTGATCAGCCGTTCGACCAGTTTGGCCGGATCGGTGGTAACCGGGGCTGCGCCAGTCCGCGCGTCCATCGTCGTCCGCATTCCACCCATTTCCTTGATTTCCTGATCGTCAATCATGCCGTCGCTGTTCTTGTCCAGGCGCTTGAACATTTCCTCGGGACCTTTGAACTCATCTTTGGAAATCTTCCCGTCTTTATTCGTATCCATTTCTCTCAAACGGCTGCGGTACATATCTATTCTATCGGCGCTGGCGCTCGTCCCGGCATCCTGGCTATCCGGCCGGCGGAACAACGGATTGTTTTCCGCTATTTCTTCTTCGCTCAGCTTCCCATCGCCGTTCGCGTCCATCTTTTTGAAGTTTTCCTTCTGGAACGCCATGAATTCTTCCTCGCTGACGATCCCGTCTTTGTTCTTATCCATCTGGTCCAGCATGCGTTTGGCGGCTGCCTTGCGATAATCATCCATGCGGCTGTTCATGCCGGTGCGGGTATCGCCTCCCGTCCGTCCTGCTCCTCCCTGCCACGCGCCATTGCCTGTTCTTCCTCCGCCGAGTTGCCCTCTTCCCGCGGGCGGCTGAGCGGAAACGGTCCAAACGGATATGAGGAACGCTGCAACCAGAATCAACGATAAACGAACATTCACATGAGCCATTGGACAAATCTCCTTCAGGAAATAAATTTCCAGCGTCTGCAACATCATTAAATCATTTTCTTCAGCAAAAGTTAATCCAAAATGTAAAATAAATCGTAAGTCATTATAAATCAACCAAATAAGCTAACAATATTCATCGGGAACAGGGCTGTATATAATAAAAAAAGTTCCTAAATGAACCTAATGGAACGCTTAGGAACAATCAATGAATAAAAGAAATACTAAAATGGCGATTTCAAGCGCTGCGAAGGCTGTCGCGCGCCGCCCGGCCCGTCAAGATTCAATCAACCCATATTCGCCATCTTTGCGCAAGTAAATCACGTTGATGGCGCCCGTATGCGCATGCTTGAAGATGAAAAATTCCCGCTGTTCTTCTTCTTTGAGCTTTTCGACCGCTTCCTCGACGGTGCAAACGCTGATCTCGATCAGCTCGGGATGAATCCAAGTTGGAAGACCCGATGGCTTGACAAATGAAGCGGCCTCCTCCAAGTCAACAACTCTCGCCTCCTTGGATATGGAGGATTTCTTGCGATCAATATACCGGCTCTTCTTTTTCTCCATCTGCTTGATGATTTTCTCGTTGGCTTCTTCAAAAGCGGTTCCCAAATCCTCATGCGTAAAGGAAGAGCGGAATTCCGCTTTGTTGGCTTTGACCAGGATGTCCGCTGCGTAACGATTTTTCTCCCGGGTCAATTCAACTTCGATGAGGGAAATGCGAGGGAAGAATTTTTGGTACCGTGTGGTTTTTTGTTCGACTCTGTCTCGGATTTCATCCGTGATCTCCAAGTGTCTCCCCGTCAGATTCAATGGCATAGGCAACCTCGCACGAGCAGAAATAACGTTTGCGCTTTAATAGGTGTGCGTTCAAGCGCTAGCGTTTGACGAATATTTAGGTTATGACCGCTGGGGTCAAGGGAAAAGCGAATCATAGGTCATGGAAACTTTTGCTGAAAGCAAACACCTAATTTAAACACATAATAGCAATAAAAACTGAATATATTCTATATCTGGAGCTATAATTTGTCACATTGTTATAAATATACTATATGAACTAAATAAATAATTATCAATAAAACATTTATTCTATTTTTAGTATAAAAATTAGTAAATATAGATAATAATTTTCCAAAATTCAAAGAAAAAAAAGATTCTTTGTGTTTCTCGCACAATAATGGTTGACGGAGAGTAAGCCTTCATCTAACTTCGAACCACCTTATTTCGTTGTTCCATAAAACGGCGGGTTTGATAAACTTCCCTTAAATACCCCTACCCAAAGTCTCCGAAAGGAGCGCACTGATGAGTCCAATGGGACGCTGACGTATCAGCAGCTTGAGGCTCTCGGAATCGAGAAAGTTCAAACTCAAAAATCGGTCTCATACGTGGACCATAATTTGTTGCAGATTTCCTATGAAAGCGCGGACGACCATCGCTATCTTCAGTCTATCGCCGCCAAGCTGGGCGTTCATTTTTCCCGTCCTGGAAACGGCATCTGTCATAAGATTCATCTTGAAAGATTCGCCACTCCCGGCGAAACCCTCCTCGGAACGGATAGCCATAGCACAACGGCGGGCGCGCTGGGCATGTTGGCAATGGGCGCCGGCGCGTTGGACGTGGCGCTGGCGATGGTGGGCGAACCGTATCGCATCGAAATGCCGAAAGTGGTCAAAGTCACGTTGAAAGGCAAATTGGCGTCGTGGATCAACGCCAAAGATATCGCGTTGGAGCTCTTGAGAATCCTGACGGTGCGGGGAGGCGTTGGCAAAGCGCTGGAATTCATCGGCGAGGGGCTGAAGCATATTCCGGTTTCCGAGCGCGGGATTATCGCCAACATGGTGGCGGAGCTGGGAGCGACCGCCGCTGTTTTCCCAAGCGACGATGTCGCCAAATCCTATCTGAAGCGCCAGCGCCGGGTTGGCGATTTCAAAGCGCTTGCGGCGGACAAAAACGCGGAGTATGACGAAGAGCTGCTCGTGGATTTATCGGAAATGAAACCCTTGGTCGCCAAGCCATCCAGCCCGGATAACGTTGTGCCGGCTGCGGAAGTCGCCGGTACCCCCATCACCCAGGTTTGTATCGGCGGTTCGACCAATTCGACGTATCGCAACCTGGCCCTGGTGGCTCAGTTGCTTAAAGGCCAGACGATCCATCCCAACGTGAGTTTGGTGATCATTCCCGGTTCACGCCAGGTGTTGCTGAATCTGATCAGGAACGGACATACGTATGAGATGATGAAGGCGGGCGCGCGCATTTTGGAGCCGGGCTATGGTCCGAATGCCGGCATCGGGCAGTCGCCCGAAACCGGCGGCGTTTCGCTGAGAACTTTCAGCCGCAACTATTCGGGAAGTTCCGGGACGCGCGACAGCCAGGTATATCTCTGCGGACCGGCGGTGGCGGCGCTTTCGGCCATCGAAGGAAAAATCGTTTGCCCCGTCGCGAGCCATAAGCGCCTGCCCACGGTTTCCATGCCTTCGCAATTCGAGATAGACGACACGGCGATTCTGCCGCCTTCGCTCAAGCCCGAACGCCTGGAAATTGTGCGCGGACCCAATATTCGTCCCGTGCCGATGAAAGACGCGCTGGCTCAAGACCTTGCCGGGCAAGTCCTGCTGCGCGTGGCCGATACGGTTACGACCGAGGACATTCTGCCCAATATCCCCGTGACGGCGGTGATGCGCTCCAATATTCAGAAGCTTTCCGAATACTGTTTCCGGATTCTAGATCCCAATTTCATCAGCCGCTGCAAGTCGGCAGGCGGCGGTTTCATTATCGCCGGCGAAAACTATGGGCATGGTTCGGCCCGCGAACACGCCGCGCTGGTTCCGATGAACCTGGGCATTCGCGCCGTGATCGCCAAGTCCTTCGCACGCATTCATCGTCAGAATCTTATCAACTGCGGCATCCTGCCTTTGATCATGAAGGAAGCGTCGTCTTATGACGACATCCTTTTAGGCGACACGCTCGAAATTCCCTTCATCCGCATCTTCCTGACCGAGAATCGCCCCCTGGTGGTCAAGAACACGCGTTCGCACCGGAATTATCCGATGGAACACAACCTGACGCCCAAGCAGGTTGAGATCATTCTGGCCGGCGGCCTGCTGAATCTGATGCGCGCCAAGCTGGGTTTCGAAACGCCGGAGTCGAAGGCGAAAGGGCGGAGGAACAAATAGGCTGCGCGCTGATGAGGAAAACAACCGCCATGACAGTTACAGAGATTAAAACTGATCAGACCTTGGTTTCTCAAGCGAATGCCAGTCCTGCTTTGGAACAGACGGCAAGCACGACGCTGGATCGAACGGCATTCAGCGTTTCCCATGATTTCGACAATGCGGAAGATACGGTCTATTGGTGGTCTCGGACGCCTGAAGAAAGGCTTCGCCATATTGAATATCTGCGTCGGATGAACTATGGACATCGCGCTTGCGAAGGACTTCAAAGAATTCTTGAAGTTGCTCAACGAGGCCGAAGTTGAGTATCTGTTTAGCCGATTTAAGAGCAAACAAACAAGCCAGCGGCCGCCACAAAGATCTGAATGATCTGGAACACTTGCCCGTATGATTGCCTCCTCATGCCTTGCGCAAGGACTGCGAGTTGTCTCCGCTACTCCCGATTCATTGGCCGCCGCGCATGGAATCGGGCAAGGCGACCGCCTGATTTCCATTAACAACCATCCTATTCGCGATCTCATTGATGTACGGTTTTATTCCGCTTGCGAACGCGCAAGGCTGGAAATTGCTTCGGCGGATATCGGATGCGCAAAGACTGGAAAATCTGCGCCACTGCGGCGGGTGACCATTCGCAAAGCGTTCGACGGAGACCTTGGAATCGAAGTTGAACCGTTTCGGATTCGCTCCTGCCGCAATCGCTGCCTGTTTTGCTTTGTGCGCCAGCAGCCCAAAGGTCTGCGCGCGCCTCTCTACGTCCGCGATGATGATTACCGCTTGTCCTTCCTTCATGGCAATTATATCACGGGAACCAATCTTGACTCCGAAGACCTGGCACGCATCGCCGAACAGCGATTGGCGCCACTGTTTTTATCGGTGCATGCAATGGACCCGCTGTTGCGCGGGCGCATGTTGGGGCTTGGCCGGCCGGCGCCCATAGCGCCTCTCATGGATTTCCTCTCCGAGCGCCGGCTGGCGTTCCAGACGCAGATCGTCTTATGTCCCGGCGTGAACGACGGCGCCGCGCTCGCTCAAACGCTCGAAGCGCTCGGCGGTTATTATCCGCATTGCGAGTCCGTGGCGATTGTTCCGGCGGGACTAACCCGGCATCGCGAAGGATTGGAGCGCTTACGCCGGTTCACGCCGCGATACGCG
>JAPLSP010000367.1 GCA_026398575.1 Candidatus Sumerlaeota bacterium | reverse complement strand
GCTCCGCCGGGCGGCCTTGGCGCGCGATGGCCGCCCGGCGGAGCGGGACGGCCTACCATGCGATAAAGACTTTGATATGAGGGAATGCTTATGCCGCGTCATCCGATAATCATACTGAGCCTTGCGCTGGCCCTGGCTATGGCGCCAGCGCCGGCGGCTCTTGCGCAATCCAAGCCGCCCGCGCCTGATATCGAGGTGCTCTATATCCCGCACGACGCGCTGCCGAACGCCCCGGGCTATTCGCCGGAAGGCGTCTTTCTGCCGTTGTCGCAACTGCTGACGCTGGCGCGCGAGGCAGGCCGCGCGGGCGGCGCGAAGCCGTTGCCGGACGCCGTGCGTTGTCCGTCCATCGAACTCAGCGGAGTCCTGGACGTGGGTCTGACGCTCGATGGGCGCATCGTTTTCGAGGCGCCGCGCGCGGAATGGTCCGCCACGCTCATCAACGACGGCGGCATGCCCTGGGCTTCGCAAAGCGTTTCAAGCGGAACCCTCGCGTTTCTGGCGCGCGCCGAAGGAAAAACCTATCTTTACGCCAAAGGCCCCGCGAAAGGCGCGGTGACTGTGCGCGCGGCGATTGCGCCGCCATTCTCCGGCGCGAACGCGGTTCTGTCGTTGGGGAGATTTTATGCCCCTTGCCGTGTGGACATCGGGCTGGCCGCCGGAGTCCAGTTCACTTCCGCCACGGCGCCTGCGACGGTTCAATCGCAAGGTGTGGACACCGCAAAATTGAATTTGGCGAAAATGTGGATATCCGTCTGGCCTTCTCAAGATGAGGAGGCGCGCGTCTATCTTCAGCGGCGGATTCCCTGGCAGGCGCCGGCAGCGTTGCGCGCAAAACTGAACCGCACGGCCATCGCCGCGGGCGGCGACGGGCTCGAAATTCAGGACGAGCTGCTGCTGGAGGACAGGTTTGCTCCCGGTTCGCCGGTTCGGCTGGCGTTTCCGGAGGAGTTGCGTCTGCTGGAGGCCTCGGCTGAAGGAGCGGCGCGCCTCGATGTCACGAGCAGCGGCGCGGTCCTTATGCCTCTAAAGGAAGGGAGCGCGCTGTCCGTGCGCGCGCGCTTCATGGCTTATGCGCGCGGCGGCAGCGTCGTTCTTGCGCCGTGGGGAATCCAGTCCGCCGCCGGCGCGCCTCCCGCCGCGCAATCCGCCTCGCTGACGCTGCGCCCGTCGGAACGCGATGCGCCGTTTTTGAAGACGCGCCCGGCGGGGCTTTTCCCGGCGGGTGGCGACGGGCGCGAGCGGCGTTATGATTTCTGGGGCGCGCCGCCGGCGATGGAAGTCGCGCTCGCGCGTTCCACTGCGCCGCAGCCGCCGCAGGCCGAATCGCAGCTGGCCATCGTGCGCAATGAGGCCACGCTGCGGACCCAGCTTCGATTCAAAGACGCCAACCGTGAAGATTTGGCTTTCGCGGTTCCCGCCGAATGGATATTGGCCGATCTCAAAGCCGCAAGCGGTTCGCAGGCGGCGCCGTTTTCGCTCCAGGAGCAGGAAGCGGGGCAATGGCGCGTGTCCTGGGATCCCGCCCAGCCGCCCGATCTCATCGAGCTGACGCTGCATCGTTCAGGCGCATGGGGCGCGCCGGGGACCTCCGCCACGCTCGAAGTTCCCTTCCTGCGCGTTGGCCAGCCTCAGCCGCTACGGCATGAGATGACCGTGACGTGGCCCGAAGAGATGGACGCGCAGGCCGTCCGGCTTTCATCGGTTGAGGTGGCGGCCGCGGCTCAGGCGCAGGCGCAAGCGCAGGTATTTGCGGCCAATGCTCCCGCCCAGCAATCTGCCCGATCCGCTGCGCCCGCCGCCATCGAGCGCAGGAGCGGCGCGGCAAATCTGGCGTTGCGCGCAACCGGCGAACGCCCGAAAGGCGCGCTCGACATCCGGGGACGCGAAACCGATGCGCAGGCCGTCGTGGCCACGTCGCTTCAGATCGCCGAGGACCGCGTCACTGTGCGCGCGGCGATTCTCTATACCGTCCGCTTTGCCCCTGCCAATACGTTCCGCTTCACGCTGCCCGCCGGAACCGGGCGAAACGTCCGGATCAGCGGCTTGGGCGTGCGCGAGACCACGATGAACCCCACGCCCGAAGGCGATGAATGGACGGTGGCCATGCGGCAGGGCGTTCTGGGCGCGTTCGAGTTGGAGATGGAATGGTCGCCTTCGGCGAATCCCGCCGCGCAGGCCGTCGCCGCGCCGAAGATCATCGCGCAGGCCGTCAGCTCGCAGCGCGGCTTCCTGGTGGTTGAAGGCTCCGAGACGCTGCGCCTTTCGATGAAAACGGAAAACTTGAGCGAAGCCGATCTGTCTGAACTGCCGCCGGTGTTCTGGACGCGCGCGGGAAAGCTCGGGCGCGTGCTGGCCGTCTGGCGTTACGTCAATCCGCCGTACGCCCTCACCGTGACGGCCGAAAAATTCAAGACCGAGCCGCCGCTCCGGGGGCTGGCGCGCGAGGCGAAAATCGTTACGACGCTATCGCCGTCCGGCGAGCGCTTCACCCGCGCGGCCTACAGCATCGCGCCAACGAGCGACCGTCAGTTCTTTGAAGCCCGCCTTCCCGAAGGCGCGCAACTCTGGGCCGCGCTCGTCAACGGCAAAGGCGTCATGCCCGCGCGCCGCCGGGAAGGCGCTTCTCAGTGGATTTTGGCGCCGCTGCCCGCGGCCTCCGCCAGCGCCTCCGACTGCGGCGTCACGCTGATCTACCGCGAACTGGGAATGCCCCTGGATACCCTGCGCCGGCTCGAAGTGAAAAGCCCCGAACTCCCGATCCCCATCAACCGCACGTCCTGGGATTTGAACCTGCCGCCGGGCTACGAGTATCTCGGCTTCCGGGGAGACTCCGGGAAGCTGTCGGTGGTCAGCGATCCAGCGGCGCGATTCTTCCGCACAGCTTACTA
>JAPLSP010000004.1 GCA_026398575.1 Candidatus Sumerlaeota bacterium | reverse complement strand
CATGCTGAGTATATCATGGGGTTTGGCGCCTAGCCATAAGCCGGGATGCGTCTGGAAATTTGCCCCACTTGCGGCGATGGCTCACTCCTTCATGGGGCCTACATATTGTTTGGCCACAACGATGTCATCGAACCAGACCGTCTGGCGGTCCTTCCAGTATTGCTTGGTCGGATCGCCGCTATCGTAGCCGTAGTGTTCGAGCCAGAGCGTGTTGATCTTCAGGTCCATGTCGGTACGGAAGC
The DNA here is from genome assembly GCA_026398575.1 of Candidatus Sumerlaeota bacterium. The sequence continues at coordinate 2,559 of JAPLSP010000004.1, read as the reverse complement.
GCAGACCGGTGAATTCGCCGGCGGATTTGCCGTCCACCCAGATTGCCTGCTTGCCGTCGGCTTTGTCGGGGGCGGTGTTGGCCTGCATCATGAACTCCCAGCATTGCCATTTGTCGAGCGGCGGAATGACGCGGCTGGCGCCTGCGGCCTGGCCTTTGCCAGGGCCGGGTGGAAAGAAGCTGTTTCCCCAATACTTGTTCATTTTCTTGTCCACCTCCATGTCGGGGTAGTAGGTATAAAGATTTACCTCGCCAGGCGGCGGATTCTTGCCCCAGGCAAACCACGGCTCCATCCCCGTCGAGAAGTATGTGCCGTCGGGTTTCAGCCCGGCCTTGCCGAACGCGCGCCAGCGGTCTTTGCGCGGGTTGGCGCCCAGCCAGATGAAATGGTGGCAGTACTGGTAGTCCTTCGAGAACTTGACGTAGAAGCGGACATAGACCGTCTCGGCGCCGGGCATGAACCAATGAATGAGATGGCCGCCGGTGTCCTTGCCGCGGTTCATGGGGATGGCAAGGCAGGATTTACCGGAGTGGGGCTGATCCTGCGTCAATGCGACCGGGCCTTTTTTTTCTTCCCACTTTTTCAAATCGCCCGACTCGAAGTCTTCGGTAAAGAGCACGGCCGCGTCTTTGGCGATGCCGGAGTCGCGGGGGTACCTGGCGGCCAGACCCGCTGAAGTTTCGGCGATGGCGGGTTGGGCCAAGGATGATATCGCGCTTGCCGCCCCCATCATTAATGCCGCTGCTGCCAAGAGTGCTTTGCGCATGAGAACGCCTCCTCCCCTCGTAGAAGCCTAAGTACTCATATTCGTAAATACGTGATCGTAATTCTGAGTCGGAGCACTAAGGCTGTCCGGGCGGCGTCCCCAGGGCCGAGGCGAGCGTCGGGACGGGGCGGAAATCGGGCAGGTTTTTATTCTTCAGATTACGCCTGCCGAAGTAAGAGCCATAGTACTGCGCGTTCGTATCCACCCACGTGAAGAGCCGTATCAGTTCCTCGCGCGTGAGCTTGTATTCCTTGTTTCCCTTGAGCACGATGCTGACCAGTTTGCTGTTGTGCGAACCGAGCGACTTGGGCGCCACCAAATCCACGTTTCCCGTCTTGGGATGGTTTTCGCCGATGGTCGTAACCAGCTTGCGCGCCAGAATATTTTCATAAGAGCGATTGAAGAAGGTTGTCATTTCGCCGGTGAGTTCGAGTTTGCCCTTTGCCGCTGCGCCGCTGTGGCAGCTGATGCAATGCTTGTCGAGGATCGGTTGAATGTCGGCGACGTAATCAATCGGGCGCGGCCCCGAGTCTCCCGGCTGCGGAGAAGGCGCGACGGGCGCATGGCGCAAGGCCGCCGCCGGTTTGACGGCGGGCGCCCATTCGCGCTGTTCGTGGCAGCCGATGCACGAGCGCGTTTCTCCCGGGCGAAGGTTCACATAAGTGCGCATCCGCTGGATTTCCATGTAGTTCTCATCCAGCGCTTCAAGGAAGATGTTCTTGTCCGCCGGGATCGTGAAATAAGCGGAGCCGTCTTCCTCGACGGGCACGACGCCATGCAGCACTTTAAGCCCGAGATGCGTGTCCTTCGAGATCACGGCGTGCTGCTGATCGTAGCATTCTTCGGTTCCGGGTTTTCGCGCGCTCCAGGGGCGCGGGACTTGTTCGAGGACGCGAAGGAATTTGATGGTTCCCTTCGGAACGTCATAGAGGCCCCCATAAACATCGCTCATAATGAGCGTGCCGCACGGTTCCTTTCCGGCGCCGGCGCGGCTGGCTTTCTCCGACCGGTCCGACGCGTCCGACGGGTCCGACCGGTCCGACTGAGCGCTTTGGTTTGGCTGTGGCAGCGCGCTTGGAATCATCGGCGGGATGGGGCGCAGGCGCAGCGGCGTTGGCTGCCAGCAGGATATTTCCGGATCGCGATAGATGAGCGCGCGATTGCCGAACTCGTCGAGCAGATAAAGCCCCCAGGCCTTCGTGTCGTTCCAGGGCTTGTCAGGATTATGCGAAACGAGGAAAAATTTATCCGAGAGAGGGAAGGCGTCCGCGAAAAGCGGCCCGTTATTGCCTTGAATCCAGCGCCCATTGCGATTGAAGTGGAATCCGCCTTCGGCGCGGATGTCAATGTCGGGCGTGATATAGGTCATCGGCTGGCGCGTGCGGATGGGGTAGTTCACATCAATGCGGATGACCGTGCCGACGCCGGACTGCGGGTAGTGCGGCGTTCCCAGGAGAACGAAAAGATTGCTGCTGTCGGGGATGGGACGGCCATGCAGCAGCGAGGGCGGCAAGGCGATGTCGTTGCCAAACACCTCGACCGATCCGCTGCCGTCCGGATGCATGGCCCAAAGGCACTTGACCGAGACGGCGCCCTTGTCCACGTATTCCCAGCGCGTGTACATGATGCGTCCATCGTTCATGACGCAGGGCGAGGCTTCGCTGACCGAGCTGTTGGTCAGCTTCGTCATGTTTTTGCCATCGGCGTCCATGCGGTACAGCACGGTGCCTGTGAAAAGGTCGGGCGCGTCGCAAAGGATGCCAAATTCGCAGCGTGTCGAGATGAAGCAGATG
>JAPLSP010000455.1 GCA_026398575.1 Candidatus Sumerlaeota bacterium | reverse complement strand
AAGCGGCAGCAAGCAACCGCACTCCAAATGCTGGCGCCGCCCCCGAGCGCATTGCTTTCGGTCCTTAGGCAAAAATACGTGATCGTATTTCTGAATTAGAACACTTAGGTCCCTCACGTCCTTGTCGTGCTCATGCTTTCTTCTGATATCCCGGTTGCGCCTTCGCTTCCTCGATAAAGGCCAGCATGTTTTCCAGTGACACGTCGCCCTCGACCGCGTGGGCGGGTGAAAGGATGAAGCCGCCCTCGGCGCCCAGGTTCAGCAAACGGCGCGTTGCCGCGCGCACGTCGGCGACGGTTCCGAAGGGCAGCGTTTTTTGCGTCGAAAGGCCGCCATGGAAAGACATCTTTTTGCGGTAGCGCGGCAGCAGGTCGAAGACGTCCAAGACTTCCGGCTGGAATGGATTGAAGCAGTTGACGCCGATCTCCACGAGGTCGTCGAAGAGCTCATCCACGTCGCCGCAGGAATGGATCATCACAAACTTGCCAGACGCGTGGACGGCGCCGTACATGCGTTCGAGTTGCGGGCGGATGAATTCGCGCCAGTATTGCTTGCCCATGATAAGCCCGTGTTGCTGTCCCCAGTCGTCGCCGAAATAGACGGCGTCAATGTCGTAGCGCGCCGCTGCGCATATCTGCGCGATGTTGTAGTCGGCGATCACGGCCAGCAGTTCGTGGACGAAATCGGGATTCTCGAGGAAATCCATCATCAGATTTTCCATGCCGCGCAGCGTCCAGGCCCGCTCGAAAAACGAAAAGTCGAGATTGAAGACGCGCAAGCAATCAGGCCGGCGCGCGATCGCATCCGGGATAGGGTCGAAAAATCTGGGATCCAGCGGATGGGGCGGTGTAAAATTCTTTAAGGTGGGCTCGGGCAGGATCAGCCCCTCCACGATGCCGATGTCTTTGTCCACGCTGCGGTTCCAGACGACGTCCCAGACATCGCGCACGCGCCCGTTGCCGATGGGTTCCATGAAGTTGAACGCGCAACCCAATGCGAGGAAGTGATTGTCCACCACCGTGTCCAGGTCTGGCGTTCCATAGTGCGCGGCGAGTTTTTCCGCGGCCTCTTTGGTAAAGGTAAAATTCCACGGCACATAAGGCGGACGTTTGCCTTCGAGGATCATCCGGACCACGTCGCGTTTGGTCATGGGAGGCTGCTTTCTGTGAGGGATTGGTGAAGGGACGTAAGGGACCTAAAGGATTACGAAGAATCCTATTAATAGAGGCGTGAGGGGAGAGCGTCTTTGGCCTGCGACTGCTCGAAGAAGCGCGTTGGGACTTTGGTCCATTCGGGGAGTTTGTCTTTTTCGCCTGCAAGAATTTTTTCCGCCGCGTCGAATGCCAGCGGCGCCAGCATCGGATTGCATTCCACCGACATGTTCAGCTTGCCCGCCGCCATCGCCTCGAAGGCGCCTTTGACGCCGTCAATCGAGACGACCAGGATGTCCTGCGCCGGTTTCAGGCCGGCTTCTTCGATGGCCTGGATTGCGCCGATGGCCATGTCGTCATTATGCGCATAAAGCGCGTTGATGGTTTTGGGATCCACGGATTTGAGGATCGCCTCCATGACTTCCTTGCCCTTGGCGCGCAGGAAATCGCCGGACTGCATTTTGATGACCTTCAGGTCGGGGAATTTTTCGAGGACTTCATGAAAGCCATTCTTGCGCGAAATCGCAGGCGCCGATCCCACGGTGCCTTCCAGTTCGACGATATTGCCCTTGCCTTTGAGCTTGTCGGCAAGCCACCGCGCGGCGATCCGGCCTTCCTCTTCGCAATCTGGCGCGATGCGCGTCACATAGAGCGATTTATCCGAGACCTTGACGTTGCGATCCACCAGGATGACGGGAATCCCGGCTTGTTTGGCTTCCTGCAGGACCGGCTCCCATCCGGTCTCGACCACCGGCGCGAGGAAGATGATGCTCACGCCCTGCGCGATGAAGGAGCGCACGGCCTTGATCTGGTTTTCCTGTTTGCCTTGCGCGTCGGAGAACTTCATCGTCACGCGGCGCTTTTCGGCTTCGGCCAGGAACGAGTTTGTTTCGGCGGTGCGCCAGGCGCTTTCGGCGCCGATCTGCGAAAATCCAATCACGATTTTTTTGCTTTGCGCCGGCTTGCCGCATCCACCGGCGCCCAGCGCGACGGCGAGGATCATGCCAGCGGCGGCGATCCAACACAAAGTCCGCATCTCTTTGCGTCTCATCATATCCATCCCCTTCCGGCAGTTTGATTCCGCATTCATTGTATGCGGACCGAGGCGCCGGCGTCAAATGGACAAGTGCGCAAAAAAGGCTTTGAAAAAAGGCGGCATGGAAGGACAATGGGCGCAGTGATGATCTGAGGCGCCGAAGATCGTCAGATTTTTGGTTTTCTTATGCCTGCCAAACGTGTGCAATGCGATTTATGCCCGAGGCGCTGCCTGATTGACGAGGGGCGCGCGGGGGATTGCCGTGCGCGCGTCAATCGCGGCGGCAAACTGATCGAGCGTTGCCAGACGATTTCCTATACCTACACCGATCCGATCATCTACTATGAATACGCCTACGATTGCTGCGTGGCGGCGCGGGCGGCAGGCATCCGCAACGTTTTGGTGACGGCCGGCTACATCAATCCCGAACCCTGGCGCAATCTGCTGAAGGTCGCCGACGGCGCGCACATTGACCTGAAATATTTCGACGACGCGCTTTATCGCGCGAACTCCGGCGGCGCGCTCCAGCCGGTGCTCGATACGCTCCTGATCGCCAAGGAAATGGGCGTCTGGTTCGAGATCATCAATCTGCTGATCCCCACCATCAGCGACCGCCCGGAGATGATCGAGAAGATGTGCGAGTGGATCGTCAAGAATCTGGGGCCGGACGTTCCGCTGCATCTGTCGCGCTTTTATCCGCAATATCAGTTGCGCGAACTGCCCGTCACGCCCGATGAGACGCTCGATATGGCGGCGCGCATTGCGAAGAATGCGGGGATACATTATATCTACGTCGGCAATCGCCCCGGCCAGGCGGGGGAATCCACCTTCTGCCCGAAGGACGGCGCGCTCCTGATCCGGCGCACCGGCTATATCATTCATGAAAACAATATCAAAGATGGCCATTGCCCTCAATGCGGCGCGGCCATCGCGGGAGTGTGGAAATGAGGCTGCGGCAAATGTAAAATGCAAAATGAAAAATGAAAAATGAGAGAAGCAAAATAAGAAGTGAGAGAAGAGAAATGAAGACGATTCCCAAAAAGGAAACAAGCCAGGGGAGGGTTTTGTGTCGTTCGCGCAGGGCGTTCCTGAGGCAGACGGGCGCCGCGTGTTTGGGCGGATTCGCGCTGGGAGCGGCGCGTTTGCTGAGCGAAGAAGGCGCCTCGGGTGAAAACAGCGTCTGGTCCGAAGCCGACTATGTCGCCCATGCCGTCCACGTCTCGCTTCATTGGCAGGATTGCCCGATTCCGCTGAAAGTTTGGCGGGAGGCGGATTTGCGCCAGCCGCACGATTTGGCTGGCTAGCTTCTGACCGTGTTGGCATAATCCAAAAAGTGCGCGCAAGAAATCAGCGGAGGGTATGGACGATGATACCAGAAAAGAGACCGCCGGGCGGCAGGCCGCTTCCGGCGAGACAGCGGATTGAAACCAGGCTGATCGCCAAGCCGCATGTCGAATACAGCCGCGACTCGGGCACAAGCGGCAGGCAATGGGCGATCAGAATAGCCGCCATCTTCCTGGGCGTGCTGGTCGTGGCTCTATTCCTTTATCAATCGCCGTGGGGCAATCGCAGGCGCTCCGTGGATATTGCTGCGCCCGGGATTGTCAAAGCGCCCCTCAGCGGGGCCATGCCATGGGTGGTCGAAAATCTGGAAATCTACGAAAATGCCGGTCTCTTGGAGAACCTGGATCTGTTGAAGGATATGGATACGTTTAAACGCTTTGCGGAGGCGCCACTAAAATGATGAAATCAAATTTATATCTTCATCTGACGCTCCTTGGGTTGGGGCTGTTCCTCCTGATTGCGCGCGGCGTGACTGTTTGCGCGCAAGTTTCCAATAGTGGCAATGAGGTCGTTCAAACAGATGCCGAGCGCAATTTAGCCCGCTGGAAAGCCATGAGTGAAGAGCAGCGCCAGGCGATTGTGGATGCGGCGCAGCAAATCAGCTCCCAAAAAATTGGAGAACTCAGAAACAATCTGGAGCGCTTCAAACAGATGTCGGAAGCCGAGCAGGCGCGGATCCGGTCGAACTACGAGATATTCAAGCAAACCAAGCCGGAAGAACAGGAAGCGCTCCGGCAGCAGTATCTGCGATATGTGGCTTCGGCGGTGGAGCGCCAAGTGCAGCCGCGCGCGCCGGTGATCGCGAGCGATACGAATTCGGCGGCTCCACCGCCAATAAGCGAGAGTTTTCTCATGGCGCAACCGGGTTACGTCAAGCCATCGAGCGACAGCGTGACCGCCGCGAAATCGGATGACGCCAAGCCGACAACCGAGACGCAGGTCGAAAGGAAACCGGCTCTGGCTGCGCGTTCAGGCGACGGCCAGGGACAGGGGAAACCGGGCAATAAAGCAAAACCCGGCGCCGGCCCAAATACCGGCAGAGTAAATGCGGGAGGCGGCGCTGGCGCCGGCGTGGTTCCGGGGAGACCCGCCCTCGGAAACCGTCCGGGGGCCGGTACAAATCCCAAGAAACCCAATCCCCCCGCGCGCCCGGGCAAACCCCGCAAGCCATGATCCGTATTAAAAGCAGAAAGGATTTTCCATGAATCACAAGTGTCGTCCCGACTTTACCCACGGCGGATTTACGCTGATCGAATTGCTGATCGTCATCGCGATCATATCCATTCTTTCGATGATCGCGGTTCCCAATTTCCTGGACGCCCAAAGCCGGGCCAAGATAGCGCGCGTTCACGCTGATGAACGCACCATCGCCACGGCGATCGAATCTTATTTTGTGGATTATGGCATCTACCCCTATTACTACAATGCCAATGATGGCACCCAGCTCAACTATTCGGACCATGACGGGGAAAGAACCTTTGTTCCCTACCGTCTGACGACGCCCGTCGCGTATATCACCACCCTACCCATCTCGCCGTTTCAGCCAGGCGGCTGGACGGCCACCGATCCACCCACGCAGCAGCCGTTCACATATTTTTATCGCTACTATTGGGGCCTGCCAGCAGCGGATTGGGTCAACTATCCCGGTCCCGGCACGCGCGACGACAATCGGATGTACGATAAAGATCAGGCGACCAAAGCGCAGCGCGTCAACTGGTGCTATGACTGCTACAATCATAAAAGCTTCTTTGTGGATCAGTTTGCAGCGAGCCAGATCGTGCTTTGGATGGTGGCCAGCTGCGGTCCGGGACACAATCACTGCGAAGCCATCGAGCGCGCCATGGAACCGCAGTATTATCACGTTGGCGCGCGCGACCCCTCATGGCCCGACCTGCGCTATGATCCGACGAACGGCACGGTAAGCATCGGCGATATTTTGCGATTCAACGCGCAATCGCAATAGGTCCGGCGTAATGCGGTCGGAAGCGGCGCCAGCTTTTGGAGTAA
>JAPLSP010000487.1 GCA_026398575.1 Candidatus Sumerlaeota bacterium | reverse complement strand
TAAGTAAACTTATTTAATCACAGATATAATCCTTCTCTGTTTTGGCATCCATAAATTCACGATAGCTCGCACGCTAGACAAGCATTCCGTTCAGCGAAAACTTTGGGCTCTGGTTCCCTTCTGAAAGGCATTAATTGCCATCGCCAGACCCAGTGTTTGGAGCTTTCTTCCGTCCGCCTTTGCCGTTCTTCTTGCCGCCTTCGCCTGCTTCTTTGTCTGCTGCCACTTGTTGCTCTTTGGGCCACGGCACGCCGAGGCTTTGGCTCTTTTGCTTTGGGCCGCCGGGCAGCCAGAAATCGAGATCGCCGGTGGTGGCTTTGTAGTCCCAGGAATCGCCGGTTTCTTTCATGATCGCAGCCAGGCGCTTGTCCATTTCTTCCAGGAGCGGTTTGGACGCGGGATCGTCGGCGAGGTTTTTCAGCTGGAAGGGGTCTTTGACGATGTCGTGCAGGAGCCACGGGCCTTGACGGCGCCTAGCGTAGGAGAATTCGCGCGTGCGCAGGGCGCGCCAGCCGGGCCAGGGGACGTAGGCGTACATCATCTGGAGGAAGACGTGATCGCGCGGCGGCTTGGCGCTCTTGCCCGTCAGCATCGGCGAATAATCGTCCCCATCGAGGCCGTCGGGCGCCTTCAATCCGGCCAATCCCGCCAGAGTGGGAAATACGTCCACTGTGCTGAACGGGTCGCTCATCGCCTGCCCTGCGCGGATGACGCGCGGGTAGCGGATCAGGAACGGTACGCGCGCCGATTCCTCGTGAGGCCAGCGCTTGGCTTCGTAGCCGTGCGAACCCAGCATATCGCCGTGATCCGACGAATAGCAGACGATCGTGTCCTCGGCGGCGCCAGAGCGGTTGAGGGCTTCGAGGATGCGCTTGAATTCGGCGTCGAGGCTTTCAACCATGCCGTAGTAGTCGGGCAGAACCTTCCGGGCATAATCAGCGGGCGCGCCTTTGGGAACGTTCGGCGCCAGTTGGAGCGCGCCTTCGTAGTGTTTGCGGAACTCGGGCGGCGCCTTATAGGGCGTATGCGGCGGCAGCCACGATAGGAAAAACACCCACGGCGCCGCGCCTTTGCTTTTTTCTTCGATAAAGCGAATCGCCTCGTCGGCCAGCACGGTCGGCTTATAGACTCCCTGCTCGACCTCTTTGCCGCTGGCGTCGCGAACGGTGACGAGGACATAGTGTCCATGCGCCGCCTTCATCGCGCGCTTGGCGCCTTTGTTGCCGTCCTTGATTTCATTAAGCGGGAATCCCAACGGCATGGAATCCTCCGTGCCGTATCCCGGCGGGATATGCCATTTGCCCGCGTACCCGGTAACGTATCCGGCGTCGCGGAATCGCTCGGCCAGACCGCGCGCCTTCCGTGTGAAGTTGACGCTATTGCTCACCACGCCGTGGTGGTGGCTGTAGAGCCCGGTCATCAGGCAGGCGCGATGCGGACAGCACACCGGCGTATTCGACATCGCCGCATCGAAGCGCGCGCCTTGTTTGCAGAAAGCATCCAGCGCCGGAGTATGGACATTCGGATCGCCATAGCAGCCGACCGAAGTAGCCCGCTGCATATCCGAAAAAACATAAAGAATATTCGGCGCTCTGCGCGAGACGGGCTTGTCCTCGCCGCCCGGAAGACTCAGCGCTCCCAACCCCAACGCCGCAATCCCCGCTCCAGCCTGAATAAACCGCCGCCGCGAAATGCCTGTGTGTGAATCGGACATGCTCAGAGTCCTATCGTCGGGACGCGGATTGCCCTGTTTTTTTCCCCGCGCCAAGACTGTTACCGTTCAGCCGTGGCATGCCCGCGCACCTGTTTAGCCTTGCTCTTGATCTTGGCCGGTTGAGCCAGTTTGAGATTGGTGAGCCCGTACTTGGCAATCACTTGTCGTCCGGCCTCATTGATCTGCTCGGGAGTCTGATGTAAGGCTGCAATTTGACGTCTAATTTTGTGCAGCTGCCACATCATAAAATCCTCATCTTTGCTGTATTCGTTTCTATAGCGCGCCATATTGGTCTCCTCCTAAATTCTGTAAAGACAGTATCTGGACATTGGGAAAACTCAGTCTTGCATTAATATCATGAATGGCTCGCATGGTCTTGAAATTAACAATATGCCTGAAGTTCCACGATACAATGGCATCCAGCCTATAGTATGACGCTGTCGCGATATGCGCAGTGTCATTGATCGCATCATGTAGGACTTGTTCTCGATATGCGCCGGCAAGCTCGAAGATAGCGCTATTGGTGTCCAAAATGGTTGCCGAAAGAGAATTGAGAAGTCTTACCATGTTAGCCTGCAGTTCTTGATCAGGAGTCCGCTCAATCTCTTCCAACACAAGAAGAGACGCGAAAATATCAAACTCTTTGGCGTTATTTAGGACCCATCTCTGCGTTATGATCTGCCTGGCCGGGCTCCGGAAATCGAAGTAGGCTGAAATGACGGACGTATCCAGGTATATTTTCAGTTTCATGGTTGCCGGCCTTCATAACTTGCCCGTGCCGCCGAATCACTTTTTCGATTCTCGTGACGTTCCCACTTGCAGTCAAGCGCATTCCCGATGAAGCAAAAAGTACGCCTAAAGACTTGGCAGTAAAAACTTGTCGCCGGTCTTTTCGATCCACGCCGCCAGCCGCTCTTGCAACTTCTTGCGCGGGCCGCCAAACTTGGTGTTGAACGCAAGGTTGACCTGCTCATAAGGGTCTTCATTCAAGTTGAACATAAGCCACGGCACGCCTTCGAGGCAGACGTATTTCCATCCATCGCGCGTCACGACGCCGCGCCAGGGGCGGTCCACGCTGTCGCCATGCTTGGTCGGGATGACCGATTGGATGAACGCCGAATCCGGATCGTCCGCCGTCTCAACCCCGTCATAGAAGTGGCGCGAATAGTCCGTCCCCTGCATCCATGCGGGCTTGGGCAGACCGGCCAGCCCGAGGGAAGTCGGCGCGATATCCACGTGATTCACCAGCGCGCGATCCTTGCCCCGGCTGAGCGGTTTGACGTTTGCGCCGCCCCACGCGATGAACGGAATCCGCAGCGCTTCCTCATAAGGCGTCGTCTTGCGGAACTGGCCCTGCGAGCCGTGCATGTCGCCGTGATCGGAGAAGAAGAGGATGTAGGTGTTTTTGTCGAGTCCGGTTTCGGCGAGCGCCTTGCGGATGCGTCCGACGTTGAAGTCGAGATTCTCGATCATGGAGTATGCGCCTGCGATTTCGCGCCGCGCTTGCGCCACCACGCGCGCCACGTTCGGCACATTGGGCCGCAGCGCGATGTCTTCGGGTTTATGCCGCGCCATGTACTCGGGCGGCGCCACATACGGGTCATGCGGCGGCTGGACTGAGAGAACTGCGAAGAATGGCTGAGTGTGCCCCTCCTTTGCATCCCTGGCGCGGTCCTTGATGTAGCCGATGTAAAGGTCCGTGAGCGCGTCAGTCTCATAGCCCGGCAGCCTGTAATGGAACGCCTTGTCGCCCTCGCCACCGTGGACCCAGGAATCGTATTGCAGATTGTTGTTGTCGTAACCAACCCAGACATCGAATCCGCAGCGGCGTTCCGGCGGCACGATGTGCATGGCCGCGCGTCCGTCCTTCTCATGCCAGCCGTCCAGATGCCACTTGCCGAAGTATCCCGTGTGATAGCCCGCTTCCTTGAGCGGCTGCACAATCGTCGGCATTCCCGGTGGTAGCGGATACTCATGTCCCGGAACGCAACCATGCGGGTAGCGGCTTGCGATCAGCGATCCGCGGAACGGACAGCACAGCGGCGTGCCGCAGACGGCTGAAGTAATCAAGCGGCCTTCCGAAGCCATGCTGTCAAGAATCGGCGTCGAGACGTTCGGATCGCCCATGCATGAAAGCGCCTGAGCGCGGTGTTGATCGCCAAAAATCCAGAGGATGTTGGGGCGCGTGGGTTGGGCGGGGCTGGTGGACTGAGTGGACTGGGAGGACTGGGAGGACCGGGCGGATTGATTGGACCCGTCGGACCCGTCGGACCGGTCGGACGCGTCGGACCAGTCGGACGCGTCGGACCAGTCGGACCGGTCAGATTGAGCGGACCCTGACGAAAATGGTTTTTCTGCGCCTTTCGCCAGCGATTGAGCCATTGTCAGCGCGGCGCCGGCGGCGCTGGTTTGGATGAAGGATTTTCGGTTCATGGGGGTGGCCTTGGGATGATGGAGATGGATAGGAGTGATGCTTTGATGGTTGGGGGATTTTTTTTTGGCGCGTTTGTTATTTATTTTGATGCGCCGGCAGAGATGCCGGCGCTCCCAGTGGCGCTCCCAGTGGCGCTCCCAGGCTTTTTATGGCCGGCTGCGTCCTTTGGCGCGAATTTCGTCGAGGAGAGCGGCCATTTCTTCCACGATCTTTGGATTCTGATCGGCGATGTTTTTGGTTTCGCTGATATCTTCTGAGAGGTTATAAAGCTCGTCGTCCTTTGAAGCGCGCTTTTTGCTTTTCGCCCCTGGAGCAGCGCCTTGAGCGCCGCCTTGGCCTGCGCCGGCGGCGCCAGGGATGAATTTCCAGGGGCCTTTACGAAGCGCTAGTTTATTACCATGCTCGATCAGATGCTCGCGGCAGGGCTTGTCGGTTTTCAGCCCTAACAGCGCGGGCAGGATGTTGAAGCTGTCGGGCGCGGCGGCGTCGGTCAGTTTTTGTTCCGTAAGCGCTGCGACTGTGGCGAGCATATCAATGTGACATAAGAGTTCATCGGAGACGCCTGGCTTTATCCTGCCCGGCCAGCGCGCGATGAACGGCACGCGCGTGCCGCCTTCGTAGGGGCTGCCTTTGCCGCCGCGCAGCGGGCCGTTGAAGGCATGGCCGTTGTTCGTCGCCACGGTTCCGCCATGCTCGGTGTCCGGGCCGTTGGAATCCAGCACACCGCCGTTGTCGCTCGTGACAATGAGAAGCGTGTTGTCGGCGAGCTTGAGCCGGTCGAGCGCTTCCATCACCTGGCCCACCGACCAATCGAATTCCTGGGCCACGTCGCCGCGAATGCCGGCCTGGCTGCTGCCCTTGAATCGCGCCGCCGGGACGCGCGGCACATGGATATCGTGCGTGGCGAAATAGAGGAAGAACGGGCGGTCCTTGTTCTGTTCGATATATTTCACCGCGCGTCCGGTGATCGTTTCGGCGATTTCCTCGTCCTTCCACAGCGCCGCCTTGCCGCCTGTCTGCTTGCCGATGCGCGGGATGCCGTTCACAAACGATTCCGGATGGCCGCGCTGGATGGAATAGTCGAGCTGAATCGGATCTTTGGGGTCGAGTCCGGCGACGCGATGATTCTCGACATAGACGCAGGGCGTGCGGTCGCCAGTGGCTGGGATAATGAAGCATTGATCGAAGCCGACCTCGAGCGGACCGGGTTTGATCTCGCCGTTGTAGTCCGTTGGCTTCTGCAGCCCAAGGCCAAGGTGCCATTTGCCGATGACCGCCGTGGCGTAGCCGGCTTGTTTGAACATCCCAGGCAAGGTCATGCGCCCCGGCTCGATAATGAGCGCGGCGATGCCCGGAAGAATGCCCGTGCCCGGTTTTCGCCAGGCGTATTCGCCCGTCATGAGCGCATAACGCGTGGGCGTGCAGACCGCCGATGGGGAATGGGCGTCGGTAAAGCGACGGCCCTGTGTGGCTAGCTTGTCAATGTTCGGCGTCTTGATTTTGGTAGCGCCATAGCATCCAAAATCGCCGTAGCCTCCATCATCGGCAAGAATAAAAATGACGTTGGGTGGGCGATTGGCGGCGGACGGTTGCGCGGCGAGCGATTTCGGCAACGCGAGCGCGGCGGCGCCGAATGCGGCGGTGGCGGCGCCGCCGAGCGCAGCCGTTTGCAGAAAGCTCCGGCGAGTGACTGTTGATTTTGCCATTACTTGCATTCCTCCTGTATTCAAGCGTTTGTCCTCATTAATGGATAATGCGATCCATTGTCTGGTCATTGATGTGGCGAAGTGCGATATTCTTTTTTGATGCGCCAGCAGAGATGCTGGCGCTCCCAGTGGCGCTCCGCGAGTATATCCCACCTTTGCGGGCAAGCAACAGGGTTTCCAGGCTGTCCGTTGCGCAAGTTTTGCGCAGCTGGGCGCTGTTCATTGTGAACGAATTGCGCAGGGGGCTCTCAGGATTGGCTTTGAATGACAGCATTTATTGACGCGTTCCCCAATAAATCATAGCGCTGATCTATGAAAGCCATTCATGAAGGACTTATTGCCAAAAAGGCACTTATCTTGCGTAGAAAGCCCTGCGAAAAAATTTCATTGGCATTAATTGGAGCTGATATTTCAACATCTCCCGACAGGGGATAATTCGCTGGGAAGGGCTGCGGCGGGATGAGGACCACTCGGACTCTTACCATTTACGGCGCGCTTGCGGTCGCCTGGATTTTGATCGGCGCATGGCAAGGGCTTGAGCATCAACGCGTGGTGAAATCAGCCCAAACGGCGCTGATCAATCGCGCCCGCGATATCTCGTATTCGCTCGGCGCGGTCATCCGGTCGCAAGGAGTTTTTGGAGTCATGCGCCAGCCACAAGTGGAAGCGGCGCTGAAGGGATTGGTTCAATCCAGCGACTTGAATACGATTGCGCTGCTCAATTCCTCCGGCGAAGTAATGGCCTCGGCAGGCATGCCTCTGGGACCGGACGTGAAGGATCTGCTGAAGACCGGCGGACGGTGGGGGAATGACTCGGTGGCGTTTGTCAACCTCATTGATCTCAGCACGGGTGATGACGACTCCGGCGCCACCCGCCCTGCCGCCATCATTCTATCGCTAAGCGACGACGAAAACACGGTCCATCAGCCTCCTCCCGGCGGTTTAGCCGGGCCGCGCCGGGGGCCTTCGCGTCCGGACCGAAGAACACCGGGCGCCAACGTTACCACGGATACTCAAACAGGCCGTTTGCATCCGGAGGGGCCGGCTATGAACAATAGTGTGGCGGGAAACGCTCCCCCCGGGAACCCGCCCCTGGGGAACCCGCCCCCGCGAGAACCGCAAGCCCAACCTCCGGCGGACAACGCAAATCAGATGAGCAGGCAAAGAGGGGAGCATGACACTGCTAGGCAGCCATACGGTCCCCCGCCGGATTTTGGCCGTTCCCCGGCCTTTGGCCGTCCGCCGGATTTTGGCCGTCCGTTCTGGATGGAGGAGGAGCGCTACAAGGAACTGTTGCAGCAACGCGGAATGCATGGATTCATTCTCGTACTATCCGCCAAAGCGCTCAGGAGGGAGATTGAGCGCGATTTGTGGCTGCGGCTTTGCATCATGTCCGGCGCGCTGATGGCCGGGTTGGGGCTGGGGCTGGCATGGCGCGGACGCGAACGATCGGCAGCGTTGGCGGTGAGCCTCATGCGCGCCGGCGAAATGAACCGCCATCTCACGGAAATGAACCTGGCGGCGGCGGGGCTGGCGCACGAAACCCGCAATCCTCTGAATATCGTGAAAGGGTTGGCGCAGTTGATCGCCCGGCAGGAAGACGCCACGCCCGACATCCAGCGGCGGTCGCTGGAAATCGCCGAGGAGGTGGATCGCGTCGCCGGACGGTTGAATGAATTCATGGACTACTCGCGCCCGCGCGCGCCCCAGCTGGCGCCCGTGTCGCTTCACGCCGTGGCGCGCAGCGTGGAACGCGCCCTCGAGAGCGACAAGGAAGACAAGGCCATCCAGTTCCTCGTCACCGGACCGGACCTGAACGCGCAGGCCGATGAGTCGCTTTTGCGCCAGCTGCTCTTCAACCTGATCCTCAATGCGATGCAGGCGGTCGGCCAGGGGGGGAAGGTCGAGGTGGCAGTGGAAAAATGCGCGGCGGACGAAGCCTGTCTCGAGGTTCGCGACAACGGCCCCGGCGTTCCGGAAGAAGCGCGCGAAAATCTTTTCCGCCCCTATTTCACGGAACGCGAGGGAGGCACGGGACTGGGCCTGGCAATCGCGCGCCAAATCGCATTGGCGCATGGCTGGAGCATCGAGTATATTCCCGCCCAGCCATGCGGCGCCTGCTTCCGAGTCCGCGGTCTTAATATCTCCGGCTATGCGCCCATTTCGCAAATACGATGACATGAATTCATCGCAAATACTCATGCAGGAAGTGGAAATCCATGCGAATAAGAACGGCGCCAGCTTTTGGAGTAAGGTGGCTTGCCGCCTTCTTTTTGG
>JAPLSP010000694.1 GCA_026398575.1 Candidatus Sumerlaeota bacterium | reverse complement strand
ATTCTCGATGCGGCGACCGGCAAGGAGCTGGCTTGCGTGCCCGAGACGGCGCCCGTCCGGCAGATCGTGTCCGCCGGCGGCGTGGCGTTGGTTCTCACACAAGGATCCGCCGAGGAGCCGCTCAAGCGAAATGCCAAAGCCCCGGCGGGCGCGAAGAGCGCCTTGGTTGCCGTCAAAGGCGCCACTGGAGCCGTGTTATGGCGCAAGGATATCGCGCCGTTGGCGAATCTATCACTTGCCATTGACAAAGGGCGCGTGATGTTTCAGCAGGCAAAGACGCTTGTCTGTCTGGATTTTCAGACCGGCAAGGATGTGTGGCAAACGCAAACCCAGGTCGCCAACGCCCGCACGCTGGTTGCGAACGACGGCATTGTCCTGCTCCTGGATCGCGCGAATTTGGAAGCGCGCGACGGCGCCACAGGCAAGCCGCTGTGGAACAAGCAAATCGTGCCCGGCAATAGTTTGGGCAGCGAAGACTTGTTTGTCATCAATGGCGTCGTCTGGCCGGGCATGTCCTGCGCCGATGAAAAGCAGAATCCTGTGAAAAAAGGCGAGAACGCATTGGCGGTCGGTTACGATCTCAAGACCGGCGCCGAACGCAAGCGCGTCTTTGTTCCCAATCTCATCAGCCCCGAGCATCATCATCGCTGTTATCGCAACAAGGCGACGGATCGCTACATCATCGCCTCCATGGAAGGCGAAGAGTTCCTCGATCTTCAAGGGACGAATCATTGCCAGAACAACTTTGTGCGCGGCGCGTGCAAGCTGGGCATCATGCCGTGCAATGGGATGCTCTACTCGCCGGCGGATCAGTGCTTCTGCGAGCCGGGCGCCAAACTCCTGGGATTCAAGGCCATCGGTCCCGCCCCTGCGACGCCGCTCAAGCCCACGCCCGACGATCAGCGCCTTGAGCGCGGCGCGGCCTACGCCGCAATCTCAAATCTCAAATCTCAGATCTCAAATCTCAAATCTCAGATCTCAAATCCCAATTCTCAGATCTCAGATTTCAAATCTGAGATTTCAAATTCAGGCGATTGGCCGACTTATCGGTATAACGCCGCGCGTCATGGCGCCACACCGGCCGAAGTGGGGAGCGCCGTCAAGGACAGCTGGCGCACAAAGTTGGGCGGAGCGCTCACGGCGCCGGTGGCCGTAGGGGATCGCGTTTATGTCGCCTCGCGCGAAACGCATACGCTCCACGCGCTGGAATTGGCCACGGGACGCCCGGTCTGGACTTTTGTCGCGGGCGGACGCATTGATTCGCCGCCGACGGTCTTCCAGGGGATGGTTCTGTTCGGGAGCAGCGACGGATGGGTTTATTGCCTGCGGGCGGACGACGGCGCCCTGGCCTGGAGGTTCCTGGCCGCGCTGTGCGACCGCCGGATCGCTTCTTTCGACCAGATCGAATCCGTCTGGCCGGTGCATGGCAGCGTGCTGATTCGCGATGGAATCGCATACGTGGCCGCAGGCCGTTCGACGTATCTGGACGGCGGCATCCGGCTCTATGCGCTCGAACCGCAAACGGGAAAGATGCTGCACAGCGCCGTGCTTTCAGGGCCTTTTCCGGACGGCAAGAGCTTCGTCCGCGATGTTTCGTTCTTCATCCAGGGCGCCAATTCCGATGTTCTGTCCAGCGAAGGCAATTCGATCTTCATGCGCCAGAAGCGGCTGACGCCGTCGCTCCAGGAGGAGCATCCGCCGATTCTTTCGAACAAGGGCGAATCGGACGTCGGGATGCATGTCTTCTCGACCGCCGGATTCCTCGATGACTCCTGGTATGGCCGCGCGTTCTGGATGTATTCCAAGCGTTGGCCGGGCTTCCAACTCGCCAATCAGTCGCCCAAGAGCGGACAGTTGCTCGTCGTGGATGAGCAGAACACCTATGCCGTGAGTGTTTTTTATCGCCGCAATTTGCACACGACAATGTTCTTCCCCGGCAAGGAAGGTTACCTGCTGTTTGCGGATAAGAACTCGAATGAGCCGCAGATCGTCGGCGAACCGGGCGCGCGTCCGCCGGTGGCGTGGCTGCCGCAATCGGACTACATGTCTTCGAGAGGGTTGCGAACGCTCAACAGCGAGGCGTTTGGCTTGGACAAAATGATCGGCTACACGCGCGCCGAAGCGCCGCTGTGGACCTTGTGGCTTCCCGTCCGGATTCGCGCGATGGTCAAGGCCGCCGACGTGCTGTTCGTGGCGGGCCCTCCGGATGCATTCGACGCAAAAGATCCATACTCCGCTTTCGAGGGACGCAAAGGCGCCAGTCTTGTCTCGGTATCCGCGAAAGACGGCAAGAAAATCGCCGACCGTCCGCTCGACGCGCCGCCCATCTTCGACGGTATGATCGCCGCCGGCGGCCGCCTGCTCATTTCACTGGAAGACGGAAGCCTCGTGTGCCTAGCAGGAGACAAACAGCAAAGCCGCGCCACCGCCAGCATTGCTCGCTAAGAGTTTCTGTTACAGGCAGAATCATTGAGGGCAGAATCATTATGATTCTGCCCTCAATGATTCTGCCTGTGTTCCGGCTTTGTCAGGATTAAGGTTTTTGCGCCCGCTTGGGGAGAAAGGCGCGATACCAAAGCAGGCCGCCCTTGTCGTCGGCGACGAATATTCGCGAATCATTCACGGCCACGGCCCAAGGGCGCCGGGGCGTACGCAGGTTGACAATCAGGCGCGGCAGTCCGCTTTTGAAATCAGCGAACTGCCGCGCACGGATGAAGAGATCAACGACTACTTGCTTTTGAAGACGCCGAGGACGGGAGGTTTGTCGAGATTGATGAGATCAACCCCGCGCACGCCGCCCGTGGTGTCGGCCAGATAGGCGACTCCTGGCGTTCTCGGACTCATCGCCGCGCCCACGATGTAGCCGGCGGGATTGTACACTCCCACCGGAATCGGAGCCGAAGGCGTTGAGATATCGAGCGCCTGGATGCCGGCGAAGCCAACAGCCACATAAGCCTCCCCGTTTTGAATCGCGATAGAGCGTCCTATATCCGCCAGGCGCGTCCTGCCCAGGATGGCGGGCGCCGACGGATCGGAGACATCCATGACAATGAAATTGCCCGTGAGATCGGCGACGTAAGCGCGTCCGCCGGTCACAGCCAGGGCCTGACCCAGTTGAACATGATTGTTGGTTCCGGAAAGCTTCGGCGAAGAGGGATTGGAGATATCCAACACCATCAAGCCTTGAGCCTCATCCAGAACATAAGCGGTTGCGCCGGAAATCGCCACGGCGCGCGCCGCTCCGAGAGTGCGATACACGCCGCCGCCCGTCAGCACGCCGCTTCTGGAAATATTGAAGAAGCGCGCTCCGCCCATGTCGTCGGCTGCGCCCAGCACAGCGCCGTCCACCGCGACGTAATAGGTGTGATCCGCCGACGGAATCGCTTGCCGTATGGCGGGAGAAGCGGGATCGGAAACCTGAACCTCGATGATGCCGGCGTTGCCAGCCGCGATAAAAGCCGAGCTGCCGATGACCGCAATCTTCTCAATCTCGCCGGGCAGTTGCGCTTGTCCCAAAACCACCTGGCGTGAAAGCGAAGGATCGAACGGCTGGAGAATGGCCAGCGCGCCGCCTTGTCCGGCGTAAACCGCCGAATCCGTCACCGCGACGGCCCGCGTCGGGCCGCCGATGATCATGCCGCCGCCATTCGGCTGAATCCCGCTGGATGCGGCGCCGGGCGCTGCCGTGCCGCCCGCCGTAGCGCCTTGATCCGCGCCGGAAGGCTATGAAATCTGGCGCCGCGTGCGCGAAGAACTGCGCGGCGAGGGCAGCGCAGGAGCGGACTTGGAGAAAGCGGCTCGCTGGCGCCGCTGGCGATGGATGCTGGTGTATTCGATGCGCGATCAAAAAAGCGACAACGCCAGGGAAATTCAAAAAATAATGTCTGACAAAACAATGAAAACAGGTTGTTGTTGAATCAGGCAGGAACGGCTTTGTGTTATTATTTTGTCGCACATTATTTTGTCAGACCTTTTCCAGCACGCCAAGGTAGCTCGGCTGAAATGCGCCCGCTTCAATCAGCCGGATGACAAGCGGCATGATGGCCGTGACCGCTTAGAACGCCCTAAAATACCGGATGTCGCGCGAGCTGTCAAAGAAGGTATTGATAAAGCTTTTATTGACGAAGCAGCTGCGTTTGGGCCACAGCTGAATATCAGCAACTCACAGTTGCGCGGATTTTTTACAGAAGTAAAGCATTTGCAGGCGCGAACCTTTGATAAAGAGGAATTCCTGATGCTACGACCGCGCCTGCAATATGCAGTGATGAGAAACAAAGAAAAAGACAATGACCTTGAATCGCTTCAAAACGCATTAAGGCCCGCAATTAATGAAGTGGTCGCCGTAAATGATGCAGATCAGGATAAGCGCTTCACGCGCTTTTGCCTATGCTTTGAAGCGATTGTGGCTTATGCCAAAAAAAAATCTATGACAAGGAGGAATGATAGCGATGAATAATGAACGAACGCCCCATCTGCTGGGCCGCGTCACGATCACGGGCGAAATCGAGGCTTTGACCGGCCTTCACATCGGCGGAAGCGATCAAGGCGTCGGCATCGGCGGCGTGGACAAGGTGGTTATTCGAAACTCTTTCGACAACCAGCCTTACATCCCCGGTTCCTCGCTCAAAGGCAAGATTCGCAGCCTGCTTGAGCGGGCGCGTCATTTGCCGCTCAACCAGGAATCAAAGCGCGGCAGAGACCGCATGAGCGAGATTCTCATGCACTCCTGCCATAATCAGTCGGATTATGACGAATGCGCCGTCTGCAATCTGTTCGGCGTTCCATCCAACTGGGACGACAAGGACAATCCTGCCTATCCCACGCGCATTGTCGTCCGCGACAGCCGGTTGCTCGACGCCGAAGAGCTCTTGCGCAAGACGGAATTGCCTTACACCGAGGTCAAGACCGAGGTTTCGATTGACCGCCTGACTTCGGCCGCCAATCCGCGCCAGTTCGAGCGCGTGCCGGCGGGCGCGCGTTTCGGTCTCGAAATCGTCGTCAATCTTTACACCGAGAAGGATATCCACTTGCTCGATACGCTGCTGGCGGGGCTTGGACTTGTCGAGGGTGATTACATCGGCGGCCAGGGCACGCGCGGATACGGCCAGGTCGCCTTCCGCAAACTGGAAGCGGACGTGCATTGGTTTGACGGCGCCAAAGCGGAATTGCCCGCATGGGTCGCCGCCATCGAAAGAGAGCCTGAAACCAAGAGCCTGAGCGATTTCGAACGCGAATGGAAGGACAAGGTGAGCCATGACGGATTTCAGCCAGCCTAGCAACGAGACGCTTCCTCCAGGCGGGGAGCCGCTTGGGCCGCCGCAAAGCGAGCTGCGCATAACGCTCCTGCCGCGCAGTCCCTTGCGGCTCGGCGAACAGGGCGACATGGCCGAAAACGGCGCCCGTCTGCGCGCCGATACGTTGTGGTCCGCGCTCGTCAGCATCGCCTTCGAACGCGGGCAGGCCGCGCTCGTTGAGCGTCTGCGCACGGAGCCCAATGCCCTCTGGCTCGCTTCCAGCACATCCGTTTGGAAGGATTGCTGGTTCCTGCCGAGGCCCTATTTCAAGCCGCCCGGCGATGCCGGCGATTCCTCCCAGCGCAAGCAGTGGAAGGAAGTAGCCTTCGTCTCCGAGAAAATATTTGCCCGGATGTCGCAAGGCCACGCGGTGGACATTCGGGAATGTGAGCGCCTGGGCGATAGCTGCCTTCTTGAAAAGAGCGAAGCACGCGCCGCCGCTGCCGCCGCCGCGCTGCCCGAATGGCTCTACGGAATTGACACCGCCCCGGCCAATACACTCGACCGTTTGACGAATGCCGCCGATCCCTTCGAGCGCGCCGAGTTGCGATTCAACGTCGGCGCCGGCGCCCGCCTGGGATTGCACGCGCGCGTCGCAGCGGATGTGCGCGAGGCTTTCCTCGATCTGCTGGCCGAGCTGGGCAAACGCGGCGCCGGCGGCGAGCGCTCCATCGGCAAAGGCGCTTTCGATGTCGAGAGCGTCGCCGAGGTTTCCGCGCCCCTGCCCTCCAACCCAACCGGACGGCGCTTCGTCACGCTTGCGCCCTGGCTGCCAACCGAAGAGGAGGTGAAAGCCGGAACCTTGCATCAGGCCGCCTACGATCTCATCACCCGCGGCGGCTGGATCGCAACGCGCGGCATGCAGCGTCTGCGCGTCCGCATGTTGGCCGAGGGCGCCGTGGCCTGCGCGCCTGCGCTGCCGCTGCCGCTCGGGAAAATCGCCGATGTCACGCCGCCCGGCTCGCCGCATCCCGTCTGGCGTTATGGTCGTGCCTATCCGCTGTTTCTGGAGACATCATAATGGACGCATATCCGCATCTGGCCTGGAGGGGACTGCTGAAGCTGACCACGCTCACGCCCGTTCATATCGGTTCGGGCGAAGTCCTCAACAGAGTGCAGGATTACGATTGGCGCGACAACCGCTATGTCCGGCTCGACATGGAAGCGTTTCTGCGCGACGGCAAGGTTACGAGAGCCGACAAAGAAACCTGGATAGATCTTTCGCCCTCGCTCACGGACAAACGGCGTGCGGAAATCCGCGCTCAAATCCCGGCGCGTTATCATCTGTCAGCGCCCGCCGGAGGACTGAAAGTCACCGAAGTCCGCGAAGCCATCAAAACCGGCGGACGCCCCTACCTGCCCGCCTCGTCCGTCAAGGGCGCCCTCCGCACCGCGCTGATGTGGGAACTGCTTCTAGGCAAGGATGGAAGCGTCTGGGATATGCTTATCGAAAAGTCAGGAGAGATGACGGAACGCAGGGGCAAGCAGGTCCCAAAACTCAGAGAGGAATTCCGCGCCCAACCCTTCGAGGATTGCCTCTTCCGCGGCGCGGCGCCGGGCGCGCGCGGCGCCGGGCGCGCGCGGCGACGCCAAAGCCGACGCGCTCAAGACCCTCGCCATCAGCGATTCGAAAGCCTTGCCCGAAGACTGGCTTGAATTCCGCCCCTTCGAGATTTGGGACTACCACGAAGGCGCCAAAGGATTCGCAAAACACAGTGGTCCGTTGCCGTTTGCCTTCGAAGCCATCGCGCCGAATAAGGCGATTTCACTGCCGGTCCACGTCGTCAAAGACCAAGCCATATCCGAGGGAAACTATACCCCTCCGCGCGAAGTCGCGGAAATCCTCCAGTCGCCCCAAACCCTGATCGCCGCGTTGCGCCCCTATTCGGAAAAAATTCTCAAAATCGAGCGCGACTACTTCGAGCGCGCTGGACAGACGACTCTCGAAAAATGGTTCGCCAAAATGAGCGAAGCGCTCGGCGCCGAATCCAATGCTGGAAAAGCCATGCTGCCCATCGGCTTCGGAACCGGATGGAACGCCAAGACCCTCGGACCGATCCTGAGCGGCGACGATCTCGATAAGGCCCATGTCAGTTTCCATCGCGGTGAGCCACCGCCCATCTCCCGGGAGCTGTGCCTGGGAAAAAACGCCGTTCCAGAATCCGTTCCGGGCTGGGTAATGATCACCATCACGCCGGAATAACCGGACGTGTGCTTTTGGATTGATGAGTTCCTTCCATTGACCCAATCAGAAGGGGTGAATACTGGGAGCGCCGGCATCTTTGCCGGCGTGTCTCCGGTTCCTTTTGTTGACTCGTTAATGTGGGGATGGGATGCGCCAGCAGGATGCAGGCGCTCCCAGTGATGTTCCTTCCATTGCTCCGACAAGAAGGGGATGAATACTGGGAGCGCCGGCATTTTTGCCGGCGTGTCTGTGGTTCCTTTTGTTGACTCGTTAATAAGAGGATGGGATGCGCCAGCAGGATGCAGGCGCTCCCAGTGATGTTTCTTCCATTGACCCGATCAGAAGGGGTGAATACTGGGAGCGCCGGCATCTTTGCCGGCGTGTCTCCGGTTCCTTTTGTTGACTCGATTATAAGGGGATTGGGATGCGCCAGCAGGATGCAGGCGCTCCCAGTGAGGTTCCTTTTGTTGAGTCGTTAATAAAGAGATGGGATGCGCCAGCAGGATGCAGGCGCTCCCAGTGAGGTTCCTTTTGTTGACTCGTTAATGTGGGGATGGGATGCGCCAGCAGGATGCAGGCGCTCCCAGTGATGTTCCTTCCATTGACCGGATAAGAAGGGGCTGGCAAGTCTGACAATTATTCGAGTCTGACGCTTGACTCTTGGGCGGGGCTCTATAAAAATCATAGCCAAGGAAGGCGTGGAAATCATACCATGTGCGCCATGCTGGACCGCCGCGACTATGATGCGGCGGCGGACTTGGGCGAACGCCTCCTGCCGAAGAAGATGGTATGGGCGCTGCGCGCGCTGGGCGATTTGCGGCGGGCGGATTTCGACGGCGCCGCCGCACACGCCAGGGTTGACGGGACTGGCGGAATCGGCGGAGCCGGCAGAGTTGGCCAGACTGGCGGAGTCAGCGTGAACCCGAGGCTCTCCGAATGGATTGAACTGCTGAAAAGCGGCCGCAAGGCCATGAAAGAGAAAATGATCCCGATTGAGCAGCCAGGCGTTCGCGCCGTTCATGCTTGGCTGTTGGAGGAATTGGAACTTCAGGTTCTGCGCCGGGAATACCCGCAGGCGCTGGCGACGCTATACCGTTTGCAAGAATCCCTGCTGCGCATCCGCTTCGAGCGTATCTTCGGCCTGACAGGAGAAGAAATCCCGCGCGAAAGGCGGGAGGAATGCAATGCCTGGATTGAGGCGATGAGGCTCAAGCTGAAAGAAAAGGAATCCGGGAAGGAAACGAGCGCCGCGCCAGAAGCGCCAGCCGATGCTCCCAAAGCGCAAGCCAGCGCGCCCGGTGAGCCATGCATTGCGCCCGGCTCATCGGATAATGCGCATGGCGCGCCATGCATTGCGCCCAAGGCCCAAGCCTCAACGCCCGAACCGCCAAACGCCCCGCGCATGCTTCCCGGCAACCGCGAGTTCATGTCACAAGCAATACAATCGCAGGAACCAGACCATCCGCTCTGCCAACGGATGGCGCGGCTTTATCACGCCAAGGGGCAAGGCGGGATCATGGGCCTGCGCAACAAGAGCCAAGTGGCGCATGGATTCCGCCCCGTGACGGAAAAGGAAATCAAGCATCTCGGATGGTCCGGCGGATTCCAAGAAGTCCTGGAGTCAGCGCGAACCGTAGCGCAATCCGTCCTGGGCAATCTGCCCCAACCTCTCGCCCCGGAGATACTGGCAGCAATCCGCGCGGCGATAGATCAAGAACTATAAATTCCTCTCTTCCCAACAAAGCGCATGATTTTATAATCAAAGCCGATAAAGCATAGATTCTCCCCTTGCCGTTGTGATCCGGCGCGGTGTAGCGTTCTTCTTCAAGATAGAAATGGGCACGCATGAGGAGTCCGACGGCGCATTGCGCGAAAGGAGACATTCATGAAGGCTTTGTGCGATCTCTACATCCGCCGCGCCAGGCTTATCGGCGCGTTGTATTGCATCGTGCCGGTGCTGATCTGGTTCGCGGTAATATTTCTGACGATTCCATTCCGGGAAGTCTATCTCTTGCGAGTGGCATTGGCGATCGTGGCGGGAGGGGCCGTCTCCGCTTATGTGAACGAACGGGGGCTTGCCTTGTGGCTGATCAAGCATCGCTCGAAAGAAGGCCCGGCGACGGTGTTTGACGGAATGATGATCGGCGCGGGCGTGGGGTTGTCTTCGGCGATGCTGGCGCCGTTGACGGGCTTGATCGCGACGCATCACCTCGAAGAGGCGAAGACGTTCATCATCTGCAGCTATCTTGCGGGGATCGTGCTCGGAGGGCTGGTCGGAAGCATTCTCGCCGTGATTGGCCGCCAGCAAATCGCATCGGGAGCGGCGGAGAAACAATAAAAAAGAGGCCCTTCTTTTGAAGGGCCTCTTTTGCGATGCGTTCCGTTTCCTGGCGTCGCGCGAAACAATCAAACGACGTACGTCGAAGCCGCCGTCGAGCCGCCGCGGCCGGTCCAGTTGGTATGGAAGAACTGGCCGCGCGGTTTGTCCACGCGCTCGTAAGTATGCGCGCCGAAGTAGTCGCGCTGCGCCTGCAAGAGGTTGGCCGGCAGCCGGTCGTGGCGATAGCCGTCGAAGTAGTTCAGCGCCGCGCTGATGGCCGGCATCGGGATGCCGAGTTCGATCGCCGTCGTAACGACGCGCCGCCACGACGCTTGCGCCTTGGTCACCGCTTCTTTGAAGAACGGATCGAGCAACAGGTTCGTCAGGCCGGGATTATTGTCGAAGGCTTCCTTGATCTTGCCGAGGAAGGCCGAGCGGATGATGCAGCCGCCGCGCCACATCAGGGCGATGCCGCCGTTGTTGAGTTTCCAGCCGTATTCCTTTGCGGCGGCGCGCATGAGCTGGTAGCCCTGCGCATAGGAGACAATCTTGGCGGCATAGAGCGCCTTCTGCAGGTCGGCGACGAGTTTTTTCTTGTCGCCGTCGAACTTGGTCTTGGGTCCTTTCAAGACTTTTGAAGCGGCGACGCGCTCTTCCTTGATCTCCGACAGGCAGCGCGCGAAGACGGCCTCGCCGATCAGCGTCAGCGGCTGGCCGGAATCGAGGGCGGCGAAGACGGTCCATTTGCCCGTGCCCTTCTGGCCGGCGGTGTCGAGGATCAGGTCAATCACCTCATGGCCTTCCTCGTCCTTGAAGCCGAGGATGTCGCGCGTGATCTCGATGAGGTAGGAGTCGAGCTCGCCTTCGTTCCACTTGGTGAGGACCTTGTGCATTTCGGGATTCGTGAGCCCGGCGGCTTCCTTCATTATATGGTACGTTTCGCAGATCATCTGCATGTCGCCGTATTCGATACCGTTGTGCACCATCTTGACGAAGTGCCCGGCGCCGTTTTCACCGACCCAGTCGCAGCAGGGCGCGCCGTCGGAGGTTTTGGCGCAGATGGCCTGGAAGATCGGCTTGACGTGCGGCCACGCGGCGGGCGAGCCGCCCGGCATGATCGAAGGACCAAGCAGCGCGCCTTCCTCGCCCCCCGAGACGCCCGTGCCAATGTAAAGCTTGCCCTTGCTTTCGACGTACTTCGCGCGGCGAATCGTATCGGGGAAGTGCGAGTTGCCGCCGTCAATGATGATGTCGCCGTTTTCGAGGTGGGGCAGCAGCAGCTCGATGAAATCGTCCACGGCGGCGCCGGCCTTGACCATCAGCATGATCTTGCGCGGCTTCTTGAGCGCGGCGATCAGCTCCGGAATGGAATGCGCGCCGATGATCTTCTTGCCCTTGGCGCGGCCGTTGGTGAAGTTATCCACCTTTGACGTCGTGCGGTTGAAGCAAGCGACGGTGAAACCTTTGCTTTCCATGTTGAGGATCAGATTCTCGCCCATGACGGCGAGCCCCACGAGGCCGATGTCGGCTTTTGCGTCCTTTGTTGCCATATTCTTTGCGCTCCCGATTTTGGATTTTAATATCTTATCGCTGAATCATACAGCGAGTTGATTCCGTCAAAATAATATTACCTAGTCGTCAGGGGGCCTCCAACACTCGGTATTATTTATGCCGCATACCGCGCTCGCGCGACATGCGCCACCAAAGGCAAAAAATGTTACTCCAACCGCTCAATGCCAATCAATGGCCGTTTTTCGGCCGCTTATCCCAGGGGCGTATTTCAGCCGGGCGCCCTTGGCGTGCTGGAAAAAGTCTGACAAAATAATGTGCGACAAAATAATGGCACAAAGCCATTTCAGCCTGATTCTACAGCAACGCGTTTTCATTGTTTTGTCAGACATTATTTTGTCAGAACAGGCGCGCCGTCCTGCCGGTAGCTGACGTGGGACGCGCTCTTATCCCAGCGCGATGGTATGCGCGAAATTGGGGCGCTCGAAAACCCGCTGGAAAATGAGCGCGATGGCCGGGTGGCCCAGAAAATTCCGCCCGAAACTGGAGTGATGGACGAAATATTTCTCCACCAGACTGAGCGCCATGCCGATGTCGGCTTCGCCCAATGCCTTCAGCCCCGCCGCATAGTATTCGATCAGACCGTGCGTCAGCACGAGATAGCAGAAACCCCAGAAGACATCCGGGCTTGTCGCGAGGTCCTTGCGGAAAAGCGCATGCCGATAGTAACGCCGCAGGAGCGCTTGTGTCGCCGCGTCCTCCAGCAGCGCGGGCGTTGGGGAAAATTTTTTGTATGGCACGCGCTTTTCCAGCGGCTTCAGCGGCAGCGAGCCGATGCGCAGCCAGTGCCTCATATTCTCGAACACCAACAGCGGCGGCAGAAAGAACCGGCTGGGATTCGAACGAACGCTGTTGCGGAATGATACGAACGATCCAAGCAGCATCCGCTTGAGCTGCGGACGCGCCACCGGCTTGCGCGCGATAGCAAACGCCTGCGCAAAGCCATCGCTCGTTGTCTTCTGAATATAATGCGGAATTGCTGCCGTCCCCGCCGCCGCGATCATCCGCCGCAAGATAGAAAGCCAGGCATGTCCGGCGACCAGACAAAGCGCCACGCTCTGATCCTCGCGCGCCAGAATCGCATCCAACGCCCGCTCAATCTGGCTGTATTCCTCCCACGAAACGCTCAGCGCGCTGTCCAGCCGGGGCGTCTCCAGCGTTTTGTCGGGTTCGAGTTTCAGCGAAAAAACGCGCAGGGCCTCTTCGCGCGAATCCTCGGCCGGCGCGCCGTCCTGATGGAGCACGCTCGGACAGGCGAAGGAAAATCCAACATACACTCCACCGGGCGTCTCCACAAAGTGGAAGGGGAAACGCTGGCAGACATAGGGCTTGCTATCGGGTCCATAGCGCGCATGAAGGCGGCAGCGATTGTCATCGCCCAGAAAAACACATGCGTCGTGGCGCCGTTTGAAAACAAGGAAATTAGGATTGGAAGGCGATTGCTCGAAAGCCGTCTCTTCCTTCGCGCCCAAGTCGCAGCAGGAACGCCAGTCTGTGGAAAGCACGCGGTCCGCCGCATCAGGCTCTACGCGGATTTCCCATGAGTCGCGGCAGCACAACCCATCGCAACGGCAGGTATAATGAATATCGGATGGAAAGTGAAAAATAGGAGACATAGCCGTTGACTTCAGGGCTTCGGATTATTAGATTAACTCAACAAAGATGCAATTTGAGGGTAGGAATAACACCATAGGAAGGGGAATGCTCATGTCCGACCAACAGAACTGTCATTGCTGTCTCAGCCGCCGCCAGTGCGTCAAGATGCTGTCGCTGGGCGCGCTGGGAGCGGGGATGATGGCGCCCGCTCTGCAAATCATCGCGAGCGACAAGAGCAGCGGCGCGAACGCGGAGTTTATAGACCCGGCCAAGCTGCGCCCGCAACCTGAAACCCGCATCGCCGCCGTGATCCTCGA
>JAPLSP010000746.1 GCA_026398575.1 Candidatus Sumerlaeota bacterium | reverse complement strand
CCGCGTGATGGGCAAAGGGCGTAAAGAGCGGATCATTCCGCTCAACGATCTGGCGCTCGACGCGCTGCGGGCGTATCTGGCGGCGCGCCCGATCTCGCATGAGACCGCGCTATTTCTGAACCGGTTCGGCGGGCGGCTGTCGGGGCGGATGGTCGAAAAACTCGTGGACCAATATTGCCGGCAGGCCGGGATTTCTCAGAAAGGCATCTCGCCGCATAAGCTGCGCCATACCTTCGCCACGCTGCTGCATTCCAAAGACGTCGAGTTGATCGAAATTCAAAATCTGATGGGCCACTCCTCCATCGTCTCGACGGAAATCTACACGCATACGAGCACCCATCGCCTTCAGCACGCCGTAGATAAGATCGCGCTCTAAGGGCATCGCGTGAAAGGGGCTATCGGACAGTCGGACGCGTCAGACCCGTCGGACGCGTCTGACGGGCATCTTTCAAGGCGCCTTCAGCAGCTCATGGTAAGCGGCTTCAATTCCCTCTACCATTTTTTCCATCGTGAAGTTTTCGCGGGCGTAGGCGCGGGCGGCCTTGGCGAAGCCGCACCGCAAGGGCTCGTTGCGCAGCATAAGCAAGATGGCTTCAGCGAACGCTGCGGGATCTTTGGGCGGAACCAGCAGACCGGTTTCTTCATGAAGGACGAGGTCCGGCACGCCGCCCGTGCGCGTGGCCACGACCGGCACGCCCAGCAGCATCGCGTCAATCACCGACGTGCACAGCCCTTCCAGATGCGAAGAGAGCGCAAAGAGATTAAAGGCGGCGAAACACTCCTCAACGTCGTCGCGATATCCGGCCAGCCGGAAGCGCTCTTGCAGCCCGCGTTCGCGGATGCGCTGCTGCAATGATTCCTGTAGCTCGCCTTTCCCGACGATGCAGAAGCGCGCGTTGGGGATTTGCTCGATGACCCTGGCCGCGGCGTCAATCAGATATACATGCCCTTTGTGGCCGGCCAGCTCCGCGACGTTGCCAATCAGAAAATCTTTCGGGGCGCATCCCATCTCGCTACGGAAAGCGGCGCCACTTTTTTTATAAGTGAATCGCTGGGCGTCCACTCCGCTATGCACAATGCGGATCCGATCAGGCGAAACACCGCCGGCCACCAGCGCGTCGCGAACGCCGTTGGAGATCGCGATGTAATGGCATAGCGGCGAAAGATATTTGCGCCGGGAGAAAAAATTCCCCCCGACAGCGAAATCCACGCGCCGCGAGACGACCAGCCGGGGGCGGCCGCCATATTGCTCCGCCGCCGCCAGCGCGATAGCATGGGCGCGCGCCGTATGCGCGTGAATGATGTCCACGCCCAGTGCTTTGACAATTTGTTTCAGCTGATAACGCGCAATGAAATCCCAATCGGCGCGCATTTTCAATTCCGTCGTGTTGAACCCGGCGGCGCTGGCGCGGCGATACATCTCCGAGCCCGGCTGAGTCAGAAAGAGATTTTCATGCCCGCGCGCGCGCAGTCCCTGCGCCAAAAGAAACGCCTGATTCTCGCCACCGCGCCAACCCAACTCGGTGTCAATGTGAAGAATTTTGAACATAGATTAAAAGCGAAAATAATGTAAAATGTAAAATGAGAAATGAGAAATTGAAAATGAGACCGCACGCGGCGGGCATAAGATGCAGGGCTGTGTATTACTGTTGCCGGGATGAGGTATTATTTTACATTTTACATTTCTCATTTTGCATTTTACATTATGCTGTTATTTGCGCAAAAGGCGTTCCGCCGCTTTCAGGACGTCCATGATCTGAATCGCTTTCATGCATTCGTGCTCGGAGGGGCACTCTTTAAGCATGCACGGGGCACAGGCCAATTCCTTGCGAATGATGGTCGCCTTGTCCGACCAGGGCGCCGTGCGGCGCCAATCCGTCGCACCGATCACCGCGACGACGGGCGCGCCCATCGCGGCGGCAATGTGCATGGCGCCCGAGTCATTCGTGATGAAAAGCGCGAGCCGCTCGGTCAGCGCGATGAATTGCGCCAGCGAAAGATCGCCTGCGACGGAAACCACTTTCGGTTCCTTGGCCTGCGCCGCGACCGACCGCGCCATCTCCGCCTCCGCCTCCGATCCCGTCACGAGAATCCGTGCGGCATGTTCGCGCACAAGGAATCCGGATAGCGCGGCATATCGCTCGGGCAGCCATCGCTTGGCTGTGCCGTTGGTGGCGCCGGGATTGACGCCAATAAGCGGCGCCGCGGCGCCTTTTTCGTTCCGTCCGTCGAATCCCAAGCGCTCCAACACCGATTGAATTTCCCGTCGCTCTTTATCGCCCGCGACGAGAACCAGCTTTTTCTCCGCTTTTTCCCAATCCAGCAAAGCGCCCAAAATATTCAGGTAATACTCCACCATGTGGCGCGCGAGAATATCCGGCGTCACGGGAATCGCATCGCTCAGAAACAGGCCGCGTCCATCGAGGTTATATCCCACGCGCCGCCCCACTCCGCCCAGCCGCAACGCCATCGCCGATCCAAGCGAATTGGGAAATAGAACGCCGAGATCGTATCGGCCCTGGCGCAACCGCCGCGCCGTCGCGACCAGCCCGCGCATGCCCTTGTCGTTGATCGGCAGGACTTCATCCACGTCCGGGCTGTGCTCGAAGACCGGCGCCACCCACGGCCGGCACGCCAGCGTGATGCGCGCATGAGGATAATGCCGGCGCAGCGCGCGGATGGCGGGCGTCGTCATGACGGCGTCGCCGATCCAGTTCGCCGCGCGGATCAGGATGCGCTCATATTTGGTCGCTTTGCCCAATTCTGAGTTCGCTTCCTTTCAACGTCAGAGCGAAATTCCACACACCCGGATCACCCGCCGGCCATCCTTTTGTCCCCAGCCGAACATGCCCCAAAGCGCGCCGTGTTTTGAAGAGTTGAGCTTGGGGTCCGACGCGTCCAGGCGCTCATAGCTCAGCCAGACCGCGCCGCCAAGGGGGCCATGGGCGCTGATCCGCTGTTCAACGTCCGGATCATTGGGATCCTTGCTTCGCGCCGCGAAATCGCTCCAAATAAACATCGAAAAGTGAGTGCATAAGAACAGGGGAACAAATAGATCGGATTCCTGAATCCCAAGCGTGTCGCCGGGAATGTGGTTTGTTTTTAAGCGCATCGGCCCCAGGCTCCATAAAAAATTCGTTGCCTTCATGCGATAAAGTTTCTCGATCCCCTCTTTGCCTTTCATCTCGATATGCGAATAAAGCAAGGGAATGCAGCGCGCGGAGCAAGTGTCTTTGAGTTCGCCGGAACTCGCAACCGAAGCGCTCACCGGAGTCCAGAGGAAAGATCGCGAGCCTGATGGTTGAGTGGAGGGCGAACGATAGACCGATTCTTCCGCCTTGACCCAAAGAGGAAACGTAAATACGAATGGGCAGAATGGGCACAGGTCATGCCACGTCAGATCGCCGTAGAGCGCCATGGACTGAGGTGGCATGACGGACAACTCTTTGAAGCCAAAGCCGAACGGCAAAGCGCCGTGGCGCCACTGCGCCCAGACCACTTCCTTTTCCGTGGCCGATGAATTCACGTCCGCGGATTTGACCTGCCAGAGACGGGATGCGATGACCCTGTCATCATCCGGAAACTGGATGCCCTCGAAGGAGTACGGCTTGATGCTCCTCACGCTGCAACCGCCGGCCAGCAGAACGCTGAAAGCCATGAGTGCAAGAACGGCGGATTGAACAGGCGCTGCAATTCCAATTCCACGGAGAACCATTCTCATTATATCCTTTCGATAATCTCGATCATCTTCTCATAATTTTTCATCGCCAGCGGAGGCAGCCGGCGTCCATAGGGGCACGCCGAAGGCATCAGGCAGAACCCCCTCCCCTCGCCCGCCGTCCCCTCGGCAATCGCCTGCAGGATTTTCCGCTCGAATTCCTCCGTGGGGAGATTCTCGATATCGCGCGCTTCCAGATTGCCGAAGAGCGCCATCTGCCGGCCATATGTCTCCCGGACGTAGCGCAGCGAAACATCGCCCTGTGGCGGCGGCTCGATCGGGTCCAATCCTGCCGCGCCCATTGCGGCGATGTCATCGAGAATCTCACGCAACCGGCCGTGGCAATGAATGCGCGCAAAGCCTCCCGTCCGGTGAATCGCCTCGATGATGGGCTTGTCATAGCGCGTGACATATTCGCGAAACAAGACCGGCGGCAAGTAAGGCGGCGAAGCGTATTCCGGCCCGTAGATGCGCCAAAGCCTGCCCGGCAGCGCGCGGGCGAAAATTTCAACCCGCTGCTGAATACACCGCGCGCAATGCTCCAGCGCCCGATGGAACAGGTCCGGGCGCATCACGGCCATCAACGTATAGCCGCCCATGTCGAATAAATCGGCGACAATGCATAGGGGATCGGGCGTGTCCATCATGACAATCCCGCCCTCGCCCACTCGCGACTTGCACATGACGATGCGATCGCTTTTTTCGCGCGCCAGTTCTATCAGCGGCTTCCACGTGGGATCCGAATAGATATTAAACGGATCCGGATCGGCGGCGTCCTGCGCGCCGTCAATCTCGTAGAAGGAAACGGGCGGGCGGTCAACCGCGTCGCCCCGGATCGTCCGCATCAGGCGTTCTCGCCGAGTCATTTCGCCCTTTCTCCTTCTCCTGACGTTCCCAGAGTTTGGCGTACTTGAGGAAGACGCTGAACGCGCCCATCGCGCTGATGATGAACCCGGCCTTGCCGTCGAGGCACCACAGATTGAGGATATAGCGCCTGAAGAACCTCCAGGCGGGCCGCAGCGCCAGATGGATGAAACCCACACGCGCCGTCCGCTTGGCCCGGTCGCCGGCGGCCCAGGTGGTATAGCGGTCGAACTTGGCCATGTATTGCGCGAAACTCTCATGCGTAAAGTGCAGCAGGCGGCCTTTGAGCGGAAGGATCGGTCCATCGCACACAATGTCGGCGTGAACTTCGCGATCCTGATAGCGCGCGCGGTCGCGGCGGAAAAGTCGGACGCACGAATCATTGCGCCAGCAAAATCGCAGCGGCTTGCCCATGAAGTGATTGCGGCGCCAGATGCGGAACGCGCAGGCGTCTCCCGCGCCTTTTTCGAGAATCCGGAGAATTTCGTCGCGCAACTCCGTACTGACGCGCTCGTCGGCGTCCAGCACCATCACCCATTCATGGCTCATCTGCGGAATGGCCCAGTTTTTCTGGGTGGCTGAGTTGATGTATTCGTGCTGCAGGACGCGATCAGCCAGCGGGCGCGCCAATTCTACAGTGCGGTCCGAGCTGAAGGAATCCACGACCACGACTTCATCCGCCCAGCGCGCGCTCTGTATGCAAGCGACGATGTTGCTCTCCTCATTGCCAGCAGGGATCAGTATGGAAATTTTTTCACGCACGTTTAGAGTTCCCGTTCGGAGTTCACGTTCGGAGTTCCACCTTTAGGTGGTGTTTCTTCCCACCTTCAGGTGGGAGTCATGAACGATCACTTAATTAGCTCCACAACCGCCCTTACCAACTTCCCAATCCCTGCGTTCGCCTCCCCAATATTCTGCGCCAGCATGTAAGCAGGCGTCGTAACAAGCCTGTTGGCTTTATCCACCACGCAATCTCCAACCTCGCACGGAATATGCCTCACCCCCATCGCTTCAAGATCCGCCGCCGTCTCCGCATCGTCTCCAATGGTCAGCATCGGCTTGAGTTTCAAATCTCTTCCCACAACCGCGGCCAGCAGAACGGGCGCGATGCAGATTGCGCCAACGGGTTTGCCGGCTTGAAGCATCTCCTTGATCAGCCGCGCAACCTCCGGATTCACATTCATATTCAAACCCGCGGTGGCATAATCGCTCAGGTTTTTAACAGCGCCAAATCCGCCGGGAAAAATGAGCGCGTCAATCCCCGCCGCATGAACCGACGCCAAATCGCGCACGGCCCCGCGAGCGATGCGCGCCGATTCAACCATGACGTTGCGGGATTCGCCGGCCACCGGGTGCTTGGTCAGGTGATTGATGACGACCGATTGCGCAGCATTGGGCGCCATGCAAACCGCCTCGGCGCCGGCATTGGCGATGGCGAGCAGCGTCAGAACCGATTCGTGAATTTCCGATCCGTCGAACAGGCCGCATCCCGACAGGCAGACTCCAATTTTTTGTTTCATGTGCGCATCTCCTTTTTTATAGCGGAGGGCATCTTGTGGACTGACACGGACTTGCACGGACTGGCACGGACGGACACGGACGGATGGCTGAGCAATAAGCCTTTCATTTCAGCGTGAAGCGAGAATTATTTCCCTGCGCCGGCAGGTTGCAGTGCCGGGGCCGGAGTGGCGGCTGCCGGACCAAACCTCCCGGTTTTCTTGATATAGTCAATCAGCACGTCCCGCAGCATCTGATCTTTCTGCTCAATGCGTTCGCTCGGAATCTTGTATTTTTCAATCAGCCGGTTCGCAATGTAACTGTTCATCGCCACGGTATAGAAAGGCTTGTCCTCCTGAAATTGCGCACCGGCGATTTCCTCGGCGGCCTGCGCGCGCGTCAGGCGCAGGATGGTGATGTTGTTGTCGAACGGCATGATGTTGTAGATGTTGCGAACGCGGATATCGCCTTCGGGCAGATCGGCCCGCGTGCCGGCGGAGTTTTGAATGGCGAAATCGCTGCCATAGATGCGCTTCAGAATAAACTCCATGTTGCGCTTTAATTCCGTTTCCGGCTGCCGCTTGGGATTGTAACCGATCTTCACGTCAACCGTATCCGAAACTTTCGATTCCCATTTTTCAACCGCGCCCAGCGTCCCGGGGTTCTGCGGCAGATTCGGAACAGGAATGGGAACCAGGCGGCCTTCAGACTGCGCAATGCTTTTGGACGCCAGGTCCACCACTAGGCTCAACTCGCCGACGTATTGCCCATAAGCGCCGGCCTGGACGATCAGCGTATGCTCCACGCGCCTGGGCTGCTGAATGGGAGTATGACTGTGGCCTCCGACGATCACATTGATCTCCGGCAGTTTATGGGCCAGCTCTTCATCGCGCTCAATGCCAAGATGGCTCAACAGGATGATAATATCCGCGCGGCTTTTGAGTTCCGGAAGATATTTCCTGAGCGCTTGTTCCGCGTCGAGAATCGTCAGATGCGGCTGGCGAACGCTCTGTGCGGTCGTGAGCGCGATCAGACCGACTTTAATGCCGTTGATCAGGGCGATAGTGGTAGCGCCGTCGCCCAATAGCTTCCCGTCAACATCCCCATTGGCCGAGAGGAAGGGAAACCGCGCGATGGCCAGATATTCCCGCGTCATGTCCACGCCGTAATCGAATTCATGATTGCCGAACGTGGCGAAATCTATGCCCATCGTATTCCATACTTCAAAGATGGGTTTGCCCTTGAAGATCGTGCTGACGGGCGTCCCCTGAGTCATGTCGCCGGCGTCGAAAACCAAAACATCCGTGCGATGGCCGCGCGTTTGGTGAATGAAGGCGGAGATATTGGCCGCGCCGCCTTTGACTTTCGCGTCCGCGCCGGTTGCCTCGGGGAGCAGCCGCGCGTGAAAATCATTGATATGCAGAATTACCAGCGAACGTGTGGTGGATGGGGCCGGGTCCTGGGCGCTGCCGAACGGCGCGGACCAAAGGCAAATCGCCGCAATAAGAAAAGCGCCGCAAGCCTGCTGCAAGACAAAATTAAAAAATAAACGAGAACGAACAGGCATTATTCCATCCTATTGGGATTGAATCACAGGCCGCGGCGCAGTTGCCCGTGCCAGGTGGCTTCCATCTGCTCGATGGTATAGCCAAAGGTCGCCTTGAAGGCCACATCCATGGTCGCGCCTTTGTTGATCTCTTCCAGGACGGTCCGGAACTTGTAGGCGCGCCCGCCGCCGCCCAGCCAGGCCGCGAAGGTTCGCGCAACCATGTAGGCGCGTTTGGCTTGTTCATCATCGCGGATCGAAGTGAACTGCTCGGGCAGGGACTTGATCGCAGGCAGCTGATTGGCAGCCTGTAGATCGCGGCAGCGCTTCCATTCTCCTTCGTAGCGCGTCTGGCGCTCGCGCAATTCCAGTTCGTAGTAGGTCGCCAATCCTTCATTGAACCACGACGGAATTTTCGGGCCGGCGATCAGGAGCACGAGCACGTGGGCGTATTCATGATTCAGCATGGCGCGCAAGGCCTCGAGTTTGGCGGGCGTGCGCTGCCATTGCGAAATGGGGACGCGAATCTTGCCGTCATACAGGCCGCCGGACCAATGCGGCGCCATGGTCACGTGAGCGAACTGGTCCTTGTTATAGAGAACAACTTGTATCTGGTTGCTGGGATAGAGCTGCAGATCTTTTCCGATCTCGCGCCGCGCCTGCGTGAGAATTCCCAGCACCACCTGCGCGGCGTCATCATTAGCGGCGCCGTCATAAGAGACGCGGAAATACAAATTTTGGCGCTTGGTGAATCCGCCTTCGGTTTCAATCTCGCGCTGCAGCTTCGCGGTGCGCTCGGCAAGACCGGGGACATCGGGCTGGAGTTCCAGGGCGCGCTGCCAATGCGAGAGCGCTTCCTCGCTTTCTCCCGCTTCATAAAGCAGCTTGCCCGATTCCACCAGCGCCGACACGGAATCGGGATTGATCGTCAGCGCCGTCTCGAGCAGTTTGCGCGCGTCGGCTTTGCGGCCGCGCGCCTGTTCGGCCTGGGCATAGGCAACCAGGTTTTCGGCGCGCGAATGCGAGATGACTTGGGCGGTTGACTCCGGCGCGGTTTCAAACGCCTTGACAAACATCTTCTCGGCGTCGGCATACTCATGGTTGGCAGAATACGCCACAGCCCAGTTCGAGCGCGTGGCTGACAGGTTCTGGGCGATCTCTTCGCTGTCCGGCGCCACCTGGCGCGCCTGCTCCAGCAACTTCACGGCCGGCGGATAGCCGCTGCCTTCCTTCACGAGCGACAGCGCCCAGTTATTCAAGGCCAGCGAATAATTCTTTCGGATAAGGGCATCCTCATTGTTCATCTCGTAGGCGGCCTTCAGCGTGGCGGCGGCGGCGGCAAACTCGCCCCGGCCCAACTGCTCAACGCCGCGATTGTTGAGGTCAATCGCGGATTCGCCCACGGCAAAGGACGACGACGCCCAAAGACATGCGCTGCAAAAAGCGGCAAAAAGCGCGTGGAAACAATGTTTGGTAATCATGTGAAGAGTCTATGCGCCCACGGCGATTTTGCCAGCGAAAATATCGCCGGAACGCGGAAACTCATAAAAGATGGGCAAACCAAAATGCGAAAGCAAAATGCGGCGTTGCATTTGCGCGTTTGTCTCATGATATATTCGATTTGTTCTTTGCAGTGAAGGCGCGATGAATCAAAGCAACGCGCAAAATGCAAATGAAAGGATGGAGCGCGGGAAGATGAGAACTTCGGTTGGAATCATCATCATAGCGTTTGCGATCTGCGTGGCGGCTTATGGCGACAATGCGCCAACGTCGAATCAGGAATTTCTTCCGCCGCCGCCCGACGGCAAGACGTGGAAGATGATCTGGAATGACGAATTCGACGGCGTGAAGATTGACGACTCGAAATGGACGATTGCGCCGGATGGAAAGCGCAAGGACGGCTGGTGGTCCACGAATACCGTCAGCCTGGATGGCAAAGGGCGCCTGGTCATGCAAACGCGAAAAGACGGGGACAAATTTGTGGACGGAAGCATTCGCACGCGCGATAAATTCGAGCATAAATACGGCTACTACGTGGCGCGCGCACAACTCCACAACCAACCCGGACATTGGCCGGCGTTCTGGCTCCAAGGCGCCGGAACCACCAAGGTCGGCGACGAAGGCCGCGACGGAACCGAAGTGGACATCATGGAAAAGCCCTGGCTGAACGACCAGCTGAATCACGCGCTGCACTGGGACGGATACGGCAAAGATCACAAGAGCGCGACCCAGAAAAGCCAGGTTCCGGGGATCATGGAAGGCTATCATATCTTCAGCCTCTGGTGGACGCCGGAGGAATACGTATTCTACGTTGACGGCAAAGAAACCTGGCGCACAAAGGCCGGCGGCGTCTGCCAGGTTCCGATATATATTATTCTTAGCGATGAAATTGGCAAATGGGGCGGCGACATCACTCAAGCCAAACTGCCGGATAGCTTTATTGTTGATTATGTGAGAGTTTATGATCTTGAATCGCGGCCATAAAGATCGAACGCGATGTTTTCTGATTTCGCATCACAATGAATTTAGCCCCGAAAGAAGCACCTCATGAGCGAAGAAACCCGAGAACAACGCATCGAGAAATATCGCGCGGCCAGCGAGCAGGCGGATGATTTGGCCTCCAGCAATAAAATGCAGGAAGCCCTCGCCATTTTGCGCCAGCAAATGCAAATTACCTCCGATGCGGGAGATGAGGACTATCGTTTGTTCTTCGAAGAAGAAATCCTCAACTCAACCGCGCCTAATTATCCAAGGCAAATTGAACTATTATTGAAAAGTATGGAATGGGCTGCCTCGCGACAATATGGCGATGATTATTTCCTATACCGAAATACTGGCGTAATATTTGCCCTTCAAGGAAATGCAGACGCGGCAATCAAGTGGTACGACAAAGCGCTGGCGATCAAGCCAGATGATTATGACGCCATGCGCAGTAAAGGCATTTCGCTCTCAGAGAAGGGCGACCAAGATGCGGCGATCCAGTGGTTCGATAAAGCGCTGGCAATCAACCTGGCGGATTATCATGCTATGCGCGAAAAAGGTGTATGCCTCTCCAAAAAAGACGAGGAAGACGCAGCGATCCAGTGGTTCGACAAAGCGCTGGCGATCAAGCCGGATAATTATGATGCCGTGCGGCAAAAAGGTGTTTCGTTGTCCAAGAAAGGCGACCAAGACGCAGCGATCCAGTGGTTGGACAAAGTGCTAGCGATCAAGCCAGAAGACTATGACGCCATGCGGCAAAAAGGTGTTTCGTTTTCCAAGAAAGGCGACCAAGACGCGGCGATCCAGTGGTTTGACAAAGCCCTGGCGATCAAGCCGCATGATTATCGAGCCATGCTGCAAAAAGGCGTTTCATTTTCCGAGAAAGGCGATCAAGACGCAGCGATCCAGTGGTATGACAAAGCGTTGATGATCAAGCCAGACGAATATAAAGCCATGCGTCAAATAGGCGTTTCGATCTCCAAGAAAGGCGATGAAGACGCGGCGATCCAGTGGTTCGATAAAGCCCTAGCGATCAAGCCGAATGATTATGGCAGCATGCGGAATAAAGGCGTTTCGCTCTCCAAGAAAGGCGACATAGACGCAGCGATTCAGTGGTTTGACAAAGCGCTAGCGATCAAGCCGGATGATTATGATGCCATGCGTCAAAAAGGCGTTTCGCTCTGCAAGAAAGGGGACCAAGACGCGGCGATCCAGTGGTTCGAAAAAGCGCTGGCGATCAAACCAGATGATTATGACGCCATGCGTCAAAAAGGCGTTTCGCTCACCAAAAAAGGCGAGGATGACACTGCAATCCAGTGGTACGACAAAGCGCTGGCGATCAAGCCGAATGATTGTGACGCTATGACTAGCAAAGGCGTATCGATCGGCAACAAAGGCAACTATAGGTTGGCAATTCAGTGGTTCGACAAAGCGCTGGTGATCAAACCGGATGATTATCATGCCTGGAAGAATAAAGCAATAGCTTTAGGATTAAACGGCGATAGTGATGGCGCGATAAAGATGTTGGAAGGATGCCTACGAAAAAAGCCAGATGATAAATCATCAAAGCTATGGCTCTTCCGCTTTCGGCCCTTAACGCAAGCACAGGCTGGTTTTGAAGACCTCGTTAAAGAAGAACTTAAGCGCGAGGCGCAAGCGAAAGCCTACAAAGAAAAGATGGAGATATGGCGCAATTTGACGGGGCGTTCCGCGCATAAGATCGGCAACCAATTATTTGCAATGCTCGGCGTTATTAATAACCTGAAACGCAGAAACGATCCTACCCTCAAAGAAGATATTGACGATCTGGACGCCTGCCGCTTGCGCATAGGCTCCATGATGCGCGAATTCAAGAAGTTCAGCCTGAACCAGCCGCCCAATAAACAAAAGGTCAACATCGCCCAATTTATGCAGAAACTCCTTGGACCCATTATCAGCGCTTCGCCGCAACATACTATCACATGCGACGTTTCTCCCGATCTTCCCGAATGCCTGGTGGACCTGCAAAAGATGGGTGAGATTTTGACGGAGCTTTTGGAAAATGCTCAAATTCATACGCTCGCCGGCGGACGCATTCGCATCGCAGCGCAGGTCTTATCCGCCCCCGCTTCGTCCAAACTGCGCATAATTATTGAAGATAACGGCCCTGGCATTGAACCAGCCATGAAAGAAAAAATTTTCGAGCCCTTCTTCAGCACACGTCCAGGCGCAAGCGGCTTGGGGCTTGCCATCGTTAAGCAAACCGTTGAAAATCATGGAGGCGTCATTCGGGAAACCGGCCAATGGAAAAAAGGCGCGCGTTTTGAGATAGATATACCCCTCGTAGAAACAAGAAAGGAGCCGTTCGCATGAAAATCTTAGCAATTGATGATCAGCCCGAGGACCTAAAGCATATCATAAAAGCACTGGAGGAAG
Organism: Candidatus Sumerlaeota bacterium; assembly: GCA_026398575.1. The sequence continues at coordinate 836 of JAPLSP010000746.1, read as the reverse complement.
CCCGCGACATCGAAGGGCCCGACACTGGCGCCTGCCAGCTGGTTGTGCTTGGGGATTTTGACAAAGCGCTCCGCCTCCTTGAACGCGAACGCTTTGATGCCGTGATCACGGATATGATTGGGCCTACGGACCATAACCGAGGCAATGAAATAATGAGGCAAATGTGCGGCAAAACTCCTATTACCATTGTTCTAACCGCGCATCCATCTAGCCACAACTGCGTGGAATCTATGCGCGCGGGCGCCTGGGATTATCTGGAAAAGGATACTGAAGATGGCAGCGATCCCTATGAAAATCTCATCAAATCGCTCCGCGAAGCTTGCCGGGCAAAAAAAGAAAATCCTGAAGATGGCCGCTACAACCCCGATTCGGCGTGGATTACTCGCAATATAGACATACTCATGAAAGAGTATCCTGGCAAGCTAGTAGCCGTATTGGATCAGACTATTGTTGATCAGGATACGGATTACAACCAATTGGTGACCAGACTGGAGCAAAGGTATCCTCTAGCGCATCCTGTCATTTTCGACACTCCTGATCCCGTCGCAATGGAAAGGAAGATCTAAATGGCAATTACTTCCCAGAATGAATTATATTTCTCATCATTTAGGGATTTCACTTATCCTCGCTGCCATATCAATGTCGAGATCGCAAAGAAAAATGGCGATTTTCAGCCAATTTCTGGATATGTTGACACTGGAGCCAGCCAAACACTGCTTACGCCTAAAGCTGCTAAGAGCATACAGATGGATTTTGCTCAACTGCCGGAATTACCGGAAGCTGTTGATCTACGGTCTTGCACAAAACATCGCTTGTTTTGTCGCTATTCCATGGTC
>JAPLSP010000490.1 GCA_026398575.1 Candidatus Sumerlaeota bacterium | reverse complement strand
CCTATCAGGAGCGCCAATCCAATCGAAATCCCCAAAGGCAAACAGCCGCGCACGCTCATTTCGCCCAAATCCTTCACCTGATCTGCAAGGCTTTTTTCGTCCGCGCAAGCAGCGAAGGATCGGCCGCGTCGCGCGCCCCGCGGGCAATCGTCCGATAGGCGATCAAAATATTTTCCATGAAAATCATTGGCGTCAGGATGCAGACGATGCAAGGCGCCGCGCTGAGAATAATGAACGCCTCTTTTTTATTATATCCCCAAGGGCTGAAGGCGAAAATCATGCAGCCAAGCGAGATCAAGCCCATCAGGATCATAAAAATATAGGCCCCCCATCGTCCGGGAATCAAACGCGCGGCGGCGTATCCATCCGCCATCTGCTCGGGCGTCAGGCTCAGATATAAGTCCATCATCCGTCCGGTTTTGGATTCCTGCCTGAAGCTGACGGCCAGATTCTGCGTCCGGTGTCCGGCGATGATAAGAAGGATGATACCGATGATGGCAAGCGGCGGAATGAGGCAAAATACCACGGCAAGCGGATAAAGATATTTTGCCTGGCTATTCATGCCGAGCCAGTGCTTACGCCGCCGCCAAAGCCGCAACCAACGGCGGCAATAGCGTCTGCCCGTCAGCGCGAGATAAAGCGGATTATCCTCCAGCGCGGCGATGGCCGGATAACGCCGCGCCAGCCAGTCCGGGACATGTTGATACTGTGCGGTTTCTACACTCTTCATGTTGGCCTTGCCTGCTTAGTAATCCGAGCCATAAATTCAGTTACGTATTTTTGTCTAAGGTGTGAGAGCAATGCGCTCATAAGCTGGCGCCTTTCCAATCCGCATTAACTCTCGCTTCTTGAGATGAATATTTTAAGTGAATGTGGGTCATCGTATTTGCGAATATTAGGGCTTATGACTTCTCCGTGAATGGATTCAATTCAATAATGCGCGCCAGATATTGCCGCATGTCACGGATTGCCTGATTGCGCACATCGTAGATCAGAAAGTGATTCCTCTGATAATATAGAATGGCGAAAACGGCGCCGGCTGTGATGGATCCTATCGGCAGAATCAACGGCGAGCTGGCATTCAAAAGTATGACAAACACAAAGCTGGAGAATACGGAAATGACCAGGACGGCTGATACGGGCCAGAAATAGCGCTTGAATCCGCCGCGAGCGGTTTTCACCTGGAGGACAATATCGCGCCGGAATTGATCCAGAATCGTATCGCCGGCAGCGCTCTGAACGGCGCGGCTGATTTGCCGGTAGCAGTTGATGGCCGCGGCGACGTGCGCGATCGGAATCAGCGGCACCGCGGCGCACGACATGGCATTGAGAATAATCAAGGCCTGGTAAAAAGGCAGGCGGGGGCCAAACAGCAATATCGCGGTGGTGGCGCATGCCAGCGCGATGGAGAAGATGATATAGCCGATCAATCCCCAGCGGGTCGGCAGGACGCGCGAGACAACCAGCGCGTCCACGATCGTTTTGCTGTCCATGCTCAGATAAAAATCCGTCAACCGTCCCGACTTCGCCTCTTCACGCAGCGCCACGCCGAAATTCGCGGAATACCGTCCGGCGATCATCAGCAGGATGAGCCCTTGTATAAACGGCGGAACCAGGCACAAAACAAATGCAACGCTGAAAAGCCACAGCAGCACGCGTTTGCGGGCGAACCAGCTCTTGCGCCGCGGCCCGAACCATCCGCGTCCGCAATAGGCCTTGCCCGCCAGCGCGAGATAGAGCGGATTATCTTCCAGCGCGGCAATAAACGAATAGCGCTGCGCCAGCCAGATTGGGACATGCTTTAGTTGAGTGGGATCAGCCATGATGGGATCAACTGCCAGTGGGTGGATTTTTCTCGATGACCAACGCCAGGTTATCATTCGTGAGCCTAATGGCCCTGTTTCTTTCAAAAAAAATGGAGTCATAGACTGCTTGGATATGCATTAGATTGAAAACAATCCCTGCCAAAATGATCGGTGGCAGGCACCAACCTGGCGAAGAGAGCCCGAATAGTTCCATGAGAAGATAGATGCCGGCGCCTGCCAGAAAAATCGTGCAAACTATTGGGAGACATCCGGCCATGAAAGTGTGTCCTATCGCTTCGAGATAGCCGGCGATTTCGTTGCGTGATTTTCTGCTGAGCGAAAATTCGCTCGCCATGACCATGCCTTTCCCGATTGAATGGTAGCAACCGATCGCCCCCCCAATGAAAGCCGATGGCACGCAAGCGAGGGCAATATAGGAAAGCGCGGACAGAGCGGCGAGTGCTGTCTTCGTTCCGTAGGTGTCTGCAAAAAAAAGCGCGGGCGTTAACACAATTGCCGACGCTCCCGCTACGACAAGAAGCGCGAGATGGAAGCGATACAGGGTGAAAAGACGCGCGCCAGCCAAGCCGTCCACGATCTGTCTGGGAGACATGGACAAGTAAAAATCCAGCAGTCGGCCGGATCTGGCCTCGGCGCGCAGGTCTGCGGTGCAGTTGCGCTTGCCCACCATTGACGCCGCCACCACGATCCACCACCAGGCATAGAAGTAGAGCGCGACAACAACATCAATGACCAGTACTACCCAAAAGGTGGCAGATACTCCGCCTTCAAACCAACGTTTGCGGCGCTGCCAAAGCCTGCCCCAGCAGCGGCTGCAATACTTTTGGCCCGTCATCGCCAGATAAAGCGGGTTATCCTCCAGTGCGGCTACAAAAGGATATTTCCGCGCCAGCCAACCGGGGACGTGTTGGTAGCGGATCGGGATGGACGAAACCTTTTCCATGGCAGGCATCGGGCGAAGGCTATCGCCAATGCTTGCCGTTCGCAAAGGGTTTTCAGCCTTTGGATTGTTTCCTGCGCCAGGCGGCGTAGCGGCTGACGGCCGGATGCTCGAGCAGCTTTTCCTTCGTGTTATAAAGCCGCCCCAGCTGTTTTTCGTCCTGGACCATTTCGTGGACGGCGAGATGGCATTCCGGGCAGACGATGAGTCCCTCCTTCATCTGCTCTTGGGTGAACGTTTTCTTGAACCACTTGTTTCCGTGCAGAGTGCGGGGGATGAAATGATGAAAATCATGAGCCTCCGCGCATTCGCAAATTTCGCAGTTCATGGTCCGGTTCCTTTCGTGAGTCAACAGGCGTTATCACAATGGTCGGAATTCATTTGAAGCGCCGAATCCGCTCTTATAACATCCGCTTGTCCTTTGAGGAGGCAGTGTTATGGAATTTTGTGCCGTCAATAACGCGCAGCGGAATTTCTCCGAGCTTTTGAATCTTGTTTCCCGGGGTGAGCAAATCACTATTACCCGCCGTGGGAAACCAGTTGCCATTTTATCTCCTTCCCTCATAGAAGAGAAAAAAAATGTAAGCCAAGTGATAGTAGAGATATTGAGAAGTCGCAAGGGAAATCAATTAAAAGGGCTTTCAATCCGCGAGATGCGCGAATGGGGAAGGCGATGAAACAGGGGCCAGACACATTTGTTTTAGACTGTTCGATGATCATGAGCTGGTGCTTTGCGGATGAAGCCAATGATTATTCCGATGGGGTTAATCTCTTTCGCATTGAGTCATCACCATAAACGCATCGGGGCTAGCAGGTTAGGTTAGTATGCGTTTTTGACATCTGCATGAATCTTCTTCCATCGTCTTGCCTCAACCTGGTAAAATAGCACCGGCAGGAAGATGTCTATCACTTCATCCGCGATCAGCAGGCCGCCGAGGACGGGCGCGGCCATCGGGGCGATGACTTCCGCGCCAACGCCTTTGGCCCATAGCATCGGCGCCAGGCCGACGATCGCCGTGCCTTCGGTCAACAGCTTTGGCCGCAGGCGATGAATCGCCCCGGCCATCACCGCTTCGTGCAATTCTTCCAGACTGGCGATCTTCCCGAGGCCGCCGCGTTCGGCGATAGCGTCGCGCAGATAAACGAGCATGATGATCCCCGTCTCGGTGGCCATGCCGAAACACGCGATATATCCCACCCACACGGCGACGCTGAAATTATAGCCGAAGATCGTCTGGAAGATGACGCCGCCGGCCAGCGCGCCCGGAACGGCCAGCATCATCAGGAGGGCGTGAGCGAGGTCGTTGTAGGTGGCATAGAGAATCACGAAGATCAGGAAGAGCACGGCGGGAAAGACAATGCGCAACGTTTTGCGCGCGCGAACCTGATGCTCGAACTGCCCGGCCCACGTGAAGTAAACGCCTTCGGGGGGCTTGACCTTCGTGGCGACGGCGCGTTGCGCCTCTTCGACGAATCCGACAATGTCGCGGTCGCGGACGTTGAGTTGCACATAAGCCCTCAGCAGCCCATTCTCGCTCTTGATCATCACGGGGCCTTCAACCACTTTGATGGCGGCGACGTCTTCGAGATATACATTGGCAAGATTCTCCGCGCTCGCGGCGCTCGTTCCAGCGCCGGAACCTGTCGCTGCTGAGCCCATTCCGTCCGGCTTGCCGGCGGACGTTCCGCCGCCCGGCGCCGCCGCCCCTCTGCTTGTGACCAGAATGCGGCGGATGGATTCTTCATCCACTCGATTGTCGCGCGCATAGCGCAGGCGCACGGGATAGCGTTCGCGCCCTTCAACCGTCGTCGTGATCGCTTTGCCGCCGAGCGCGATTTCGATCACGTCCTGGACGTCGCCCACGTTGACGCCGTAGCGCGCGGCCCGTTGCCGGTCAATTTCCACTTCGACGTAGCCTTTGCCCACGCTTTGATCCGCAACGACGTCCACCGCGCCCGGAATACCGCGCAGGACGTCGGCCACACGGTTGGACGCTTCCTGTATCTGATCGAGCGAGCGCCCGAAAACCATGACGGCCAGCTGCGTGCGCACGCCCGTGGCCAGCATATCTACTCGGTTGATGATCGGCTGGGTCCAGATATTGGTCCAGCCCAGCTGCCGCACATAAGTGTCCAGTTCGCGCACAAGGTCTGCCTTGACGCTCGGCCAGAGGAACAGGTTGCGTTCGAATTCCTGACCCAGCCGGTCGCTCCATTTTTTCTTTGCTTCTTCACTGCCTTTCCATAGTCCCAGCATTTCGCCCGATGCGGCCACTTCGCTCATCAGCGCGGAAGCGAATGCGCGCATCGCAGGAGAGAAGATTTCCTGATTCGTCCGATGGATCCAGCGGCGCGTTTCTTCATCGCGGAACTTTTCGAGGCGGGAGTATGTCCGTTCATAAAAGTCTTCGCGCTCGGCGCCGAAGGACTCCGCGATCGGCCCGATGATGGAATTCCAGGTCGAAGGGATCGGCGCCAGCACGTCGCTCGTTACAGCGTCCACGGCTTTGAGATTCGCCAGGCGCTTCAGGCCGTCGTTGATGGTCTGCTCCACGTCGTAGAGCTGCGGGCTGCGCATGAACACAGTGACATGGCTGCTGATGATATCCTGGATAACGGTTTGGCGTTCCTGGGGCGAAAGCGCGCGCTTCCATGCGTGGCGGCCATCCACCTGCTCGAAGAGGCGGTCGGCGACGAATCTCAAAGACTTCTCGGCCAGCGCTTCGTCATGAACCATTATGCGCTGCGCCAGATCGCGCCGCATGTCCGTATCGAAGCGGTTGATCGCGCCGTTGGCCGCGCTGCGGATGAAACTGTCGGCGTCTTCCTTGTGCTCGAACGGCGCCAGGTCGCCCGCGCTCTGCAGCCGCTGGATCAGCAGCCGCGCCTGTTCGGCAGCCTCGCCGGGGCGGATGCGGCGCTTGGCCCAATGCTCGCGCGGACGCAACGTGATAACGGTCTCGATCATATCGAGCGGCGAGGGATCGGTCGGCGTATCGGCGCGGCCCGCCTTGCCGACCACCATCTCAATCTCGGGCATTCCGCGCAGCAGCGCGTCGCGGGCCTTGATGTCGTCGGCCACCTCCGTCACCGAGGCGCGCGGGGCCGTCACGGGCATGTCCATGATGCTGCCTTCGTCCAGCGGCGGCATGAACTCGCGCCCCAGATGCCGCGCAAAATAGAATCCCAGCGCCAGCAGGACCACAAACAGCCAGATCACCGTCTTGGGGCGATTCATCAGGAAGCCCAGGGTGGGGCGGTACATCTCCATCACGCTCCGCACGATCCAGTTGTTCTCCTCGTGCGACAGACGCCCTCTCACCAGCAGCGGAATGATCGCCGGGACAAGTGTGATGGAGATGATCGCCGTCCCAATGAGCGCGAAAGTCTTGGTGAACGCCAGCGGATGGAAGAGTTTGCCCTCCTGCCCCGTCAGCGCGAACACCGGCAGAAACGAGACGACCATGATGACGACGGAGAAGAATATCGGGCGGCCCACCTGGCGGCAGGCGCCGGCGACGAGGTCGGTGGTGTCGCCGGTTATTTTTTCTTTGCCGAATTTCTGAGTCAGACGATGTGTGGCGTTTTCAAGCATGACAATGGACTGATCCACCAGGATGCCGATCGAAATGGCGATGCCCGACAGCGACATGATATTCGATGACACGCTGAACACGCGCATCAGCATGAAGGCGAACAGGATCGAAAGAGGCAGCGTGACGACGATGACGAAGACGCTGCGCGCGTGAGTCAGGATGAGAAGAATGGCGATGGCCGCGATGAGCAGTTCATGTTCGAGAACGCGCGAGACGGTATGGATGGCGCTTTCGATCAGGCGCGTGCGGTCATAGAACGGAATGATGCGGACGCCTTCGGGCAGGCCTTTTTGGATTTCGCGAATCTTGGCCTTGATGCGCTTGGTGACTTCGAGCGGATTTTCACCATAGCGCATCATGACCACGCCGCCGGTGGCTTCGCTCCCGTTCTTTTCGAGCACGCTGCGCCGGAATTCGCTGCCCATCTGAACCAGGGCGACGTCGCCCACGCGGATGGGGACGCCGTTGCGCGCCGTGATCACCGTGTCGCGGATGTCCTCGACCGAGCGAATCCAGCCCACGCCGCGGATCAGATATTCGGCGTTGCCTTTTTGGATGACGCGCCCGCCGACCGAGCTGTTGGAGCGGGCGATGGAGTCATAGATGTCGCCGAGCGTGACGTTGTAGGCGCGCAGGCGTTCCGGCGTCACATCCACCTGGTATTCGCGTGGAAATCCGCCCACGCTGCTGACCTGCGCGACGCCCGGCACGGAGTTGAGCTGATAGCGCACGTACCAATCCTCGATGCCGCGCAGACGGCCCAGGTCGTGACGGTCGCTTTCGATCGTGTACCAGAAAATCTGTCCCAGCGCCGTGGCGTCGGGCGCCAGGTACGGAACCACGCGCTCGGGCAGAAACGTGCTGGCCAGCGCCAGCCGCTCCAGGACGCGCGTGCGCGCGAAATAGAAATCCACAGAATCGTCAAAGATGATGTTGATCATCGAGAAGTTGAACTCGGACGACGACCGCACGGCCTTGACGCCCGCCAGCCCCTGAAGGTTGACGGAAAGGGGATAGGTGATCTGGTCCTCGATCTCCTTCGGGCTGCGGCCCATCCAGTCGGTGAAGACGATCACCTGGTTTTCCGAAAGGTCGGGGATCGCATCCACCGGCGTGCGTTTCATGACGTAAACGCCCGCGCCCGTCAGGACCACGTAAAACAAGATGACAATGAATTTGTGCCGGCAGCAGTATTCGATGAGATGTTCGATCATTTGTTTGTGCTCATGGTATTCTCAAACTGGAAAATATCCTGGGCCAGAATCTCTTCGATCTCCGAAAAAAAACGAAGACGGTCGGCTTTAGCCTGCAGCGGCGCCTTGCGCAATTCCACGATCGTGCGCTCGGTGTCGAGATTGCTCAAGAGGTCGCCGCCTCCCTGGCCGTATGTTCTGATCTGAGTGTCATACAGCTCGCGCGCCTTGGGCAGAATGTCGTTCTCATATTCGGCGATGATGCGGCTCGCGTCGCGCCCCAAAACGAGCGCGGTCACCAGCCGCGCCAAGGTATCGGATTCCGCCGAGCGATAGCGGGCCTCGGCAGCCTGGCGCGCGGCCAGGGATTCGGCAATGACGGCGCGGATGCGCGCGCGGTTGATCGGGAGCGTCATTCCGAGCGTCAGGTCCGGCATGAAGGCTTTCGGGCTGAGCTGATATTGCGCCTTGCCGCCAACTGAAAAGTCCGGACGCCGTTCGAGCTGCGCCAGCGTTTCAGCGGCGCCGCGCGCGGCGATG
>JAPLSP010000005.1 GCA_026398575.1 Candidatus Sumerlaeota bacterium | reverse complement strand
ATAGACCGCGTTTTTTATTGCTTGGCGATTAAGATTTTGCGCTTGGAGAGCATCTGCATCGCGAGATATACCTGCGCCCGGCCTGTGTCGCTCTTCCATCTTCTATTCTATCCGGCGCGCCGGCTTGATTGGAACGCCATTGACGGCGCCGATTGCGCGGAGCAATGATCCAGCGACGCTTTGCTGGCGCGGACGATCAGCAGCAGATGGTCCATTCATGAGCTGAAAATCAAAGGCGGATAAAACTATGAAGCATCCATCCATTCTCCAAATCCTCACGACTGGCGCGATATCGCTCGCTCTGGCTGCCATCGCCACCGCTGCGCCGCCGAATGTGTTGTTCATTTTTAATGACGATCAGCGCGCGGATACGATCGCCGCGCTCGGCAATCCCGTCATCCGCACGCCGAATCTCGACCGGCTGTGCCGCCAGGGAATGGCCTTCAATCGCGCCTATATGCAGGGCGGATTTACAGGGGCGACGTGTGTGCCGTCGCGCGCGATGCTGCTGGCGGGGCAGTCGCTCTTCCGCGTGGACACCACGTTGCAGAAGCACAAGACCTGGCCGGCGGCGTTCGGGAGCGCGGGCTACACGACGTTTGCGACCGGCAAATGGCACAATGGCGAGAAATCCCTCCCGCTCTGTTTTCAGAACGCGCAGGCGATCTTCGCGGGCGGCATGACCAATCCGATGAACGCGTCGCTGAGCAATCTGGAAAACGGCAAGCTCACCGCGCCCAAAAAAACGCCCAAACATGCCTGCGAAATCTTTGCCGATGAAGCGGTTCGATTTCTGCGCGAATACAAGGGTGGACCGTTCTTCTGCTACGTGGCGTTCGACGGGCCGCACGATCCACACATCGTGCCGGACGATTATCCCGTTCGCTATGAGCCGTCCAAGATTCCTGTGCCGCCGAACTTCCTGCCGCAGCATCCCTTTGACAATGGCGAGATGATGATTCGCGATGAAGTCCTGCTGCCGCATCCGCGCTCCGCCGAGGCGGTTCAGACGATGATCGCGGAGTACTACCGCTACGTCTCGTTCCTCGACATGCAGATCGGCCGCATCCTTGATACGCTGGCGGCGTCGCCATACTCCTCCAACACCATCGTCGTGTTCGCCGCGGATTCCGGCGTGGCGCGCGGCTGCCACGGCCTGATCGGCAAGCAGAACCTTTATGAGCATTCCGTCCGCGTGCCTCTCATCATCGGAGGGCCGGGCATTCCCGCCGGAACGAAAACCGAGGCGATGTGTTTTCTGTTCGACGTGTTGCCGACGCTGGGCGCGCTGTGCGGCGTGCCTGCTCCGCAGCCCAGCGAAGCCCGCGAGTTCAGTGCCACGCTGCGCGATCCCAAGCGCGCATCGCGTCAGGAACTCGTCTTTGGCTATCGCGACATTCAGCGCGCGATCCGTGACGACCGGTGGAAACTCATCCGCTATCCGCAGGTGGACAAGACGCAATTATTCGACCTGCAAAACGATCCCTATGAGATAACCGATCTGTCCACAAAGGCCGAGTCAGCCGCGAAGGTCAAGGAGTTGATGGGACGGATGGAGTCGGCGCTGAAGCAATATGGCGACGACTGTCCGCTCTCCGTGGCAAGCCCCAAGCCCGCCGCGTGGTCGCCGCCGCCCGGCAAATCCGGGAAAAATAAATGAAGCAGTTAACCTGGGCCGCGCAGGGACGTCTGACCGGTTGGACGGGTCGGACGCGTCGGACCAGTCGGATCAGCCGGATAAAAGCCTCGCAATGCGGAAGGGATGAGAGCTAGGATATGAGAAACTGATCAAGCCTGCCAGGCTGGCGCCAAAGACCTTGAATTCATGAAACGGCTGGGAAAGGAAACGAGTTTATGAAGCGAAATGAGTTTATCAAAACGATTGGGCTGGGAGCGGGCGCGTTCACGGCGTCGTCGCTTGCAGGCATATCGCGCGCGCAAACAGCGGACGCCCCGGCGACTACAAACGTCAAATCCGGCGCGCAGGCGAAGCCCAATATTCTTTGGCTCATTGGCGAGGACTTCGGGCCGCACCTTAGTTGCTGCGGCGTCAAGGAAGTTTTTACGCCCAACCTTGACCGCATGTCAGCCGAGGGTGTGCGTTTCACGCGGGCATATAACGGGCACGTGTGTTCGCCGAGCCGGTCGGCGTTCATGACGGGGATGTATGCCACCACCATCGGCGCGCATAATCACCGCACTCGCGACAAGAAGCCGCTGCCCGACGGCGTGCGCGTGCTGCCGGACTGGATGCGCGACGCCGGTTACTTCACGGCGAACATTGTGCAATTGCCGGAGGCGTGCGGATTCAAGGGGACGGGCAAGACCGACTGGAATTTCAAATACGATGGCAAGCCCTTCGATTCGGCAAACTGGAGCGACCTGAAATTGCATCAGCCGTTCTATGCGCAGGTCAACTTCAACGAGACGCACCGCACCTTCCACGCGCCGAAAAAGGCCGATCCCGCGAAGGTGGAAATCCCGCCGTATTATCCCGACCATCCCGTCACGCGCGCGGATTGGGCGACGTACCTGGACTCGGCCAGCGAAATGGACCGCAAGGTTGGGCTGATTTTGCAGGCGCTGGAGAAAGACGGCTTGGCCGATAACACCGTTGTCATGTTTTTCGGCGACAACGGCGAAGCAAACGTGCGTGGCAAACAATTCTGCTATGAAGAGGGCCTGCACGTGCCGATGATCATCCGCTGGCCCAAAAAAATTCCGCTGCCGGCGCGGCTCAAACCGGGCGCGCTCGATAACCGGTTCGTGCACGCCATTGACTTCGCGCCGACGATGCTGGCGCTGGCCGGCGCGCCCAAACCGCCGAAGATGCAGGGGCAGATTTTCCTCAGCGACCGCTGCGAGCCGGATCGCGAATATGTCTTTAGCCAGCGCGACCGCTGCGACATGACGGTCATGCGCATCCGCACCGTGCGCGATGACCGCTATCGTTACATCCGCAACTTCATGCCCTGGGTTCCTTTCCTCGCGCGCAACGAATACAAGGAAAAGCAGTATCCGGTCTGGAACCTGCTCAAAGAATTACATGCGCAGAAAAAACTCACCCCGCCGCAGGAATTCCTCTGCCAGCCTGCGATGCCGGAGGAGGAACTCTACGACCTTCAGGCCGATCCCTGGGAAATCAATAACCTCGCCAAATCCGACAAACCCGAGCATCAGGCGGCGCTGAAGAAACTGCGCGGGGTTTTGGAGAAGTGGATCGAAGACACCAACGATCAGGGCCGGCGCCTCGAAACCTTGGAAGAGCTGAAAGCCACCGATCCGAAGTTCGATCCAGCACAAGACTGGCGCCCGGATCCGCGCTCCAAGGAAGGCGCCGCCAAATCCTCCGAGCAAGGCGCCGCTCCCTCTGCTGCGGGCGCTGCCGGCGGTGGCGAAGCCCAGAAAGGCGCTGCAATAACCAATGCGCCTTCCGCAACCGAACCGCCAAAAAAGAAAAGGAAAAAACAGCCATAGCATGACATCATCGCTTGCCGCATGGACAGTGTATTTTCATTCCTTGCTATCCGTGCCATCTGGGAAATCCGTGGTCAGTGTCCAACCACTGATTGCACGGAGAACACGGATAAATTACTGCAAAGCGCCATATTTATGAAAAATGAAAGGCGATCTCAAATGAAGCCACTCTTCATGTCCCTTGCGTTTCTCGTCATTCTTGGCGGGCATTCTTTTGCTGCCGATGTGGCAAAGCCAAACATCCTTTTCCTTTTGTCCGACGATCATAGCTATCCGTTTCTCGGGTGCTATGGCGATTCGAATGTGAAGACGCCGACGCTCGATCAATTCGCGGCGGAAGGAATGAGGTTTCACCGATTTTTCACGACCGCGCCGCAGTGTGTGCCGTCGCGGGCGTCGCTGATGACGGGGCGTTCGCCGGTGGCGGCGCGGATCACGCGGTTCTCGTCGCCTCTCCCGCGCGATGAGATCACGTTCCCCGAGTTGTTGCGCGAAAAGGCCGGCTACTTCACGGGCGTCTGCGGACGGACCTACCACCTCGATGGCTCGGCCCCGCGCGGCAATGACGAGATGGGCAAGCTGCTCGAAAAAAACAATATGAAAACTTTCGCCGGCCGTGTGGACTATCTCGACGCGAGCAAAGGCGAGGGCGTTGAAGCGAAGGTGGCCGAGTTTCTGGACAAGAAACCGGCGGGCAAACCGTTCTTCCTCTGGGTGAACTACAACAATCCGCATCATCCCTGGAACGAAATGACCGCGCGCCCGGATCCCGCTTCGCTCAAACTGCCGCCGCATTTTCCCGATCTGCCCGGCATGCGCGAGCAACTGGCCGACTATTGCGGCGAAGTCAACCGCCTCGATCTTCAGGTGAAGGCCGTGTTGGATACCGTTGGCAAGCGCGGCCTGCTTGATAAAACCCTCATTGTTTTCGCGGGCGACAACGGCCTGGCGCTTCCGCATGGCAAGGGATCGCTCTATGATCCTGGCTGCAATACGCCGCTGGTCGTTCGCTGGCCCGGTGTGGTCAAGGCCGGCGCCGAATCGCGCGCGCTGCTCAGCGGCGAAGACCTGGCGCCCACGCTGCTGGCCGCGACCGGCGTGGCCGCTCCGGCGCGCATGTCGGGCGTGAGCTTTCTGCCGCTGCTGCGCGGCGAGGCGTTCACTCCGCGCAAGTACCTGTTCACCGAACGCGGCCCGCACGGCAGCGCTCCCGTCACCGTTGGCATGAAGAACAGCGGCTACGACCTCAGCCGCGCCGTGCGGAGCGACCGCTACAAATTCATCTACAACTGCACGCCGTGGATCCCTTATGCTCCGGTGGACAGCGGCGGCGGCGCAGCCTGGAAGCAAATCACGGAAGCCAACGCGACTGATAAACTCGATCCCGCGCTCAGCGGCACGTATTTCACGACCCCGCGTCCGGTCTATGAGCTTTACGATCTGGAATCCGATCCTTCCGAGTTGCGGAATCTGAGCGGACAGCCCGCCATGGCCGAGGTCGAACACGAATTGCGCATCGCGCTGGCGGAGAAAATGATTCTCGATTTCGACTACCTGCCGCTTCCCGACCTCGCGGCTGGATCGGGCGGGGGAGAAGCCAGACGCGGCGAAGCAAGACGCGCGGCTGCGGAGACAAAGGGAACGGCCGGCGATCGCGCCGCGCAGTTCGACCAGAAGGATACGAACAAAGACGGCAGGCTGAGCCTCTCGGAATTCGGCGCAGGCCGCGACGCTGCCGATGCGGAAAAGTGGTTCAAACTTCGTGATGGCAACAACGACAGCTTCCTCTCGCGCGAGGAGTTCATCTCCAACGCGCCGCTGACAAAGAAACCGTAAGATGATTGCCCGATGGGCTGCCTATGGCTTATTGTTCTGATTCGGAATTAAGTTCACGCATTTTTGCCTAAGGGACGAAAACAATGCAGTCGGAAGCGGCGCCAGCTTTTGGAGTAAGG
>JAPLSP010000708.1 GCA_026398575.1 Candidatus Sumerlaeota bacterium | reverse complement strand
GCTGCAGCAGGTAGTGCTCGGTGATTTGTTCCGTCATGAGACGGACATTACATAAAGGCCTCACGTCACAATAGTTAAATTTTCGGGTTTATGAAAATTATTTTCATCACCTACTTCAGGCGGCTAAAGGCATACGATTTTAAGGAATCTAAGATTTATATCCATGAAAATGGATCAAGGATGTCGTTGCCGTTTAGCGCAATAAAGTCTCTGGAAACGCCGGACCTTGCAGTTTGGCAAAAGGAGAGGCTTGAAAAGGAGATGGCCCTTTCAAAGTTTAACGAAATCACCTCGGAAACCAATTCTACTTTGCGGAAAGCCTTGTTGGCGATAGCAGAAAAAGATGCCATGATTGCATCTCTCCAAAGCAAGATTACTGCACTCTATTCGGAAAACTATGATTTGAGAGCCAGCATTAGAGCAGCAAATAAAGAAAAGAATCAAGGGGTGGAAGAGGAAAAGAAGAATCAGCTATCGACACAGATAGAAAAAGATTCCAACGTAGGTAAACCAAAAGAGATGAATGAAAAAGGACCCATTGCTGCAAATTCACCATTGGATAAATCCGAAGTAGAATATTCTATTTTTGAGTCGGTAGATCAATTTAAGGTCAGCTTCAATAAAGCAGCAGAGTCGCTACATTATGATGCGCGCATTTTAACTGTCGTTACTAGGCGAGGACTGGTTTATGACGGTTTCACTAATATGATTTCTGGCGAGTTAGCTATCATTGGTGCGCTTAACAAGAGAAGTCAATCAGTGAATTCTATCGAATTATTTGCTCGTGGCGATGGGTCATTGAGTTCGATGGCCGGAAGAAATGTTGTTATAGGGATGAAAACAGTCATCTCTTGTGTTGACGCAAGTCTAACCTCCAAAGATCGGGAAAACATGCTTCAGCAATTAGGAGTCATGAAGCTAAATGAAAATCATTATCATCTTTCAACTAGCATTACCAAGAATGGTAAGAAATATGAGTTTTTCGCTTGGAGAGAAATCGGCCTTGAAAGTAATAATTTCATGATCTTTGCTGTATACGATGCAAACGACAAATCACAGGAAAATATTGCAAAGTCGCAAGTACAGGAGAATAGGGCGTCTGCATCTGATCAAATAGGAAAGATTTATTCAATTTTCAGCTCGCCTGATCAGTTCAAGGAAAGATTTAACAAAGCAGCTAAAGAATATCAATGGGATAGGCGTATTGGAGATTTTGAAATTAAACAAACAAAGGAATACGATTACTATTATTGTATGCTTAATGTTGATTTAGGCATTTCTGCAATTGTCAATAAACAAGATCAATCAATTTGTGAAATTGATCTTCTTTCAATATCTCTGGAAAATAAGTCACAGGCAGATCTTCTTACAAATTTAGTTCAATTTATTACAGCTTTAGAAATGTGCCTAATTGCCGTTGATCCTAGCGCCTCATCCCAGGAGAGAGTGAAGATTCTCAAGGGAATAGGAATAATGGACAAGGATGCCAGTTTCTTTAATCAGAATAAGATAATAATTAATAACGGACGGAAATATCGTTTCGCTTCCTCCCCAATTATCGGTTTTACTTTTCAGATATGCGATGCAAAGGACAAATTATGATGGACCTTGGGGGTCAATACTGAATTGCTGATTTCAACGCAACCACCACAATTGTCTTCCTAGCCTTTTGATTGCTTATAAAATAAGAGTTCCTGATGTAAGATCCTTGCCTTGCACGTGAAATCCTGGGCTGAGATCGAGATCGAATAAGTTTGTGTTGTATATGCCGAAATAAGAGACATTGGCTGGTGGCTCACCACCATGAAGCAGATGATAAAGCACCGGCGGGCTTTGCGTCGGAGGATGGTCTCCGTACTCATTCGCGTAATAATCTGCGCCATGCCATAATCCAAGGAAATCCTCAACGACATAATCCGATAATGCGCGCCCGAATCTTTTGATGGCATTTGCTCGCACCCCACAGGACGCAGCTCGCATTACTGCCTTCATGTTCGCAACGGTTACTACATTGGGAGAATTAGCTTCGCCCCACATAGCATACAATCCCTGCTCTCCTCCTGCCGACCGTTCAAGCAAATCCAATTGATTTCTGTTGATTCGAATAGCGCCATTCTTAATCAACTTGACTTGGGCGAGAACGTGGCGTTGTGCGCACGCGATATCTTTGAGATCAACCATGAGACCTAGGGCGAAATCCGCACCAGTCTCACTTTCAATGAACTGTATCCTTTTGTCGTGATGGTTTTTTCTTCTGCATGACCTGAAATATCGGAATTCCACCCTCAAGTCGCAAATTTTGCTATCTGTAATTAGCAGCTGACTCAATCGGTGCTCTTCAGTTCGTAACATGGTGAAGATCGAAGTAAAGAGGTGCTGGCATTGGGTATCTTCGTCCCCAAGGTCACTCGAGTTCAGCGAGTCGGCACATTTGTCAATGATTGCTTTGACACTATTGGCAAACCTGTCACCTGCGAGTTCCAGCCAGTTTCTTCGCATTGCATTCACTCCTTCGGCCTCTCGGTTTTCGTGCGTCAATTATTTCATGCAGTTCTTGTGGCCAGCAATACTATTACCGGGACAATTTATTTTACTCTCAGATTCCACATGCCAGCGCCCTCGTCCCTGCTCGCCCGCCCGAAAGTCCGATTGTCAATGCGAACGCCTGACATGTTTTTCGCCGAAGTTATCTATGGCATCCAGCAGTTCGTGGACATTGGTATAAGGATTCCACTGATGTGGCTCTGTCCAAGACGGATTCGCTCCGTTTTTCGTTGCTTGGTTCATTCGCTCAGCGCTTTTGCGCGCATGGGCAATCTCGGCATCCGAATATTCGCGTTCATACGCCTTGTCATAATTTGGGATATGCTTTCTGAGCTTGCTCCGTTTTCTCAATTCAGATAGTTTGGCTCTGTCTTTTCACCTTCGCAAAAGATGTGAAATATTGGCTTGAGCTGCTGGGGTGGCCGCTTCTTCTTAGGCTTTGGCATTGGGGCTTCCCTTCTGGAGCAGCTTCACGATGCTCCGATAATCAATCTGCGGAACCGCGCCAAATCGTCCCTCAGCGTACCACTGGTTGAACGGACTCGTCGGCGTCACTTTTTTCTTATCGAAATCATCCAACGAATAGAACCGCGATGCGCCCTCGGCTTTTTCAGCGAGCCAAATTTGATCGCGTCGCATCAGTTCCGGCGACATGAGGTTGATATTGTGCGTTGTGAATATCAGCTGCGCCCTGCCAGAGTTCACCTCTGAATCGTTGAACAACTTAATGATCAACTCCGCCATAAACGGGTGCATGCTATTATCCAGCTCGTCAATGATTAGGACTCGGCCAGTCTCAAAGGCGCTAATAATCAACGATGCCAGATCAAACATCTTGAGCGTGCCTGCGGATACAGAGGCTCTCTCGAACTGTTCCATTGCGCCTTTTTCTGATCTATGAGAGAAAAGAACCTGCCGGCTGTGCTTCCGCCCAAAGAATTCTTTAATCTTCGTTGGGATGCTCTCTGGAATATTAAGTTTGTCTGCATCAATATCCTTTTCTTTCAACGCAACGCCGGCAACACCTGTGTCCAAAAATGAAAGCAGGAGGGAAACCTTCTCAAGTTTATCGCTTTTCTCCAACATATTCAGACCTGATAGATCCAGACCTGATATATCCTCATTCGGTCCAAGATAAACAATATCACGCAGAATAAAGTTGTAAACTTCCCGGATCATCTCCGGCGCGTCTGCGCTGTCACCAGCCTTGGACAGATAGCATTGGTTCTTGAAGAAAGGCAGACGCCTCGTTCCACCCTTGTAAAGCGAACCAAATTTGATTGTCTCCCACGTATCCGCCTCCGTCCGCTCGAAGACCAGCGCTTCCTTTGCCGTTTGAAAAAGGCTTAGACGCTCCTCGACGATTTGCTGCCTCGTAAAGGCCACGCGGTAACGGAAACGGGTACCGCTCTGAGTCACGAACTCGATCTCGAAAAACGTCGGCTCTTTCTTCGTTTTCTCCGAAAGCCGATACGGCATATGACTTTCGATCGGATCGCCATCCTTCAAGCTCCCTGTCTGGGTTACCAGATACTTCATCACAAAGAAGGCCACTAAAAGATTCGATTTCCCGGATGCGTTCGCCCCGTAGATGCCTATGCTCTTGAGTGTGGGAATATTTCCGGAAGCGGGCGGTTGCGAGAGGTTCTCCACTAAATGTGATCCCGGATTCTCCGCATAGAGCGAGAAGGTTTGCTCATCCCTGATGGACCGGAAATTAGCCACGGTGAATTCGATAATCATCTTCAACCTTCTTTCAAAAAGGCAGTTTGTCTGCTTGTTCGCGGAAAAGATGGCAAAATAGTTGACGCCAATCAAGCAAAAAATGACGGCCATCGGGAGGCAGAGACAGGTGGTTTACTCTCAGATTCCACATGCCAGCCATTTCGTTCCCAGAAGGGAATTGACTTCAGGCGTTTTTCTCCCATTCTTTCCCTGAATTCATTGTCCAGATCCCCGACCGAATGGAATGCCGATTTCTTATGTCCATCGCTTCAGAAAATTAAAAAATACAAAAATGCAGGAACGAACCCAATTTTAGGTTCGCTGGTTGGGCGTTTTATGCGGGAAACACTCACTTTTCGCACTCGCTCTATGGCTTGAATCCCGGCAGGTCTTTGGCTTCGGGGGAGTGGCAGAGCCGGAGGGCCTCCTGGACGGCTTGCTCGAAATTGCGCTCTTCAGGCTCGAGTTTGATGCGCTGGCGGAAAAATGCCGCCCATTTGTATTCGGCGAAGGAGACATTGGTTTTCTCGTATCCACCGCGCTCGCGAACTTCCCACGACAGCGACCGATACGGATCGTCGGTCAACTGCCTGACGGTCCGGGGCAGCTTTTCGGGATCGAGAGGGCCGTTCCCGGCGCCATCGTAGAGATAGAGCCAGCCCTGCTCTTTCATCTGCTTCCAGAACTCCGCTTTGTCCAGGTCCCGCATATTGGCGGCGACCTCGACCTCGACCGTGGTGGCGATGTCGTTCTTCAGCAGAATCACGGCGAGATGATGGCCGTCTATCAGATAGGGCGTGGCGCCGGGGCCGATCACGATTTTGGGCAGATGCTTTTCAATGTAGTC
The DNA here is from genome assembly GCA_026398575.1 of Candidatus Sumerlaeota bacterium. The sequence continues at coordinate 6,125 of JAPLSP010000708.1, read as the reverse complement.
TTTCAGTTTCTTGGGGCTGTCTTTTGAAATTTTTTTCGCGCGTTGCTGCGTTTCCCAATAGCCAACGCAGAATTGGGTTGGATGAAGTTTTTCAATGGCCACCAGACAGCGGGCGCCAGCCTTGAGCGACGGATCGAATGGCGCCGTTTCTTTGGCCGTTGTCAGAATGGAAAGCCAGACAACAGCCAAGCCAACGACAAGCAGCGATGGAGCGGCAATGCGCCATCGTCCGGCTTGCGTTGCAAAAAATCCGGTATTCATGCTTAGTGCTCCGACTTAGAATTCCGATCGCGCTTTTTTGCCTATGGGATGAAAACAATGCAGTGGGAAGCGGCGCCAGCATTTGGAGTATAAGAGCGGAGATTCTCGCTTCGCTGCGAACTCCCGCTTGCTGCCGCTTTTGCTTCGATGATCTGCAAGATTGGCGTAGCTAAAGCGGCAGCAAGCAACCGCACTCCAAATGCTGGCGCTGCTCCTGTCCGCATGAATTTGCTTTTCGCGCACACGACCAGGCGCCCACCCAGCCGTTTCAAGCAATCCACCGACATCCTATCGCTGTGCGCCGCGCGCGTGTCAATAGGTTTGAGTTATGGAACCACATTCTATTGCTTTTGCGGCGCCTATGCCCTTATAATTTGCGCATTGCGCGGATTAACATAGGCAAGGCTCTCCCTTTCGCGGCGCGACATCCGCATCATCCGCGAAATACGTGGCTAATTTTCAACCACGGATTTCGCGGATAGCGCGGATGGCAATGAACGACAACATGTGGTCGTTCGGCGTGGGATAACAGCCTATCATCCAAGGAATGTTGTGCGGAATGTTTCCATGAAAAATTTCTGGATTGTTTTTTTTGCATCGTGCGCTGCATTCCTTGCGCCGCATCCCTTTGCGCCATGGGCGGCGCCTCCGGCAGCCCCCAACAGCGCCGCGCCGGCCACGACCTGCGCGGCGCTGGAATGGTACGTCATGCCCCTCGCAGGCGGAATGCCGCAAACGCTGGGCGCAGCCGTGAAAGACAGCGCGCAGCCGATGGTGATCTACGTCTTTACCCAGGACACGCCGAAGGCCGCCGAAGCCCTGGCCGAGCTGGCCGGATTGCCGCCGTCGCAATATCGCGGGATCGCGGTGGCGCTGGGAGTCGAAAGCGAACGGGCGGGCATCGCCCAATGGGTCGCGCGGCTTTCGCTCCCGCCAACGCTGCCCGTCTATCTTGCCCAGGCGCCCGCCGCGCAGACGACGGTATTGCCTCTCATCATATTGTGTTCGCCGGACGGCGTCGAACTGCGCCGTCAGCGCGGCTGGAGCAAAGGCATCCGCAAGATGATGACTCTCGCCGACACGCCGGTTCCAATCGCGAGCGCTGCCGGCGCTCCCAAAAATGCCGGCCCGCCGCCCGCCGCTGGCAGTCCGGCAGTCCCGGGTATTCCAGCCGGCGCCGCGGCGTCTTCCGCGACCGTTGCCTCGCTCCCCAAAACCACGTCGAGCCTCATGGTGGATTTGCTGAACGCCCTGGATGCGCCCCCCACCAAGACGGCGTTCCTCGCGCTTCGCGAAGGCGAAAACTATGAGGAAGCCCTTGGGAACGGCGTCAAGCTGAAGATGATCCGGATCAAGGGCGGAACGTTCGAGATGGGCTCGCCCGCGTCCGAGATCGGAAGATACAATAACGAAGGCCCGCAGCACAAAGTCGAGCTCGATGGCTTTTGGATGGGTGAAACAGAAGTAACGCAGGCGCAGTTTCTGGTGGTGATGAGAAAACACTCCTCTCAGTGGAAAAGCGCGGATTTCCCGGCGGGGCAGGTTTCGTGGGAGGATGCGGCGAAGTTTTGCGAGGCGCTGACCACCCGGACGAACTTCCTGAATTTGGCTTATCGCCTTCCGACCGAAGCGCAGTGGGAATATGCCTGCCGCGCCGGAAGCAAGGCGAAATTCTGGTTCGGCAACATTGACTCCGATCTAGCGGCTTTTGACTGGGTGGCGCCGGACTCGAACGGAACGCCGCATCCGGTCAAGACCCGGCGGGCCAATCCCTGGGGTCTATTCGATATGTATGGCAACGTCAGCGAATGGTGTCTCGATTGGTACGCCGACAGCTATGCGGGCGGGAATCAAAAGAATCCCGGCGGGCCGGACACGGGAATGGAGCGCGTCATTCGCGGCGGATCGGCGTCCGACAGCGCTTCGCGCTGCCGTTCGGCGAAGCGCAACCGCTCCTTTTCTTCGATGAGCTACAGCATCACCGGTTTTCGAGTGACGGCTTCCCTGACCAAGAATTAGACAAGGATTTATGAGAATATTCCGCTTCGCGGCGCTGGAGTTTGGACATTTGGCGACCTGCTTCAGCAGGTTCCTCCTTGCCCCCGGCTTTAGCCGGCGGGGCGCAAGGGCAACATAAAACTTATGAGCGCGCTTCAGCGCGGCTTCTCGACGGAGGCTTCAGCCATATTTTCCCCTTCCATATATCAGATGCAGGTAATGTGGCGGAAATGCTAAAGCGCGTCGAGAAGCCGCGCTAAAGCGCGCTGCAAAAAAGGAGAGAGCATCTCAACCCGCCGGCTAAAGCCGGGGGCAAGGAGGAACCTGCTGAAGCAGGTTTTACGCGCTCAAATGTCCAAACTCCAGAGCCGCTTAGCGGCGATTAATACTCGCATTCAAAATCGTGAGACGCCCGATTTTTGAATATAATGATGGCCGGCCATGTTCTTCGCCAATGAAAAAATTGAAATCTACAGCTTGCTCGAACCGCTGGGCACGAGCGGGATGTGCGAGGTGTGGCTGGCGGAAGACACCGCCAACGGAAGGCAAGTGGCGCTGAAGCTGCCTTTCGATCCCGAGTACATCCGCCATCTGCGCAAAGAAGGAAAACTCGAGCCGGCGCCAAAACATCCCGTCTTCGCCGGCATTCAGCGCCTCGAAGCCGCTCATGAGCCGCCCTTTATCGTCATGGAATACGTCGAGGGGCAAAACCTTCGCGAATATATCCGCGCGCGCGGCATCCTGCCTCTGCAAACGGCGATGCGCATATTGGCGCCGGTCATGGAGGGCTTGGCCGAAGCCCATCGGCACGGGATGCTTCATCGGGATTTGAAACCGGAAAACATCCTGATCGCCAAGGACGGAACGGTCAAGATCACGGGTTTTGGATTGGGCAAGGTCATGGAGGATCTGGCCCAGTCGTTGCTGGCGATGGATAACCTGAACCAGGCGTTTGGTCCCCTGATCGCGGGCCTGTATAGTTATATGGCGCCGGAACAGCGCCAGGGCGCCGAGGTCAAGCCCTCGGCGGATGTTTATGCGACCGGCTTGATTCTGTTCGAGATGCTGACCGGATCGCACGCAACCGACAACATCTCCCGCAGCCTGAAGCGCCACAGCGTCCCCGAGCCCGTCATCGCCTGCATCCTCAGGGCCACTGCCGCTTCAACGTTGGAGCGCTTTCAGAATGAGAGCATATTCCAGGCGGTCTTGGATGAAGCCCTGAAGCAAGCCCTGAAGCAACCCGGCGTGAATGTCGTCCCGGGCGGCGCCAGCGCGAAGGGCGTTCAGGGCGAACCGATTTTGGAAGCGGACGAGGCGCCGCCCATGTCTGCGCCGGATGAATTGGACCTTCAGCTTGCGCAAGACATTTCGGATTTTACCCTGCATCCCGCTTCATCTGAGCCTTCAAAATCGCCCGCTCCGCGCGAAGAAGCGGTTCCGCAGGACAAAGAAGAAGCTATCGGCGAATTGACGGGCGCTGCGATTGTCGGCGATGACGATTGGGCGCTGAGCGAGCTGACGGCGCGGCTGAATTCCAGACAAACCCCGGCATCGTTGGATTCCAGCCTGACTCCGGCGCAGCAGGATGTAAAACAAGAGCCGGCGTGGCCGGACCTGGATGAAACGCCATCGTGGCAGGAATTGAACGAAGTGGAAATGCGGCAGGATTCCAGCCAGCCGCCGAAGCCGCGGGATTCCAGCCATGCCGAAACGAGGCATGGTTCGGACCGCGCGCCAAGGGACAAGATCAGAGAGGCGGCGGTCATTATCCACAAGCCTGGATGGCGCCGCTGGGCCGCGGAACATTGGAAGTTTTTGCTGACTGCAAGCGCGCTCATCCTGGTCCTGGTTGCGGTGATCGGCGCCTTGAATTCGGCGGCGTCATGGTTCTCTTTCAATACCGCTATCCTTTCATTCCAGCGCAAGACGCCGGAGGAATTGAAAGCGGCGGCGCCGGCCGCGGGCGCCAAGCCGGGCGCGCCGGTTCTGAATGCAAAACCCACTCCCGCTGCGAACACCGCGCCCGCGAACACCGCGCCCGCGAATGCCGCTGCTGCAAATGCAACGGCTGGCGCGCCTGCAACCAATGCGCCTGCAAATGCTCCGGGCGCCGCGCCCGCCAATGCCAACGCCGGCGCTCCCTCCCCAGGGACAGAGCCTCCGCTGGTATCGTTTGTCTTTATCGCCGAACCGCCCGAAGCCGCGGCGATTGTGAAGCTGGACGGCCAGGAAGCCGGCCTTACGCCGCTTTTGCTTCGCCTGCCGCAAAATAAATCCTGCGACGTGCAAATCGAAGCGCCCGGCTACGCAGCCTGGACCGCCCGCCTCATCCCCTCCGGCGCCACCCCGGGCGCGCCCGACGAAATCAAAGTCAATCTCGCCCCATAGGTTTTCCAACCCGCGCATCCTGAAACGAAAGTTTTTTTGCGGATAGGAACTGCGCCAGCTTTTGGAGTAAGGTGGCTTGCCGCCTTCTTTTTGGCGTTTCAATGGCCCTGGCGCTAAAAAGAAGGCGGCAAGCGGGAGTTCGCAGCGAAGCGAGAATCTCCGCTCTTATACTCCAAAAGCTGGCGCCTCTCCCATCCGCATTGATCTCCTCTTCCGGCATGAGTATTCGCGGTGATTTTTATGTTATCGTATTTGCGAATATGAGTTCTTGGAAAAAGAACAGCGAATAAATCGGGCGCCATGCTCAGCGGTCGCGTTGGATCATGAAGCGCGCGAGCGAGGCCAGTCGGTCGCGGGCGGGGGAGGGGGGGAAGGCGTCGAGGCATTTAAGGGCGGCGGCGATTTCGCCATGGGCCAGGCTGCGCGCGCGATCGAGGGCGCCGAGCGATTCCAGGAAGGCGATGAATTCGGCAACCTCGCGATTGCTCAGGTTTGGATGGCCCAGCGTACGGCGGATGCGCGCGCGCTGGCGCTCGTTGGCCGCTTCGTATGCAAAGAGAAAGATCGGCGTGCGTTTGCCCGCGCGCACGTCGGCGCCGACGGGTTTGCTCAACTCTTTTTCGTCACCGGTCAGTCCCAACAAATCATCCTGCAATTGAAACGCCAATCCGCAATGGCGGGCGTAGGCGCGGGCGGCTTTGACTTCGGGCGCGCGCGCGGCGCGGCGGTTCAATGCGATCATCACACCCGCGGCCATGCAGAATTCCAGCAGGCAGCCGGTTTTTTTGCGCAGCATATCGAGCGCGTCGTCCGCGCTCAGGGATTCGAGCGGACGCTTCTCGAACAGGCAGTCCAGCATTTCACCCTCGATGAGGCCGTTGATCGTCGTCGTGGCCAGTTCGCCCGCCAGCCATGCCGCCACTTCCGGCGCGACGCCCGCGACGCCGTGGAGTTCATTGAGCAACGCCAGCGCGAAGGCCAGCAGATTGTCGCCCACCAGGATCGCCATGCCGTTGGCCAGATGATCGCGTTCGGCGGGCGTCATTGGCGTGAGGTTTAATTCGCGGAGTCGCTGCCGCGCGAAGGCATGGACGGTCGGCTGTCCGCGCCGCAGTTCGTCACGATCCAGGATGTCGTCGTGAACGAGCGACCAGACGTGGAAGACTTCGACTGCGCAGGCGGCGGGCAGGGCGAGTTTGGGATCGCCACCGGCGGCTTGGCACGCCGTCAGCAGCAGCGCAGGGCGCAACGCTTTGCCGCCCGCGCGCAGATAGAGGAAGTGATGATCGCGGATTTCATCGGGGCCGAACCGCCGCCAGTATTTCGGGCGATCCAGATAATTAAGCACGCGCCGCCGCGCGTGCAATAAATAATCCTTAAGCTGTCTGGCTTCCTGATCTGAAAGCGGAAGTGAAGAATCCATGTTGCCCATCAATAAAAGACGCGGTCTATCCGGATTGGCGCCGAATGGTAGG
>JAPLSP010000397.1 GCA_026398575.1 Candidatus Sumerlaeota bacterium | reverse complement strand
CCCTTTCAGGGTTCGAATTCCTATCCAATATTGCACACAGGATGCCGCTCCGCTCTATCCTGTGCTCTGGAGTTTAATCCTTTCAGGATTGATCCTAACACAAACCATCCGCCCCGCTATGACCGCCCGGTTCACTTATTCGGTCTTGGCCGTTGCGCGGATGGTGATCGTGCCGCCGGGCGCAACCTGCGGCGGATCAATCGTCACATTCGAGATCGTCGGTCCGGAGAAAGGATCGCGCCACCAATTGGCCGCAAACGGGCCGCCGTAGGCGCCCATGTCATTACGCGTGCCATCCGGATCATTATAGACGCTGGAAAGATTACCGGCGTTGACCGCCGGAGACGAGGAGCTGGTAAAGCGATACTGCTTGGCCGGATTAAGCAGGGGATCTGCTGTAATCCCATTTGAGCCTATAATTGCGTTGCCTGTGGCGCCCGATGTATTGCCAAAGGCGCAGTTGTAGTCTCCGAAATAACAGTAGCCATAATTGTAACCCCCTAGAAAACCATATGCGCCGTTCTTATATGAAATGTTGCCAATAACACCGCTATAGGTTATATTGCCGCCGTATTGGCTGCTAATGCCTGACGCGCTATTATTGGCAGCCGTATTATTCTCGATCCGAAGATTTATATTGACCGCGGATGCAATAAGAATCCCTGCCGCGGTATTTCCCGAGATCACGCAATTGCGCACGATGGGCATGCCGCTCGCGTTGATGACAATTCCATTGACGTGTCCCTGCACGCGAAAACCAATCAGCGTCACATTCGCGGTTCCCGTCATCGTGACGCCATCGCCTGTGCCGTCGGGCGATTGAATCACGGTGACCTCCGGGCCGCGCAGCGCTTTCAACGTCACGCCTGAAAGCGTCACACGCTCGCTGTATGTGCCGGGATGCACGAGGATGGTCGTCCCCGGCGCCACCACCGCGAGCGCCGCGTTGATCGTCTTATACGTCGCCATCGGGTCGTTCTGGTTGACCTCGACCGTCTGCGCACGGACCGCCAGCGGCGCCAGCGCCAACAGACTGATGCCCGCCGCAGACAATAACCGCCGCACGAGCCCCTTTGCGCGGTTTGCGATTCTTTCCGGGGATAACGCTTTCATGGATGATTCTCCTTTCAATCTTATCAAGGGACAGGCTTCCCAAGCGCCCTCCCCTATTGTCTATCCCGCTCATTTAGGTATGCGTCATCGCTCTCCACATTCAGACCCATGACGCATGGAACCTAAGCGCTGCAATACATCATCAATATGAAAGTATCGCGATGACCTCGCCGCGGTCAAGCGCTTTTATTATCGCTATCACTGAATCGGCCAGCCGCCGTATTGGATAATCGTCTTATCAATTTTGGCCATGATATTGATTGTCTCGTCGAGCGCGGCGACAATGCGCGAGTAGTGGGTTAAATCGTCATAGCTGAGCGGGCGGCCCTTGCGGTCCTTGAGCCACTTGTGACAAACTTGATACCCGCCGACGTGGAATTCCCACGCGCGCCGGGGGACGCCGCCGAAATACTGAGTCTTGTTGATATAAACGCGCCCGTGCTCATCATCGTAACGGGGCTTGTCCACCGTGTTGTCGCCCGTCTTGGGAAAGGTTGTGCTGGGTTTGATGTCCGCCGACATCAGGTGCAGCTTCTTGAGGCGTTCGCCCAAGCCGCACAACGCGCGGAACAATGGGAGGCGGGACGTCAGCGGCAAGCGCGGGAAATCAATCTTCAGGAACGCGGCGTAGCGCGCGCGGTACGTCGGGCTGTGGAATACGGCGTACATGTAATGGAACACGTCTTCGGGGCCGAAGGTTTTTCGCCGGGCGCCTTGTCCATCAGGGATAAATGACATGCCAAGCCGACGGCCGATATTCTCGACAAATTCACAGGCCAGATTCGGCCGCCGCCCGTCTTCGTGCCTCACGAGCATGTCTGGGACGTTCCCATTCGGGTAGAGATAAAGGGGGAAAAGGTAATTCACTTCCTTGATGGACACAGTATGCAGCTGAATAAGGTTCGATGAGCAGAAGACATGTTCGAATCCTCTACCGATCTCAACGCCTCGCGTCGTGCTGAGTCCGATATTCGGCCCTGCCAACATGTGAGCCATGACTTCGGCGCGGGGCATACACAGGAAGCCTCTCGAATTGCCGGTATAATATGTGATGCGAACGTCGAAAGGGCGATACTGGATTGGATGAAGCAAATCTTTGCTCGGCCCCGATTGCTTCAAGTCTCGCTGAGCAAGATGCGCTTTCCAGTCGCGCGTATCGGGGCCTAGTTGATATGCTTCGCGCCCCTGTGCCGCCGTCATCCCCACAAACTTCTCGATCCTCGCCCAAAGCTCTTCCTTGCGAAATGCGACCGCGAAATCGTCTCGCGCCGTCGCGATGCCGAGCGAATAGACTGGCATCGCATCCGTCACCTTCCACCCGTTGTTGTACTCTCGGATCAGTTTCGGGTCCAGCGGAGCGAACAAATAGAAAGGACTGTCCGGCTTTAACGCGGTCCACTTGGTCGTAACGACGTTGCTCTGTTGCAGAGAATGGTACTTTCCGCCGGCAAGTTCCCTGGCGCCGTCCGTCCGCTCCTGCCACACTTCCCGCGGACCCCACAAGTGGGCGTGGTGGACCGCAGCCACGCCCTTTTTTTCATAGCGAATATGCCTCACAAAGATTCCGATTGCGACGCCCTGCTGGATATCGAAGACGTTTTCATCTTTCGATCCATCCGGCGCGGTTTCCTTTTTCTTCGAGTTCCCATGCAAGTCGAGAATGTAAATATCATCGAAGGTCTCCATCAAACTCTGGCGCATTCCGCGGAACGTCGGGTTGTCCAGATAGCCGTTGTTACAGATGAATGCCAGAATCCCATAGCCGGTGCGTTCGATGCGCCATTGGGCGAAGCGAATGAATTTCACGTAGTCATCGTTTAGCCATTTGGGATTGCGTTCTCCCAAAGGTTTCCCATCCACTTTGAAATAATCGGCGGTGGGCTTGCCCGACGTCCGATCATGGCCGCGCAGCAAATCCGCGATCCATTCGCTCTTGTTCTCCGAATGCCCGGAGTACGGCGGATTGCCAAGGATGACCATAACGGGCGCCTCGTTCTTAACCCGCCCAGCGGCATTGGCCTCTTCCGCGATAAGATTGGCGAAGAGCGGCAGTTCGCTATGCTCAAAGGCTTCTTCAAGCGTATTCGTCAGATAGACCCGAAGGCGTTCTCCGCTATGAAAGGTATAGCCCATCTCGGCCAGTTGGATGCCAAGTTTCATGTGGGCGACGGCGTAGGGGGCCATCAGCAGTTCGAAGCCGAAGAGACGCGGCAGTAGGTGCTCCGATACGTAAGAGTCCCATAGCCCGCCCGTGCCGCTCTTGGTAAATTGGTCATAGATTTGGTCAACCACGCCATGGAGGAACGTGCCGGTGCCTGCGGCGGGATCGAGGATCAGGACGCGATGCGTTTCGCCGGTCTTCACCCTCCGGGTACCCCCCAAGGGGTTCTCCACCACCTCGCAGATTGGGTATTTTGCAGCTGAAGCCAGACCGTCGGCGATCTTCAAATCCCTCTTCAGGATTTGGTCCACCGAGCGGACAATATAGGAGACGACAGGCTCGGGAGTGTAATAAACGCCTCGCGCCTCGCGCATCTTCGGGTCATAGGCGGCGAGGAAGGTTTCGTAGAAATGCACGACAGGATCTTCATGCCGTGTGCGCTTGCCAAAGTCGCGCAAGATTTCGGGCATATCGGCGCGGCGGAGCAGTTCGGTCAGGTGATCAACGGCCCACGTCAGGCGGCTGTCGAGTTTCGGCCCGGCGATATGGCCAAACATTTCGCGGAGAAAGGGGTTGGTCTCAGGCAGGTCGAACGCGGCAGCTTCGCGGGTGAATGCGCCGCGCGCGGGATTGTGATTGCAGCATGCGGCGAACAGGCCATAACAGATCGTCTGCGCGTACATGTCGGCGAAGGGCGCCGCTTCAAGGTCGTGGAGCAATACGCGGCGGAAGGCCTCAAACTGAGAGTGGAGCGAACCGGTTTTGGCGTCTTCATCCTCGAATGCGCGGACGATGACATCGCGAAGTATGCGAGCCAGGGCGGCCATACGGTCGGCCAATTCGCGCGGACTGCGGACCATGGGTAGCGCAAAACTGAAAAAAGGCCCCATCACCTTTTGCAGTTCCGTTTCGGCATCCCGTGTCTTTTCCAGTTTGCCATTTTTCCCCACGCGCGCCAAGCGCGCGCTTTCGGCGAACTCTCCATTTCTATACCAGCGGAACTCGAGATAGTCCGTCAGAATCAGATTCGACAGCCCTTCCCGATAGCGATCCATCTGCTCGGTTTTCTCGGCTTCGTCGAGATTTTTCCCGATATCCTTCGCTTCGACATAACCCAGGGGCGTTTGCCCGCGAGTCACGACGAAGTCCGGCGCGCCGCATCGTGCGCGCTTGGGCTCGTTGGTGGCGGTAACGCCTTCTGCTAACGATTCAAGCAGGCGGCCCAACGCGGAGCGGTAGGTGTGCTCGGTGGCGATGCCCGCCGAAAGGTGCTTTTGAATTTCCTTAAGGTACTCTTGAACGGGATCAACCGGCATGCGCAGACACCCCTAGATTAATTGGCCTCTTGTCAAAAAAAGAACAAAACGCAGCAAATTCAGATAAGCGCGATACAAAAGCCTGCCTGTCCCGCGAGTCAAGGTTTTTCCGATTTAACGACCTTTAGTTTCGCTAAGTGCACTGAGTCATAAATTCAGTGACGTATTTTTTTTTCCTAAGGGATGAATGTAATGCAGTCGGTAGCAGCGCCAGCTTTTGGAGTATAAGAGCGGAGATTCTCGCTCCGCTGCGAACTCCCGCTTGCCGCCTTCTTTTTGGCGTTTCAATGGCCTTGGCGCAAACAAGAAGGCGGCAAGCCACCTTACTCCAAAAGCTGGCGCCGC
>JAPLSP010000141.1 GCA_026398575.1 Candidatus Sumerlaeota bacterium | reverse complement strand
TCCGCATGAATCTACTCTTTCTGCATGCGTGACTGCACGCTGAATGGCGAGACATAGAGATGATTTCCTGGGAGGGGCGCTTTTGCCATGCCGCAAATTCTGGTGATTGGTTCGGCGAATGTGGATTTTACGATCCGGGTCAAGCGGCTGCCGCGGCCGGGCGAGACGCTGATCGGCTCGGACCTGGCGCTGGCCTTCGGCGGAAAAGGCGCCAACCAGGCGGTGGCGGCGGCGCGTCTGGGCGGAACGGTCGTCTTTGCCGGCGCGCTTGGAAGCGATGACCTTGGAACGCGCTATCTGAAGTATCTGCGCGGGGAGCATATCAACACGCAAAGCCTGCGGCAAGCCGCCGACGCCCCGACGGGTTGCGCGCAAATCCTCGTCGAAGAGGGTGGACAGAACATGATCGTCGTCTCGCCCGGCGCGAATCGGCTGGTTTTGCCGGGCGACGTGGAGGCGGCGTTCGAGCGCGGGGGCGACGTTGCGGCGGTGGCGCTGCAATTGGAGATTCCGCTCGAATCGGTCTGCCGCGCCATTCAGATCGCAAACCGGAAACGAATCCCCGTCCTCCTCAATCCCTCGCCTTATAATCCCGCGTTGTCGCTGAGCGGGCTGCGCGTGGACTACCTGATCGTCAACGAAGTGGAAGCGCGGCAGATGTCCGGTCTGAAGACGACGGACACGAGCGATTCGGATATTGCTTGGCTCGAATCAGCGGTGGCGCGATTGGGGAAGTTGGGCGCCGAGCGCGTGATTGTTACGCGTGGCGCCGAGAGCACATTTGTTTGCGAGGGCGGAAAGACTTCGATGGTTCCCACCGTCGCGGTCAAGCCGGTGGATACGGTGGGCGCGGGCGACACATTCGCCGGCGCGCTGGCGGTCGCCATTGGCGAAGGCCGGGAGTTGCTCGAAGCAGTGCGCTTCGCCAATTGCGCGGCGGCGCTGGCGACGCTTCAACCGGGCGCGCAAACCTCAATGCCGCGCCGGGCGGAAGTGGAAAAGATGGAAGGTATTCATTAGCGTTCATTAGCATCTGTCAGTGGCTTCCGGTTATTGCAGGGATTTGCTCTGCTTCGCGCCGCGACATCCGCGGTTAGTTTCCAACCACGGATATCGAGGATAGCACGGATGGCAATGAGAGACAACATGCTGTCGTTCATGGTGAGGTAATGGCTTGGTATGAGGGAATGAAGGTTTGGGGGAGAAGAGGATGAGTGATCGCGCGGAATTGAATGAGCGGTTTTTGAGAAATATCTATCGAAAAGGGGCTTTTCAGGGGCACGCGTTTTGTTGCGCGCCACCGGTTGAGCCTATATACTCCCTGCCGGATGGGGACTATACGCTTTCAAACAAGCCGATTGAAAATTGGGTTCCGTGGGTGGCGGAGAACTACCGCAGGCAGGTGGATTTGCTCGAAGCGGTGGGAGACGACAGCGTGCCGTGCGCCCGCCTCTCGACAGGAACGCATCTCTTCGCGGCGGCCTTCGGATGCGAAGTGCGCCAAAGCAATGACAACAATCCTTTCGCGCTGCCGTTCGTCAAAAGCGTTGAACGGGCCGATGCCATCGAGGCGCCGGACCTATGGAAATCGCCTCCGCTCCAACGCGTCTTCGAGCTGGGCCGCGCCGTGCAAAAAGAACTGGGCAAGGACGTCTATCTCGGTCCGTGCGATCTGCAGAGCGGCTTCGATACGGCGTGTCTGATTTGGGAGAAGCAGGAGCTCTTCGCGGCGATGCTGGATGAGCGCGGGCAGGCCTCCGTGCGGCGGCTCGCGGCCGAATGCGCGCGCCTGCTCAAGAATTTTCTGGTTGCATTGCGCGAAGAGTTTCCGCGTCTCAGCCCGTGCCATTGCCCCAGCGTTTGGGCGCCGCCGGAGATGGGGCCGTGGCTCTCGAACGACGAATGCGGCGCCATCGGCGTGGAGCATTTCAGGGAGTTTTTGCTGCCGGAGTTGGTGGACCTGTCGGAGACGTTTGGCGGTCTCGGGATGCACTGCTGCGCAAGCGCGGAACACCAATTCGAGGCGTTCAAAGAAATCCCCAATTTTTACGCGTTCAATCGCGTTCCGGCAAAGAAGGGCTGGCGGCCAATCCTCGAGCATTTCGGCGGTCCGCAGGCGCCCGTGCACGCGCTGGCCTGGATCGAGGAGAAGGACATCGAATATTTGATTGCGCACGCGCCCGACGGGACGCGGTTCATCTTCGAGCTGTGCGACGCGCAACCGGATCAGGCGCGCGCATGGCTCGAACGCATGCGGCGAATGAGCGCAAGGACGGACTGAAGTCTGACGGTTTTTGCTTGATTTCCCGCGCTTGGGATTTCATAACAATGACGGTTCTCTTGTATCGCATTTTCGAAAGGACGTTCACGACATGGCGACTTTGATAAACGACAACGCCGTTGTGTTATTCCAAGGCGACAGCATCACCGACTGCGGACGGGATCGCGCGGTTCCGAGCGGGCTGGGCGCGGGATATGCGATGATGGTCGCTTCCTGGTTTTCGGCGTCCTATCCATGCAAGCGCGTGACGTTCCTCAATCGCGGCATCAGCGGCGATCGCGTCAAAGACCTGAGGGCGCGCTGGCGCAAGGATTGCCTCGACCTCAAACCGGCATGGGTTTCGATCATGATCGGCATCAATGACACCTGGCGGCGCTATGACCGCAACGACCCAACGCCGGCCACCGCCTACGAGCGCGACTATCGCGATATCCTCACGCAAGCGCGGGATGAGGCCGGAGCGCGGATCGTCATGCTGGAACCGTTTGTCCTGCCCGTTCCCCAAGACCGGGAGGCATGGCGCGAGGATTTGGATCCGAAGATTGACGCGGCGCGGCGTCTGGCGCGGGAATTCGGCGCGATCTATATTCCGCTGGACGGGCTTTTTGCGGCGGCGTCCACGCAGCGCGAGCCGGCGTTTTGGGCCGCGGATGGCGTGCATCCTTCGCAGGCCGGACATGCCTTCATCGCGCAGCAATGGTTGAAGGCCGTGTCGGCGATTTGAATGGACAATTTTTAACCAGGATGGATTAGAGACAGAATGGATTAGAGACAGGATAGATTTAGGACAGGATGAATTAGAGTCAGGGAAATTCCTAGTCAGAAAGATTTCTGAGTCAGGAAAATTATTGAGTCAGGAAGATTTTTTGAGACAGAAAGATATTAGAGTCCGAAAGTATTTTTCACTATCATCCTGTCTCTAATCTATCCTGTCTCTACTCCATCCTGTCTCTAATTTATCCTGTCTCTAATTTATCCTGTCTCTAATCTATCCTGTCTCTAATTTATCCTGACCTAAAATTTCGATTTCATGGAGGATGATGCGAATATGGCTTCTTTGAATCTTCCCTTTCTGCTGCATGGCGGGGATTATAATCCTGAGCAGTGGATGGATGAACCGGGCATTTGGGATCAGGATATGCGCCTGATGAAGCTGGCGCACATCAACTCGGCTTCCATCGGCATCTTTTCCTGGGTGATGCTCGAACCGGAGGAGGGGCGCTATGAGTTCGACTGGCTGGACGACATCTTCGACCGGCTGTCGAAGAACGGCCAGCGCGTGATCCTGGCCACGCCCAGCGGCGCCAAGCCCGCCTGGCTTTCGGCGAAGTATCCCGAGATCCGCCGCGTGCAGGCGAATGGATTGCGCGATCCGCACATTGGCCGCCACAATCATTGCCCGACTTCGCCCGTGTATCGCGAAAAGGTCCGTGCGATCAATACGCGCCTGGCCGAGCGCTATGCAAATCACCCGGCGCTTGCAATGTGGCATCTGTCGAACGAGTACGGAGGCTATTGCTATTGCGATCTGTGCTTCGCGGCCTTCCGGCAATGGCTCGAACGGCGCTATGGAACGTTGGACGCGCTCAATCGCGCGTGGTGGACGCGGTTTTGGAGCCACGTCTATACGGACTGGCGGCAGATCGAATGCGTTGATCCTTCCGTGCACGGGATGCAGCTCGACTGGAAACGCTTCATGACCGACCAATGCGTGGATTTCATGCGCGGCGAAATCGAACCGCTCCGCCAGGCTAATCCCAACATTCCCGTCACGACCAACATGATGGGGACCTACGAAGTTTTGAACTACTGGAAATTTGTTCCCCACCTGGACGTCTTGAGCTGGGATAGCTATCCCGACTGGCATTCGGGCGATGACGTGGAGACCGCCTGCGGCGTGGCGTTTCATCATGACATCTATCGCGCGATGAAGCAGGGGCGGCCGTTCATCCTCATGGAGTCCACGCCGAGCCAGACGAACTGGCAGCCCATTGGCCGTCCCAAGCGCCCCGGCATGCATCGCCTGGCGAGCCTTCAGGCCGTGGCGCACGGCTCGGATGCCGTCTGCTATTTCCAGTGGCGCAAGAGCCGCGGCTCGTCGGAGAAGTTTCATGGGGCCGTCGTGGATCACGCCGGGCATGAGCATACGCGCGTTTTCCAGCAGGTGGCCGCGCTGGGCGCCGAGCTGGAAAAACTGGCGCCGGTGGCCGGATCGGTGGCGCAGGCGCAGGTGGCGGTCATCTGCGATTGGGAATGCCGCTGGGCCATCGAACAGGCGCAGGGTCCGCGCAACCGGGATAAGGACTACATTCAAACGTGCATCAGCTTTTATAGGCCGTTCTGGCGGCGCGGCGTGACGGTGGACGTGATTGATTCGGAGTGCGATTTTTCGTCCTACAAACTGCTCATTGCGCCGATGCTTTATATGCTGCGTCCCGGTGTGGCCGAGCGCATTGCGGCCTTTGTCGAAAAAAACGGGGTCTTCGCGGCCACGTACCTGACCGGCATCGCGGACGAACACGATCTTTGTTTCCTGGGCGGCTTCCCGGGGCCTTTGCGCAAGGTGTTGGGCGTTTGGGCTGAAGAGACGGACGTGCTTCACGAGCGCAACGAACAGGCGGTGATTCCCGTCGGAGACAATCCGCTGGGATTGATCGGCGCTTACGAGGCGCGGCATTTTTGCGACATCATTCATCTCGAAGGCGCATCGGCGCTGGCTGCTTATGGAAATGACTTCTATGCCGGGCAGCCGGCCTTGACGCTAAACCGTTATGGGAAGGGACAGGCTTACTACCTCGCCTCGCGCAACGACGCGCGCTTCTTGGATGATTTTGCCGGAGCGCTCATCCGTCAGGCGGGCGTTTCGCAGGTCCTCGAAACGGAGCTGCCTCAGGGAGTCACCGCGCAGCGCCGCTCGAAAGGCGGCCGGGAATTTATCTTCCTCATGAATTTCGGAACAAAAGATCGAAGCATCGAACTGGGCGCTGTGCGTTACTCGGACCTTGCAAGCGGCCAGATCGTCACAGGCAAATTAATTCTGGCGCCTTTTGATGTTCGTGTTTTGGAGCGGAAGAAGTAGGATGCGGCGGATGTTGTGGTGGATTGGCTGCTGTGAAACGTCGTATAGAACACGGATGACGCGGATGCGACGGATGACGGCGGATTTTGCTCAAATGAGCGCATGGCTTATGAGCGATTCATTTGTTTTACGCCTGCCGAAGCAATGATGGCTGCGACAGTTTGCTATGAACTGACTTCCTGCCTTTTGCGGAAATTCCGAGCCGGATTTTAGCTTCTTCTAAAGAGAAAGTTTTGGTATGGCGTCCGCACCGATCGAGGAAGGCCATCAGTTTCTTATTTTTCCGTGTGAGTTCGATTTCGCGGTCGAAATCATCAACTTCGGCTAATATAAATTCCCGACCATCGCAAGACCGAAGGATCAAATTTTCAGTCAGGGCTTGTTTGAGCAATTGATTCACGGCATTTGATCTAGCGGAAATGGCGATTGTTTTCATAGCAATTACTTTGAATGATAATTCAGATTTTTTTCACCTGCGCGCCAAAGCAAGAATTATGGCCTAAATCGCTGGGACGATCAATCCGATTCGGATGAGGAAACAGAAGAGAGTATCAGGAACAATGAGAAACCGCTAACAAACGCTAATAAGCGCTGATAAATATCCCCATATATCCATCCGATCTGAATTGGGATTTCTGATTTCGTGGAAAAATTCAAATCTCTTTGGCTAATCTTTTTGCATTGATCCTGGCAGGCGATTTGAGGCAGGAAGGGCAGAGATTTTGATGCGCACGCGACTTTGCAGTGTTTATTTTTGCCGCGCGAGCCTTAAAGAAATTTGTTCCTATTGACCACGCCTATGCCTCGCCAATCGCTTTTGCTCGTAGATGATCATCAGGCCAACCTGGACAGCCTGGCGCTGGCCTTTGCGCGGTCGGATTATGACGTGGCGACGGCGCTGGGCGGGCCCAGGGCGCTGCAGATGATGAATGACCGCTGTTTCGATGTCATTGTCACGGACTTGAAAATGCCGAAAGTGGACGGCCTCGAAATCGTCCAGCGCGCGCGTTCGCTCAATCCGCCCTCGGCGGTGATCGTCATCACGGCGCACGGCAGCATCCCGACGGCGGTCCAGGCGCTGCGCGATGGCGCCGTGGACTATCTGACCAAGCCGGTGGACATGTTCGAGCTGCGCCATCACGTCGCGGCTTCGATGGAAAAGCAAAAGCTGGCGCGCGAGAACCTGTTCCTGCACGAAGAGTTGCGGCAGCGCTACGGACTGGAAAACATGATCGGCGATTCGAACGCGATGCGCGAAGTGTTCGAGCAGACGCGCCGCGCCGCCGCATCGCGCGCAACGGCGCTCATCCAGGGCGAAAGCGGCACGGGCAAGGAACTCATCGCGCGGGCGCTGCACAATCTTGGGCCGTATTCGCGCCACCCGTTTATCGCCGTTCATTGCGCGGCGCTGTCGGAAAGCCTGATCGAGAGCGAGCTGTTCGGCCACGAGCGCGGCGCCTACACCGGCGCCGAAGCCGGCCGCCCCGGACGGTTCGAGATGGCGGGGAGCGGAACGATCTTTCTGGACGAGGTGGCGGAGATTCCGCCGCAGACGCAGGTCAAGCTGCTGCGCGTGCTCGAAAACCGCGAATTCCAGCGCGTTGGCGGCGTCCAGACGCTGCGCAGCGAGGCGCGCGTGATCGCCGCGGCCAACCGGAATCTGGAAGCCGAAGTCAAGGCGGGACGCCTGCGGGAGGATTTGTTTTACCGCCTGAGCGTCATCACCATCCGCGTGCCGCCGCTGCGCGAGCGCGAAGGCGACATCGCGCTTCTGCTTCGGGCTTTTTTGCAGGAATTTTCCGGCGACGCTCCGACGCGCCTGTCGCGCGAGGCCTATGAATGCCTGGAGGCGTATTCCTGGCCCGGCAACGTCCGCGAGTTGCGCAACACGGTCGAGCGCGTTTGCGTCATGCGCCGCGGAGGCGTCGTCCACGTCGGCGATCTGCCCGAAGCGATCACGGGAACGCATAGCGGGAACAATACCGTCCGCATCCAGGTGGGCATGAAGCTGGATGATATCGAGCGGACGATGATCGAAGAGACGCTGAAATCGGCCGGCGGCAACCGCACGGCGGCGGCCCGGCAGCTCGGGATCAGCCGGCGCACCCTTCAGCGCAAGCTGGGCGAAACATCTTTGGACAAAGACGACGAGGGATGAAGGCGGAATATGCAATGCAAAATGAAAAATGAGAAATATAAAATGAAAAATGAGAAATGAAAAATGTAAAATGACTACCCATTCCGGCAACAAACGGGCGCAGCCTTCGCCGTCTGTTTGCAGCGCGCGTCTTCATTTTCAATTTCTCATTTCTCATTTCTCATTTTACATTGAAGGATTTTGAGTATGCCTTCGGGCCGGGTTGGCTTCATCCAGATAGATGTGGATCCGCTCTGGGCCGTGCGGCGCGCCTATGGGATCGCCGCCGAGCCTCCCGGCGGCGGCGCGTTCGATCCCGTCTGGGACGAGGCGGTTCCGCGATTCCTGCAGTTGCTGGCGGATGCAAAAATTCGGGCCACGTTTTTCGTGCTGGGCGCCGACGCGCGGCATCCGCCGCATCGCCGCCGCATCGCCGAGATGGTCGCCTCCGGCCATGAGATCGCCAACCATTCGTTTTCGCATCGTCTGGACTTGGGCGCAGCGCCGCCGGATGAAATGCTTGGCGATATCCGGCAGGCGCAGGACGCGCTGGCCGAAGCGTCCGGCCGCGCGCCGGCGGGGTTCCGCTGTCCGGGATATGGGATCACGCCTCCTCTGATGCGGATAATCCGCTCTGCCGGTCTGCGCTACGATTCCAGCGTCCTGCCCTCGCCATGGGGCTTCGCGCTGCGCGCAGCCGCGCGGGCGCTTTCCCGGCGCACTGGGAGCGCGACTGGGAGCGCCGGCATCCCTGCCGGCGAGTCCGCGCCTTCCGCTCGCGGGGCGCCCGTTCCGCGTTTCGGAGGCGCCGGCCTCTGGCGCGCTCCCTGCGAGCCATATCTCCCTGACCCTGATGATTTCCGTCTGCGCCGCAGCGATTGCCGCACGGGCGATCCGGGCGGCGGCGGCGGCGCTTTTTGGGAGATTCCGGTATCCGTCGTTCCTTTTCTGCGTTTGCCATTTCATGCGAGCGCCGCCCTGACGTTGGGGATGGGATATTTTCACGCGGCGCTTTGGCTGCGGAGTCATGCGGCATACAGCCTGAATTTTTTGCTTCATGGCGTGGACCTTTTGGATACGAGCCTTCATCCCGTGACGGGCAAGCGTTGGGAACGCGTATTTTTCGGCGCGGATATGCGTCGCAAATCGGCCAATATCGGGCGCATGGTGGACCGAATCGCGCGGAATTGGCCGATCCGGCGTTGCGACGAGTGGACGGCGGAGTGTGCAAACTCTCCCTTTACCTCAAAATAGCGTTTGACCCGTCCGCGACGAAGCCATATAAAATAAGCCGGGTCTGGCATTAAATGCCCCGGATAGCAAGAAGCGGCGAATTGCCGATCCAGCCCAAGGAGTGTTCCTTCCCAGCGCGCGCTTTGCGCTCATCCATCCTGATCGAGGAAAAGCGAATTATGGAATTGATCAAGCTCACCAAAACCTCCTATCTGTTGTTAGCGCTGCTTGCCGTCACGTTGGCTCATGGACAGGAACGGCTCTTTTTTGACGATTTCAGCGGCGCCAACGGGCAGCGTCCGACCCGCTGGAAAATTTCAGAGGGTGTACCGCCCACGTATTTCGCCATTAAGGACGGCGAACTGGCCACAGGCAATGGCGATGACTTAAGCATTGCGAGCGGCTACACGTTTGCCACGGTCTCCGTCAAAGATTCCTCGGAATGGATGGATTACTCGGTCAACGTGGATTTTTGGGCCAAGCAATTTAACGGGCGCATATTGACTGTTGGCCGATACCAAGACGCCTTCAATCACTATGAAGGCTACCTGGATGTTTCGCGCACCCTGGAGGGACGCCAGCGCAAGGCGGGCATCGCGGTGGTGGAGAAGGGCGAGCGCCGCGTGCTGGGAGAAGTGACCGACGGGCAGAGGGGCATCGCCATCGCCACCATTGAAGGAATGAAATCGCCCGCCGAGAGACGCAACGTCAGTTTGGTTTTTTTCAAGGAGAATATCGCTCTTGTCGTGGACGGCAAACCGCTGGTATCGGTGCGGGACCGCACGTTCCAGCGCGGAACGGCGGGCATCGGCCAGCGCTACGACGAGGTATTTTTCGATAATTTCAAGGTGATTCCGGTGGATGAAAAAACGGGCGCGCCCAAGGTGGAGATTCTTGCGCCTTCGGTCAAAGCCGCTGCCGCGCCGTTTGCGATAGGCCCGGCGGCTGAAGCGCCGACGCTGTATTGGGTGAACATGGGCGAAAACCTGAAAGAGCCGGACGCCGTCAAGATCAAATCTTCCCTGGAGGCCAAAGGCGTCAAAAACGCCCAAATTTCGACGAATCAGGGCGCCAAGCGCGTCCTGGTGGGCGCGTTCTTTTCCGAGGCCGAAGCCAAGAGCAATCAGCAAATGCTTGAAACCGAAGGCTTCAAGCCGGTGGGAATCGTGTCAAGCAAAGTGGACTTGAGCGCTCAGGCCGAGGCGGGGCTTTTCGAATATCGCATCGTTTCCAAGGCCTATACGGATGAGGCCCGTGCGAGGATTCTGAGAGACGCGCTGTCCTCCGACGGATTTGGCTCGGCCCAGCTGCTTGCGGAGGGGAATGCGTTTGGCGTCGTCGTGGGGCCTTTCCCCTCGAATAGCAGCGCGCTGGCGGCTCTGGCAAAAATGAAAACCGGCGGCTATGTGGGGATGACTGTCACGCAACGGGAGCTCACCAGCATAGCCAGCGAAATGCAAACGATGACGTCGGGCGATATCAATAAAATCATCGTGAATTTGTTGGCCCAGATGAAGGAGCAGGATCGCATCGAAGCGGAAAAAACATTTCGTTCGATCTTCGCAACCATGCAGAAGGATGTGAATGACCGGACGCAAGGCGATTTGGATAATATCCGGAACCGGCTGGCGGAACTCGAGGGCCAGAAGGATTTGCTGAAGCAACTCAGCACGGCCATCACGGAGGAAAAGCAGCGCAAGGAGAAGATATCGCAACTGATAGACAAGGTCAGCGAAGCCGCGGACGGCAAGAAGTGGGCCGACGCGCGCACGGCCCTGGGCGCATTGAAGGCCTTCGATCCGCAGAACGCGCAGGTTCCCATCAAGGAAAATGCGATCCGGGCGGGCGAGATGGGCATCGGCGAACTGCTGGAAGTCGTCCCCCGGAACTACAGCGAGATCCGAGAGCGGATCAAGAAGCTGGACATGCGCTCGGTTTCGGACGTGGCATTGGCCCGCGATATCGCCCGGAAAGTGCGCGAAGACAGCCGGACTCAGAAAAGTTATGCGGCGCAGGCGCTGCTGCAATATCGTTCGATTCTAATGACAGCCAATCAACTGCTCGACGCCGATAAGGACAAAGACCCGAAGGAACAGATGGACAAGGATTTCAAGACAAAGCTGGATGAGGCCAAAGTGGAGGCGGAGGCGCAAGTCAAAGAGCTGGCGGTGGTGGTCAAGGCCTTCGAGGATGAAACGATTGACATCAAAAATAAAGTCGTGCAGAGCAAAGAAACGCAGAAGATGATGATGTATGTGATCGCGGCGGTTTTCGGGATATTGATGGTGTTCATCCTCTTCCTCACTTTCGCGATTATCATGCAACGCAAGCGGCATAAGGAAATCCTGGCCCTGGTCCAGGAAATCCCCATGCGGCCCGTGCTCCCGCTGGGCGAGGAAAAGAAGCAGCTGACCTCGCGCACCGGTCCCAAGGCGCTGGCCGCAGCGGCGAGGGAAGGCGAAGAGGAACCCACGATGCGCGAGGCGTCGGTAGCCGAAGAATCGCCTTCGTACGAATCTGCAGAAGAGCAGATGGTCGTTACGGCGGGTTCGGACCGCGAATCCGTCAGTCCCGAATCCAGTTACTACGAGCAGCCGACGCTGATTGAGCCGTCGCACGAAGAGACGCGCAGCCGGGCCAACGCCGATTTATCCTCCGGATTCGGGGACATCCCGGTCTTCGGCGCCGAAGAAGAAGAGAAGCAGGAGGAAATGGGGCTGCCGCCCGCGCCTCCGGCTGAAGCGCCCCGCAGCTACGGTCATGAGGATGACGTGATCTCGCTGGCGGATTTGGATATGGGGCCGGAAAAGCCTGTGGCGGCGGAAGAGCCTCCGACGGCCGGATGGGGCGAAAGCGCGGAATCGCAGCCCGTGGCGTCGGGGGAGATGACAATCCCAATGGAAATGCCCGCGGAGATTCCGGCTTTCGAGGAGGCGCCGTCGCATGAAGCGGCGCCCCCCGCGCAGCCTCCGGCCGGCCTTGCGGACATGGAGCTGAATTTGGACGATCTATCGCCCATGAGCGAGCCGGTTTCGATGGGAACCGCTCCGGGCAGCGCGGCGCCCAGTCCCGCTCCGTCCAGACGCGCTTCATCCGTCGAGTTGGGCGATGAGGCATTGGATCTGTCCGATATCCTCGGTTCGAGCGCCATTCCCGAAACGACCGCCGAGACCCTCGGGCCGATTCCGGCGTCGGAGGCGGCGCCGGGAGAGGCCATGGCTTCGCCGTTCGAGATCGCGGAAGAGCCGATGGCGCCCGTTGACGAATCCATGGACGTGATATTTGGCGCGGCGAAGTCCACCGTTGAAACCCCCGCTGTTTCAGCGCCTGCGGCGGGCGCTGCCGGCGACATCCTCTATGCCGAGGCGCTGGACGGCCAGTCCGTCAGCCAGCGGCCGGCGGGATGGGAGGGAGAGTATGCCTATGCGAAGCTGAGCGTGGAATCCGCGACACCATCCGAAGGCTCGCGCAGTTATATTCGCTTCGAGAAGGCCAACGGCGCGGGCAGCGCGCACTGCTTCAAGAAATTTCCGGACGTCAGCGGCGAGTTCAGCATCGAATTCGACATTTGCTGTCATGAAAAGAATAAATATCTCCTCGGCTTTTATCTTGAAAAAGACAAGGATTTCCGCCAATCCATTCACACGATCATCCACCGGACGGATCCGCAAGCGCCCTCGGCCCTGCGCGTTCAAGGCGAATCCACACCCTATCGCTTTGGCGATTGGGCGCGCGTCCGCTATGACGTTGACTTGGGCCAAGGCGTGGTCAGCGGATTCGTCAACGGCAAAAAGGTGGCGGATCGGGTGGCCTTGGCCAATTGCCCGCCGAGCATTAACACACTCTCGATTCGCGACAACCTGGCGACCACGGGCGTGCTGATGATCGGAGGCATTAAAGTGACGAAACTCGCATGACGACGGCGGCGGGCCAGAACATCTTGGCGCTGGTCAACGAAAAACTCGATCCCGACCAGATCCTGCAGTTAATCGGGTGGCGCCCGGAAAAAGCGCGGAACGTCGGTTCCGCGCTGAATGGCTTTTGTCCGCTGCATAAAGGCTCTTTCAGCACCCTCATCATTGACCGGCGGCGGCGAACGTTCATCTGTTCGTATCGCGACTGCCGCGGACACGACGGCGGCACCCTGCTGGAACTGTGGGCCGCCGTTCATAAAATAGAGCCTGTCCGCGCTGCGCTGGAATTGTGCGAACGGCTGCATCTTCAGGTGGACGGGCCGACGCGGGCCATCCTGAGCGCTTACCTGTTCGACGGCGCCGAGGTCGCATACGTCAAGCGCCATTTGCCCGAAGCCGAACAGCTGGCGGAGCGGGCCCTGGCCCTGACACCCGACTATGCCGACGCCCGGCTCCTGCTCGCCAAAGTCCGATTCGACCAAAACGACGCGGCGAGCGCCAAACGCGAATACCTGACGCTGGCGGCCGCGCTGGAAAAGCGCGGCGACCTGCGCCGCGCGCGCGAAGCCTATGAGCGGATTCTCCAGTTCGATCCCCAATGCCCCGACACCCGCGAGCGCCTGGCGCGCGTCCACAGGGCTTCAGGCAATACGGCCCAGGCGCTGGAAATTTATCAGGCCCTGGCCGCCGACAGCGCGGCGCGCTCAGACCGCCGGGGGCGCGCCCTCTGGCTCGAACGAATCCTGGAAACAGACGATTCGCTGACGCAAATCCGCGGGGAGCTGGCCGGCCTGCTGATCGAAGACAACCGCACGGATGAAGGCCTGACGCAGCTGCGGATGATGGCCGAGCAGCTGCGATTGGCCGGACAGGCGGGCGAGGCGGCGGGCGTGATGGAGCGCATCGCCCGTCTGCGCCCCGACGAGCTGGAAGCGCGCGAAGCCCAGGCCGCGCTGACGCTGGAATCGGGCGACATCATCGCCGCGCGGCAGCTGTATGCGGCCCTCGTTGAGGAATACCTGGCCAAGGAAAACTGGGAAGGCGCCCAGGCGTGCCTGACGCAACTGGTGGAGACGGACCCGGATGACATGGAAGCGCGCCGCCGGCTTGCGCGGATTCATGAATCGCTTGGGGCATGGGCGCCGGCGATCGCGCTGTATCGCGTGATCGCCTCGGCGACTCTGAAAATCGGCGACGCCGCGAGCGCGATTGACGCGTTGCAGCGATTGATAGACCTGGACAAGGACAACCTGGCCTACCGCTCGGATCTGGCCGAAGCGCTCGCGAAAGCAGGCCGCCTGGAGCATGCTCTGGAGCAATATCAGGTCATCGCGCAGCGCCAGTTCGAGCGCGGCCAGCGCGACGAGGGCTTCCATACCTGCCGCCACATTGCGGCGCTGAGTTCCGGCCTGCTCGAACCGCGGCTGAAAGTGGCGCGCTTATACGCGCAATACGGCCTCAAGCCGCAGGCGATCGAGGAATTCCAGGAGATCGCCCAGGCCGCCTCCCAGCAGGGCGATACGCGCGCCCAGGCGCAGGCCTGCGAAGAAGGTCTCGCCCTTGCGCCCGGAACGCTGTCTCTGATGGAGCTGCGCTATGAGGCCGCGCGCGACACGAAGCCCCCGGACGCGGCGCAAATCGTGGAGCTGGGCAAGCGGCTGATCGGCCGTCTGCTGGCCGAAGGCATCTGCGCCAAGGCCGAAGACACGATCGCCGAGTGCCTGGCCTTCGCGCCCGAGGACCACGAGCTGCGCAGGATGATGTTCGATCTTTGCGCGCAACTGGATCGCCAGGGCGATTGCTACAAGCAAGTTCAGGCGCTGGATTCCCTGCTCGCGGCCAATGGTGAGACGGCGGAGCTGACCCAGATCTATCAACGGTTCCTCGCCCTGGCGCCGAACCACACCGAGGCGCGCCGCCGCCTGACGGCCTTGTATCAGGAATCCGGCGACACCTCGCGCGTGATCGAATCGCTAAGGGAACAGGTGAACCAGCGCTTTCAGGCCGGAGACTTCGCCGGCGCGCGCCAGGCCGTCGAACGGCTTCTCGAACTGATCCCTGACGATCCGCAGGCGCTGTGGCAGATTGCGGAAGTGGCCGCCGAGACAGAATCCTTTGCGGCGGCGGTTCCGCGGTATCTGAGCGCGTTGAACGTTCTCAAAGGCTCGCGCAGTCCGGAGGAAATGCGCGCCGCTTATGCGCAGCTCCAGCAGCGCGAGGCGGCCAACCGCGACGTGCGCCGCGCGCATGCGGAATATCTCGACAGTCTGGGCGACGCCGCGGCGGCCCAAACCGAGTATCGGAAACTCGCCGCCGCCTGCGCCGAAGCAGGGGATGAAGCGGCGGCTCTGGCGGCGCTTCAGCGCTTGATCCAACTCGAGCCTGAAGATCGCGCCGCCGGCGGCCAGGCGATTGATCTTTTGCGCCGGAGCGGCCAAAACAAGGAGGCCGCCGCGCAATGTCTGCGGCTGGCCGATCTGTGCCGGTCCGCCGCCGATGCCGTGCCGGAGGAAGGCTATCTGCGGCAAGCGCGGGAATTGGCGCCGGACGACGTGGCGTGCGGCCAGCGGCTGGCGCGGCTGTTGGCCGGGCGGGGCGCCGCCACAGAAGCGCGCGATCTGCTTCTGGCGCTTTGCGATGGATTGGAAAAAGCGCAGGAATGGCCGCAGATGCTCGAGGCGTGCGAGACGGGCCTGGAACTGCTGAAGCAGGAGGCCGGTCTTTTCGCCCGGCGCGCCCGCGCGTTGCAGGGCTTGGGGCGCGCCGAGCAGGCCGCGGCTGATTACAAGGCGTTGGCCTGTTTGAACGAGGAGGCTGGAAACGGCAAGGAAGCGCAGGAGGCCTGGCTGGTGGCGTTGCAGCTGGCGCCGGGCGATGTGGAGTGTCTGGAACGGATCGCAGAAGGTTGCCAGCGCGCCGGCGAGGACGAGAAGGCCTGTGAATATCTTCGGTCGCTCTCCGAGCAGTGGCTGGCGCGCCAGCAGCCGGACAAGGCCGCGCAGGCGACGCGCCGGATTTTGGAGATTCATCCGGATGACGTTGCCGCACGCGAGCGGCTGGCCGGATTCCTGGGGCAGATGAACCAGGCGCAGATGGCCATCGAAGAGCAGATGAAAGTCTGCGATCTCTATGTCCAGCAGGGGCAGTGCGAACGCGCGCTGGCCGTGCTCGAACCGCTGGTCCGGCAATATCCCGAACACGTCAAGGCGCGCGCGCGTTTGATTGATCTGCTGCAGGACGCTGGCCAGGCCGCTCCCGCCGGCGCTCACTGCATGGAGCTGTGCCGTCTGCTGGAGGGGCAGGAGGCAAAAGATGAAGCGCTCGTTTGGGCCCGGCGCGCCGCGCAGGTGGCCCCGGACAGCGTCGAAGCCATTCAAGCGCAGGCGCAATTGCTGCTGGCTCTCGATCGCAAACAAGAGGCGGGCGATTGTCTGCGGGCGCTGGTTCAAATCTTCGAAAAGCGGAAGGATTTCGATCAGGCGCTGTCATGCCTGCGCCAGCTGAGCGGTCTCGATCCGGATAATCCCGCGCTGCGCGAGCAGACAGCGGCGCTCCTTGACAAAGCCGGACGCCGCGAGGAGGCCGTCGCGGAATGGCTGGTTGCGGCGGACATCTATGCGGAGGGGTCCAACGCGGCTGAGGAGCGGCGCGCGCTCGAGGCGGCGTTATCGCTGGCGCCGGAGCAGCGCAGGGCGCTCGAACGCCTTGGGCAGCTGAGCCTGGAATCGGGCGCTTCGAGCGAGGCGGCGTTTTATTGGATGCGGCTGGCGCAGACGCTCCATTCGGCCAAGGACCTGCCGGGCGCCCTGGCCATCCTCCGGCGCGTCCTTGAAGTTGCACCCGCCCTGCTGGACGCGTATGAGCGGATGGCCGATGTTTTTGAGCAAATGGGGCAGGCCGCCACGGCCGCCGAGCGTTGCCTGGCGATTGCGGATATATATGCGGCGGGCGGCAAGGCGCCACAAGACACGCAGTCCATGCTCGAGCGGGCCAAACGCCTCCAGCCGGGAAACGGAGAAATCCGCCGCCGTCTATTGACCTTCCTGTTCGGCCAGAACCGCCTGGAGGAAGCCGCCGCCGAATGCATGGACGCCTGCCAGATGGCCCTCGTCCAGGGCGACAAAGCGATGGCTGAGTCTCTGGCGGAGATGGCGCAACCATTGGCCTTCGACACGCGCCTGACGCTGGCGCGGATGCTATTCGACGGCGGCTGCCGCGACAAAGCGCGCGCGCAACTGCGCGGCCTGATGCAGGGATTGGAAGACCAGCGGCAATGGGCGAAAATTCTGGAGGTTGGCCGGCTGGCCGGCGATCGCATGCTGGAGGAAGAGGAATCCGGCGCGCGGCGCTATCGTGCTTATCGCGAGCTGGGCCAGACGCAGGAAGCGGCGGACACGGCCAAGAAACTGGCGGAACTGGCGCGCGCGCAGGGGAAGGCCGGCGAAACCCTTGCCTGGCGGCGCGAAGCGGTCCAACTGGCGCCGGAAGACGCCGAAGGCCTTGCCGCCTTGGCGGGGCATTATCAGGAGCTCGGTCAAACCAAGGACGCCTGCGGCTATTGGCTGCAACTGAGCGCCGTGCACGAAAAGCGCAAAGCCTGGGAGCAGGCGCTCGAATGCATGAATCGCGCATGCTCATGCGACGCGAAGGATCTGGCGTTGCGCGAACAGCGGGCTGCCCTGCTGGGGCGCGCGGGCAAAAGCAACGAGCGCATCCAGGAACTGCTGGTCCTGGCGCGGGCGCATATCGCGCAAGGCGACGCCGCGCAAGGCCGGCGGATTTATGAACGGCTTCTCGCGGATCATCCCGATCATCTTCAGGCGCTGGAAGCCCTGGCGCAGTTGTTGATTGACTCGGGCCAGTCCGCCGAGGCCTGCGAGCGGCTCCTGGATTTGGCCGACCGTCAGAGCGCCGCCGGCGACTGGAGCAGCGCCGTCATGACGCTGCGGCAGGCGGCGCAAATCGCCCCGCAAAATATCGGCGCGCAGGAGCGCCTGGCCGACCTGCTCGAACAATTGCGCGACAGCGGCGCCAGCGCGCAGTTCCTGACGCTGTGCGAGCTTTATTTCGAAGCCAAAGCTCCGCGCAAAGCCATCGCCGCGCTGGGGCGCGCCAAACGCTTCCAAGCCTCCAATCACGACGTCCGCATGCGCCTGGTGGATTTGCTGATGGCCGAAAACCAGCGTGATCAGGCCGTCTTTGAGGCGCTGGACGCCTGCCGCGAGGCGCTCGGCCGGGGAAACAAGGAATTGGCAAAGTCCTGGTCCGAGCGGATCGCGCGGATGGCGCCGGACGCCGCCGCTTCCCGGCTTGCCGCCGCCCGTCTTTTGCTCGAATCCCAATGCCATGAAGAAGCCCAGCAGGCCGTTCATGCCGTTCTCCAGTATTTGGAGGAAGGCGCGGATTGGGCCGCGCTGTTGGAGGCATGCCGGCTGGCCGAGGAGCTGCTGCCCGAAGATATCGTCATTCTGGCCTCCCGGCGGACGGCTCATTCGAGGCTGAACCAAAAGGCGCCGGCGATCGCAGAGGGCGCCAAACTGGCCGGCAGATTGCGCGCGTTGGGCCGGCTGCCGGAAGCGCTGGCTCTTTATCGCGAAATCCTGACGCTGGCGCCGGACAACGCCGTCTGTCTGGACGCGGCGGCGCAACTGCTTCAGGACAGCGGCCAGAAAGCCGAAGCCAGCCAATATCTGCAACAGCTGGCCGCCATCCATGAGCGCGGCGGCGCGCTGGAAGCGGCGCTGGCGTGCTGGCGCCGCGCGTGCGAATGCGAACCGGATAATTTGACTCTGCGCGAACAGCGCGCCGCGGCGCTCTCGCGGGGCGGGCGCGCGGCGGACCGGACGGAGGAACTGCTGGCGCTGGCGCGGGAACGGGCCAAACGGGGCGAAAGCGGCGAGGCGCGGCGGCTGTATGAAAGCCTTCTGGCCGAAATGCCGGATCATCTTGGCGCCTTGGAGGAGCTGGCCCAGATTCTTGCCGCCGGCGGCGAGACAAAGGCCGCCGCCGAACGCTGGATGGATCTGGCTCAGCGCCGCAGCGACGCGGGCGAGGCTGCCGGCGCCATCGCCGCGCTGGATCGCCTGCTCGCGATCGAGCCGGAGAATATGGATGCGCTCGAACGCAAGGCCAAGGGCCTCGAGCGGCTGGGCGACTTGGGGCCGGCTGCGGCGATTTATCTGCGCCTGTGCGATTGGCATTGCGGCCGGCAAGCGCTGCCGGAAGCGATCGCCTGCGCGCGCCGCGCCAGGACGCTGGCGCCGGACGATCTGAGCATCCGCTTGCGCCTGATCGAGCTTGCCCAAAGCGCGGGATTGGTTGACGAAGCGGCGGCCGAATCGCTCGAAGCCTGCCGTCTGGCCTTCGAGGCGGGCCAGAATCCGCTGGCGCTGGAGTTCGCGGCGCGGGTCTCGCTGCTGGCGC
The DNA here is from genome assembly GCA_026398575.1 of Candidatus Sumerlaeota bacterium. Next base: position 14,457 of record JAPLSP010000141.1, on the reverse strand, counting down.
CCAATTCCATCGAGTCGCGGCTGGCCGTGGCGCGGCTTCTGGGCGCGCACGGGCGCGCCCGCGACGCCAAAGACGCCGTGCGCGCGCTGATGGCTCATCTGACGAAGATTCAAAGCTGGGAAGGCGTTCTACCCGTTTGCGCGCTCGCGCAGGAACACGATACGGAAGAGTCGGAAGTTCTGCAAAGCCGTTTTGCGGCACATCGGGCGCTGGGGCATGAGCGGGAAGCGCTGATAGACGGCAAGCGGCTGGCGCGCTTGAGGCGCTCGCAGGGCAATGCCGCCCAGGCGATCGCAATCTATGAAGAGTTGCTGACCATGTCGCCGAAGGACGTCGAGTGTCTGGAGTTGATGGCGGGCGCGCTGGAGGAAAGCGGGGAAGCCGATGCGCCGGCGCGCGCGGCCGGCTGCCTTCTGCGACTGAGCGAGATTTTCGAAGATGAATCGGACTACGACCAGGCGATCGCCTGCCGGCGGCGCGCGCTCGAAAAAACGCCTGGCCGTCCGGAGGCGCATCTGGAGCTGGCGGATTTGTATGACCGCGTCGAACGCGGCGCCGAACGCATCGAGGAGATGCTGGCCGCCGCGCGTCTTTATGCCGCGCAGGGCAAAAACGCCCGAAGCCGCGACATCTATGAGCAGGTGTTGCGCAAATCCCGCGACAATCGCGCGGCCTTAGCCGAGCTGGCCGATGTTTGCCTGGCCGAGGGCGACGCCACGCGCGCCTGCGCCTTGATGACGTTGCTTTCGGACCAGCACCGAGCGGAAGGCCAATGGGATGCGGCGGCGAAGATCCTGCAACACGCCATTTCGCTTTCACCTGAAAATATCGCCTTCCATGAACGGCTGGCGGCGTTGTTCGAAGAAGAAGGCGACCAGACGTCGGCAGCAGGCGAACACCTGCAAATCTGCGAGTTGCAATGCAAACTTAAAGCGATTCCTCAAGCCGTCAAAGCCTTGCGTCGCGTCAAGCAGCTGCAGCCGGACAACTGGGACGCCTGTTCGCGTCTTGCGGAACTTCTGGAGCAGGAGGGCATGGCGGACGAGGCGGCGGCCGAGTTCCTCGAGGTGTGCCGCGGATTGCTCGCGGCCGGCCATTCCTCCGAGGCCCTGGAAAGCGCGCGCCGTATCGTGGGTCTGGCGCCCAGGATCATTTCGCTGCGTCTCGACGCCGTCCGGCTGCTGGTGGATCACGGCATTGGCGAAGAGGCTCACAAAGACATTCTGGCACTGATCCGCCAACTGGCCGGCGCCCAGCGTTGGGAAAACGCGCTCACCGTCTGCCGCGAAGCCGCCGGCTTGTTTCCCGAAGATACGGAGGCCCTGTCTCTCGCGATCGAAACCAACCGCCATTTGGGGCGAACGAGCGACGCGATGAGCGGCTACCGAAAACTGGTGGCGCGATTGAGGGATAAAGGCGACAACGCGGCGGCGATGGAGGTGTGCCGGAAGGCGATGGATCTGGCGCCGGAGGACGAGGATTGCTGGGCGGCGACGGTTGAGATTGCCCGCTTCGTGCAGCGCCCCGTCGAGGCGGCTGAAGCCTTGCGCCGCCTGAGCGCGCTGGCCGAGCGGCGTTCGGATTTCGACCAGGCCGTCCGGTTTTTGCGCGAGGCGCTGGAGGCCGAGCCGGCGCGCGCGGGCGCCCAGATGGAATTGGCGGATTTATATGGGCGCGCTGGAATGCTGGAGCAGCAGTGCGACGAATGGCTGCGGGCAGCGCGAGCGGAGAGGGATAAAGGCGCCGCCGCCGAAGCGCGCCGTATCTACGATCTGATCCTGGAACAGCTGCCCGATCACGTCGAGTCGCTCAGCGAAATGGCGGAACTCTGCCAAGGCGCGGGCGACGCCGCGGGCGCCGGCGAATGTTGGCTGAAACTGGCCGGGGTCTTGCGCTCGGGCCCGGATCCCGCGCGGGCCGTTTCGCCGATGCGCCTGGCCATCGAAGCGAATCCGGCGAACATCGAGGCGCGCACGCGCCTGGCGACGTTGTTGGTGGAAACGGGGCAGCGCGAAGCGGCGGCGGAAGAATGGAGCGGCTTGGCGGATTTGCTCGAGGAGCAAGTGAAACCTGGGGCCTCCGCCACGGCTCAAGGCCGGTCGGTTTCAGCGTATTGGACGCGCGCGCTGGAATTGGCGCCGCGGCGCGACGATTTGCGGTTGCGGCGGGCGGCGGCGCTCGAACGCGAACAGTCCTGGGATGCGGCCGCTTCGGAGTACTTGATGCTGGCGGGCAAGCGCGGCGAGCGGCGGGATCATGCCGGCGCCATCGAATACTGCCGCAAGGTGGCGGCGATCGCGGAAAAAGCCCGGATGCCCGAGCTGGCTCAGGAGTGCCATTCCTTGATGTTCGAGTCCTTTGTGGCGCTCGGAGAAACAGCGCCCGCCATCGAGGAAATCATCTGGCTGTCCTCGGCGCAGCAGGCCAAAGGCCGGCGGGCCGAAGCCGACAAGCTGATCGCACGCGGCCTGAAGATGGCGCCGGATCATCCGCGCCTGCTTGTCAAGCAAGGCGAAGCGCTGCTGGAGATGAAACGCAAAGGGGAAGCGATTCAGCTGTTCCAGCGCGCGTTGGCGGCTTATGAAAAGGCGGGTGACGAGAAAAACCGGATCAGCGTCTTCAAAAAGATCCTGGAGCAAGACAGCCGGAACGTCACGATTCAGTCCAATCTGGTGGACGTCCTGCTGGCGACGGACCGCATCCCCGAGGCGATGGAACAAGGCTGGCTTCTGGCGGAACAATTGATCAGCCGCGGCTATCTGGACCGTGCGGAATCGGCCTATCGCCGGATTGTCAAATGGGCGCCCGATGACATCCGCGCCTGGCAGCGTCTGATCGAAACGCATTTGCAGATCGGTCCCGAAGAGGATTTGTCGGCGGACTATATGACGCTGGCGGAAGTCTATATGAAGGCCGAAAAAATCTCGGAGGCCGTCAAGACGCTGCGTCGCGTGGTTGAGATGGAGCCGGCGAACGTCGCCGCCCGCCGCCGCTATGTGGAGCTGTATCCGCAAATCGGGCCGGAGGCGGATTTGATTGACGACTACCTGTGCCTGGCGCAGGCCTGTCATCGCGCGGGGGAGCTCGGCGAGGCGCGGCAATGGTATCAGAGCGCGCTGCGGCTGGATCCTTCGAATGCGGCTGCGGCCGAATTCATGCAGCGCGTTCCGGAACACGCGGAAGACTCGTCAAGGGCTGCGCGCTTGGGCGAAACGCCGGGCAAAGCCGGCACGGCGGCGAGGCCGGAGACTTTGTCCAAGCGCGTCGAGAGCTATCTCAACGTCCTGAAGGTCAATCCGGACGCCTATGATTCGCGCATGCGGCTGGCGGAACTCTACGACCAGCTGGGCCAGGAGGACGAGGCGTTCGAGCATTGGCGGCTGGCCAGCGAAACGCTGATGCAGCGCGGCGAAACTCTGCGCGCCGTCGAAATCCTCGAACGGCTGCGCTAGCGGCGGCCCGATGACGAAAGCATTCAGGACCGCCTGAGCAAGGCGCGCCTCAAACGCGACGCCCTCAATGCCATTGCGTCGCTATTCGATGATGATGAGCCCAAGTCCAAGCCGAAGACTGGCGCGAAGAAAAAAAATAGCGCCTGCCTGTGATGCCCATGGCGAAATCCGATATCCATGCCTATGCTCAGGAGCGCGAGCGGATGGTCGCGTACCAGATCGCTGCGCGCGGCGTCAATTCCGAGCGCGTGCTGGAAGCCATGCGCCAGGCGCCGCGCCACTTGTTTGTGTCGGGCGATTGCCTGGCCGAGGCTTATGCGGACCATCCGCTCTCCATCGGCGGCGGCCAGACCATTTCCCAGCCTTATATCGTCGCGTTGATGACGGAACTGGCGGAGGTGACGCCCGAGAGCCGCGTTCTCGAGATCGGTACCGGCAGCGGATATCAGACGTATCTTCTCGCAACCCTGGCGCGCGAAGTTTATACGATTGAAATCCTTTCGGAACTGCAGGAAACCGCGCAGCGCCAGTTGGAGGCGCTGGGATTGACGAATATTTCCTACCGGGTTGCCAACGGCGCGGAGGGCTGGCCGCAGGCGGCGCCCTTCGACGCCATTGTCGTCACCGCGGCGCCGCTTTTCACGCCTCCCGCCTTGAAAGAACAATTGGCCGAAGGCGGACGCCTGGTGATTCCCGTCGGCCCGCATTTCGACCAGAGCCTGCTTCAAATCCGCCGCAAGGGGAAGCATTGCGAAGAACGCAACGTTCTTCCGGTGCGCTTCGTCCCGCTGATCGGCGCGGATTAGAATTGAAAGACGCCTAATCCAACGCGAATTCCTTGCGCCAGTCGCCTGTGTCGTTGAAATCGGGCTGGTCTTTTTTGTCGAGGATGAAGCGGTCCATAACGAGCGCGTCCATGTTGGTGCGCATGAAACAACGGTAGGCGTCCAAAGGCGTGCAGACGATCTGTTCGCCGCGCACGTTGAAGCTGGTGTTGATGATGACGGGGCAGCCGGTTTTTTTGAAAAAAGGCGTGAATGAGGTCGTAGTAGAGCGGATTGTCTTCGCGCGCGATGGTTTGGAGGCGCGCCGATCCATCCACGTGCGTTACGGCGGGAATGGCGCTCATCTTCTGAATGCGGCGCGGATCGTCCGATGAAACGCCGTCGGGTTTGAGGCGCTTTTGCGCGACTTGGCAGACCAGGAGCATGAAGGGGCTGGAATGGCGCGCGGGATCGAAGTCGAACCACTCGCCGGCCTGGTCCAGCAATACCGAAGGCGCGAAGGGGCGGAAGGATTCGCGGAACTTGATTTTCAAGTTCATCGTGTCCTGCATTGCGGGATTGCGCGCGTCGCCGATGATCGAACGATTGCCGAGCGCGCGCGGTCCGAATTCCATGCGCCCCTGAAACCAGCCGATCACCTTTTGCGCCTCGATGAGTTCCGCCGTCCGCGCGATCAATGGCTCGCGCTCACACTCCGTGTATTTCGCTCCCACGGAATCCAGGTATGCCCGAATCTCTTCGGCCGGGTAGGAAGGCCCATAATCCGCGGTCTTCATCGTGAACGTTCGCGGATTGCCGAGAAGCGAATTCCAAATCAGGAAAGCTACGCCCACTGCGCCGCCCGCGTCACCCGCCGCCGGCTGAATCCAGATATCCTCATAGGGGCATCGGCGCAGGATGTGGCCGTTGGCGACGCAGTTCAGGGCCACGCCGCCGGCCAGGCACAGCCGCTTCATGCCGGTCTGCTTGTGCAGCGAATGCGCCAGTTTCAACATGATCTCATCCGTGATCGCCTGGATGCTGGCGGCCACGTCCATCTGATGCGGTGTCGGGCGGCCTTCCTGTGGATACGCGGGATGCCCGAACAGGTTTTCGAACTTCTCGTTGATCATTCGCAAATCGTAGGTATAGGGAAAGTACTTCATGTTCATCTTGAAGCCGCCGTCATCCTTGATGTCAATCAACTCGCGGCGGATCAGATGGGCGAATCTGGGCTGTCCATAAGGCGCCAATCCCATGACCTTGTATTCGGCGCTGTTGACCTTGAAGCCAAGATAATAGGTGAAGGCGCTATAGAGAAGCCCGAGGGAATGGGGAAAATGGATTTCATCCATGAGTTCGATCTGCGCGCCGCGTCCCACTCCGCGCGTCGTCGTCGCCCATTCGCCCACGCCGTCCACCGTCAGGATCGCCGCCTCCTCGAAGGGGGAGACGAGGAAGGCGCTGGCGGCGTGGGACTGATGATGCTCGGCGAAGAGGATCTTGTCTTTGGCCTGCGGCTTGAGGCCCAATTGCTCCTGAATGACGGCTCGAATCCACATCTTTTCCTTGATCCAAACCGGCATGAAGCTCAGGAAGGACTTCAACCCGCGCGGAAACTCGCGCAGATACGTCATCAGCAGCCGCTCGAACTTCAGGAACGGCTTGTCATAAAAGCCGATGTAGTCCAGGTCCTTGGCATCAATGCCCGCTTCCTTCAGGCAATACCTGGCGCATGAATGGGGAAGCGGTCATCGTGCTTTTGGCGGGTAAAGCGTTCTTCCGAAGCGGCGGCGATGAGCTGGCCGTCGCGCACGAGGGTGGCGGCCGAGTCATGATAAAAAGCGGAAAGGCCGAGGATATTCATGATTGCAGTTTTTCCGAAGCAAGTTAACTAAGGTGAAAGGCGCCTGCCGTCAACCCTTTTGCAGGAAAAAGTTTGATAGCCGGCTCGGAAGCGCGATATAAGAATTCCGAAATCAAGAACGGCTATGATCGGCAGGCGACAACCAGGACCGAACCAGCGATTTCCCGCAGGAGGGGAATTTTCTCCATGACTTTTCCGAACAAGCGCACGCAAGGGATAAGCAATTTGGGCGTCCAAGGATGCAGAAAATCAAACGGAATGATTTTGGATACACTAAAGCCTGTGCTGGCAAGCTGACGGTGCAATGGCCAACGCCTGAAAGCCGTTTCGTCCGGTGAGTTGCCCATCAATGGCCGAATAAAGGGCACGTTTCTTTCAATGAATATTTGAGGATTGAGCATATTGGGTTCACAGAAAACAAACTTGCCTCTTGGACGCAGGACACGCTTGCATTCCGGAAGCGCCTGATCCATGTCCAAATGATGCAAAACTGAAATGCCGATTATGGAGTCAAACGAGGCGTCGCTAAAGGGGAGACAATGCGCGTCTCCTTGCAGAAAAGCGCCCTGGGGGGCGTTGGCCCTGGCAACGAGCAGGAGTTGCAGGGAAATATCAATCGGCACGATGGTTGCGCCGCTTTTCATGAATTCCCGAGTATAGAGCCCTTTGCCGCATCCGAGTTCGAGTGACACATGGCCGCTGGTCAGCTTGGCATAACGTTTGACCAGTTCCACGCGGCGACGCAGCCGCTCCTGTCCGGCCGGGGAACCCCATCCCCAATAAAATTCCGCTGAATGTATAATTTTTTTACCATGAGCTATTTCGGAATCTATGCGTCGCATTCTCTGATTATTGTCCTGGCAAAGATATCTTCAAGCAAACCAACAATCGCGACTATATTTTCGCGTTTTCCGGCAGGTCAAGGCAAATTGTTGATTTCGAAGCGCCGCAAGGTCGCGTGGCCATCCTTGATTTTGAGATGAAATTCGAGAGCGGCTTTGCTGGCATAGGCGGACTAAGAAAATTCCAAATCTCCCTGAAAAGGCTTGATTCCTTCGCCATTATCATATACTTTTTTACCGACATGCAAATACGGAACCTTTATTTTTACTTTTGGATACCCAGCCTGTTCATCCTGATCCTGGCGCCCTGGGCGGAATTGAAGTTTCTGGCTGGATGCGCTTTGCTGTTTTGCTTGCGGGGAATTGATCGCCTCAGCCGGCGTCAGGGAATGGCTCTGCTGGGGGCTCTTTTTACGCTGGCCTATCTTGTTTCGCCATATTGGCTTTGTCCGGTGGCGGCGGAAAGGCATGCGCTAAGCGCGATCATCGGTCACGCCGCCGCAAAAGCCATCGCTGCATTCATTCTGCTTGCAGCGGGGGTACTATGGGCCTGGCTTGCGGCAGGCGAGATTGCCCCGCTGCCCGTTATCAGGAAAAACCGCCCCCGCTCTGATATCTATGTATTCGCTTTGTTAGCCTTGCTGACGCTGGCCGTCAACTGGGCGCCTTTGCATCAGGATATTCCTTACCTGGGCGATGAGGGGTTCCATCTCGGACGCGCGCATGGTTTGCGCGAATCCTTGATGCGCTTGATCAAATTCCATCATGGTCTGCCCGCCCTGGCGGGCGCGATTCTATTGGCTGCATATTTGGCTTGCTTCCGGCGCATCGGGTTGCATCTAAAGGTCCTGATCCTCGCATGCGGGATCGCCATTGCGGGAACTGTCCTCAATACGCGCGCGTTCGAAAGCCCGAAAATAGTGGATTTGTTGACGCGATATCCTGCAATTTCCTGTTGGTTTCATCAGCTCGGCCCGGTCTGGGATTTCAGCGAGTTCGACGAAGCGATGTATCGCATCGTGCCATTGATGGCTGTTTTCGCGATAGGATGGATCGTGGCCGCCGGACTGCTTGAATCTGGCGCCGGCGCCTTTACAGCGATTATCTTGGCCCTGTCCGCAGTCCTCACCCCGCTTCTTTATTACAGTACGGCATTTCTCTATCTTGAAATTCCGGCGGTCGCGCTATTGGTCATCGTTTTTGTGCGCATCGAATCGCTGATTTGGGATGATTTTGAATCGGTTCGCAATCTCCCGGCCTGGTACGCGCTTATGGCTGCGGGATTTATCAAGGAACACTTGGTGGCCACTCTATTTGCCTTTGCCTGCGCCCGCTTCGCCGCGCGTTTCTCAGTGTTGATCCGCGGAAAACGGCTTTCGCTTTTGAGCGCGGCGCAGGAATTCGCAGCCGCCTACTGCGTGATGGCGCCGATTGCGATTTATCTGTTCTTCCGCGTCGTATTTGGGAACCATCCCGGCAATCTCATGGTTTGGTTAAATTTTTTGAAACCTCAGGACTACCTCATCTATGCATGCGCGATCGCCCGCCAGGCGGGAGCGTTATTGCCTCTGGCAATTCTCGGCTTGGCGATAGAGATAGCCCGGCGGCGATGGCGCGGACTGGCAGCCTTCGCGCTGCCGACGATGGCGACTTTCGCCTTTCCCTTCGTTCAGCAGGATTGCTGGTTGGGCTTGGCGCGATGGAATCTTTATGCGATGGCTCCGTTGACGGTCATGGCGCTGATATCTTTAAGGTGGATGGCAGGCAAGAGCCATCTTGCGCTCCTGGCGGTGGGTATAGCCTGCCTGGCGCTTAATATCGTTCTTTCCCCTGTGGCGATTACGGGCGAACGGAATCCCCAGTGGGCCTTGCCATCGGATCCGCTCAACTGCGAGCATTGCTACGAATACAAGCAGGCAATCAGGTGGCTGAAACAGAATGCCGACGGCGTTCCGGTCATGCTTGCCGGCATAGAATATGGCACCAGTTTTGACTGGTACTTGAAAAAGGCTCAGTATTCCATCCCCACATCTTCCACTCAGGCAGGCTTGGCGGCCATTCGAGTCGTCGAGTCTCTTCAACAGGAACTTCAAGCAGCGCGTTTGGCGGGATTCCCTCTGGTTCTGCATCATAGACCAACGGGAGATCTGGAATTGCGCGAAGAAGAGAAGTCAATCGGCGGATACAACGCGGTTGCGGTATTCAGAAATCACTATTTAGCCCTGGTGGTTTACCGGAATTCAAAACCGCAAGAATGACAATTCCCATTCTGTTTGCAGCGGCGCGGATCTGAGATGAATTGAGATTGGTATATGGGTTCAAAACGCGCTAAAAAACGAGCGAATATTCTGCCTGATATGGCGCTTTCTGACTCTCCTGTTGATATGCGAAAGAAGAGGCAAGTTGCGCCCCGTCCATGGTTGGAGCGGTTGGCCTTCTTGGCTTGGGTTCCTTTGCATAATTTTTCAACATCAGGGATGATGGCTTCGCCTCGTTTGCGCCGCGGCGGGCGACACTCTTCAAGTTGGCGCCTCCTACGCTGGATTTGCGTTTGGGCGATGCTTTTCTGGCTTGCCGTTCCCGCCGCGCGCGCGAGCATCGGGGAATCCGGCCTGAGCCAGGTCCTGATCCTGAATTCCTATCACCGGGGATGGCCCTGGTCCGAAGATGAGTTGAACGGGATGTTTGACGCCTTCAAGGGATTGGATCCGAATGCGCAGCCGGTGGTCGAGTCGCTGGATTGCAAGCGTTTTCCACAGGAAGAGCATTTCCCGCAGGTGCGCGATCTTCTCGCATTCAAATACAAAAACAAAAAAATCCAAGTTGTCATCGCAGCCGACGATCCGGCTCTGGAATTCGCGCTGAAATATCGCGCTGAGATATTTCCCGGCGCGGCGATTGTTTTCTGCGGCATCAACGGGCCATCGGCGGCCGCGCTGGCAAAGGAACCGCGCGTCACCGGACTGATGGAAATGCTGGATATCGCCGGCACGCTGGACCTGGCGCTCAAGCTGCATCCCGATGTCCGCGAGGTTTTCATCATTAATGATTATACGAATACGGGGCTGGCGACGCGGGAAGAAATGCAGTCGGTCATGACGCAGTTGGCCCATCGCGCACAATTCCGCTTTTGCGAGAAGGAGCCCATGGTGGACCTTCTGCTTCGCCTGGAGCAGCTGGACAAACAGAGTTTGGTGTTGATCCTATCCTATGGGACCGATTCGGCCGGGCAGGTTTACAATCATGAGCAGGCCACGCAATTGATCAGCCAGCATTGCTCCGTTCCTGTTTATGGCGTTCAACAGCGCCGGTTGGGTTATGGGATTGTCGGCGGTTATTTGCAGGACGGGCGCATCCATGGCGAGCGCGCGGCCCGCCTGGCGCTGCGCATTCTCAAAGGCGAAGATCCGTCGCGCATCCCGATCCTGGTCCAGGGCGACGCGCGATGGATGTTTGACCGCATTCAGCTGACGCGCTTCGGCATCTCCCGTTCCGCGCTTCCGGCGGGCAGCGCCGTGATCCATGAGCCGGAGAGTTTTTATGCTAAAAACAAGGCGCTGACCATCATTACGGCGGTTATCTTCCTGGTTCTCCTTGCCATCGTGGTCGCGATGTCTCTGAACATCCGGCAGTGGCGGTTCATGGTTAAGTACCTGCGAACTTCGGAAGAAAAGTTTTCCAAAGCCTTTCGCGGCAGTCCGCTCCTGATGTCGCTCAGCGCCATCAGCGACGGGCGATTTCTGGATGTGAGCGATAGTTTTACCGCCCTCTTGGGATATGCGCGCGACGATGTGATCGGGACGACTTCGCTGCAAGTGGGCATTTGGGCCGATCCCGAGGATCGCGCCCGCCTCATTCAGCAGGTCAAGGCGCAAGGACAAGCGCGCAACATTGAAGCCACCGTGTGCAAAAAGTCCGGCGAACGGATGTTTGCCCTGTGCTCGGCTGACCAGGTCGAGATCGCCGGACAGCAATGCCTGCTGATGATTGCGGCGGACATCACGGAATGGAAGCGCGCGCAGGAGGCGCTGCGGCTTGATGAGATGCGCTTGCAGGCCATGTTGCAGCTCAGCCGGATGGGCGCGGCCAGCTTCAAGGAAATTGTCCGTTTTGCGCTGGAGCAGGGCGTGCGCATCACGAACAGCACGATCGGTTATATCGCCTTCGCCAATGAGGACGAATCGGTCCTGACCATGCACGCGTGGTCCGAGGCGGCGATGGCCGAATGCGCGATCAGCGACAAGCCGTTGATTTATCCCGTGTCAACGACGGGGCTTTGGGGCGAAGCCATCCGGCAGCGCCGGCCGATTATCACGAACGACTATTCGGCGCCCAGTCCATGGATCAAGGGGATTCCGGAAGGGCACGTCGCCGTTGCGCGCCACATGAATGTGCCCATATTCGACGGGTCCCACATTGTCGCCGTCGTGGGCGCCGGCAACAAGCTCGATCCCTATACGGATATGGATGTCAATCAGCTGACGCTGCTGATGCGCGAAATGTGGGAAATCGTGCAGCGTAAACGCTCCGAGGAGGAAATCCGCAAACTGAACATGGAGCTGGAGGAACGGGTCCGGCGCCGCACGGCGCAATTGCAGGCGGCCAATAAAGAACTGGAGTCATTCGCGTACTCGGTCTCGCATGATCTGCGGGCGCCCTTGCGCGGCGTGAACGGATTCAGCCAGGCGCTTCTGGAGGATCATGCCGCGCATCTCAACGACGAAGGCAAGGACTTCCTGCGGCGCATCCAGGCGGCGAGCGAACGCATGGGCCAGCTGATTGACGATCTGCTCAATCTCTCGCGGTTGACGCGCAGCGACATGCAGCTGACGCGCGTGGACTTGAGCGCAATGGCGGAGGACCTTGCGCGCGAGATGCGGCAGACGCATCCCGATCGCGCGGTGGAATTTATCAGCGAGCCGGGATTGATTGTCTGGGGCGACGCCTCGCTGCTGCGGGTGGCGATGGAGAATCTGATCGAGAACGCGTGGAAATTCACGTCGAAGCGGGAGGGGGCTCGCATTGAGTTTGGGGTTGAAGCCATCGAGGGCCGCCCGGCATACTTTGTGCGCGACAATGGCGCAGGCTTTGACATGCAGTTCGCCGACAAGCTGTTTGGCGCCTTTCAGCGATTGCATTCCATCGCCGAATTTCCGGGAACCGGCGTCGGGTTGGCCACGGTCCAGCGCGTGATTCATCGCCATGGCGGACGCGTGTGGGCCTCGGGCGCGGTGGATCAAGGCGCCACATTTTATTTCACGCTGTAGATGGGAGGCGGAATGATGAGGGCAGGCAAAGCGATCCTGTTGGTTGAAGACAATCCGGACGATGAGGTTCTGGCGATGCGCGCGCTGAAAAAAAGCGACCGGGCCCAAGATGTCATCGTGGCGCACGACGGCCTCGAGGCCTTGAAATATTTATGCGGCGATTCGGCCAGCGGCGAGCCGCCCAAGCCGCTGCCGCAGGTGGTATTGCTCGATATCAAACTGCCGAAAATTGACGGATTGGAAACCTTGCGGCGCATCCGAAGCCATGAACGCACTCACTTGCTTCCCGTGGTGATCCTGACCTCATCGCATGAGGACCGCGACCGATTGGAATGCTATCGCATCGGCGCCAACAGTTACATCCGCAAGCCGGTGGATTTCGTGCAATTCACCGAAGCCGTCCGGCAAATCGGGGTCTATTGGCTTTCTCTGAATGAAGCGCCCCCTCTGGAGAGGAGTCACTAAGCCATGTCTTCTCCGCTGCGGGTTCTGTTTGTCGAAGACAACGAAGACGACGTGCTGTTGGTCGCGTTGGAACTGCGGCGCGCCGGGTATGATGTGGCGCAGCGGCGCGTGCAGACGGCGGAGGCCATGCGCGAGGCGCTCGCGCAAGAGCGCTGGGACGTGGTGGTTTCGGATTTCGCCATGCCGCAGTTCAACGGCCTGCAGGCGCTCGATATCGCGCGGGCATACGACGAGGACATTCCCTTCCTCATCGTCTCCGGCGCAATCGGCGAAGAGACCGCGGCGGGCCTCATGCGGTCGGGCGCCCAGGACTATGTGATGAAGGGCAACTATGCGCGGCTGATTCCGGCCATCGAACGCGAGCTGCGCGAAGCAGAATCGCGGCGCAAACACAAGCGCGCGCAGGAAGAACGCCGCCGCCTGGAAGCGCAGATGCAGCAGGCGCAAAAGCTGGAAAGCCTCGGCATTCTGGCCGGCGGGATTGCGCATGATTTCAATAATCTCCTGACGGTGATCCTGGGCAATGCGGATCTGGCGCTGATGGAAATGTCGCCGTTCGCTCCCGCGCGCCACAGTCTGGAAAACATCCAGAAAGCCGGACAGCGCGCCGCCAACCTTGCGCGCCAGATGCTGGCCTATTCCGGCAAGAGCCGGCTCGTCGTCCAATCCGTGGACCTGAACGAACTCGTCCGCGAAATGGGACGGCTGCTCGAAATTTCCATTCCGAGCAAGGTCACATTGAAATATGAACTGGCCGACGCGATGCCGCCCATTGTCGCCGACGTCGCCCAATTGCAGCAGATCATTATGAATCTGATCACCAACGCCTCGGAAGCCATCGGCGAACAAATGGGCGCCATTAGCCTGCGGACAGGCGTGAAAAAATATGACCGCGTAGAACTGGCCGGCTCGGTAATCTATGAAAATCAACCGGAAGGCATGTATGTCGTTATGGAAGTGAGCGATACCGGGTGCGGCATGGACGCCGAAACGATGTCGAAAATATTCGACCCCTTCTTCACGACGAAATTCACAGGGCGCGGCCTCGGTCTGGCGGCGACGCTGGGAATCGTGCGCGGGCATCGGGGGGCGATCCTGACGCAGAGCGAACCGGGCCGCGGAACGACGTTCAGAGTCCTGATTCCCGTTTATGATCCGGCAGGCGCCAATGGCAAAGAGTTATTCCCGGGAGCGGGGGTGATGGCCTCGGAAATATCATGCGATACAATCCGCGCCGCTTCGCCGCTGGTGCTGCTGGCGGATGACAATGAAAATATCGTCTCGCTGGTCAGCCGGATGCTGACGCATGCGGGATTCCGGATACTGACGGCGGCCAACGGACGCGAAACCGTCGAACGGTTTCGCGAACGGCCCGAGGAGATCGCCTGCGTCCTTTTGGATCTGACCATGCCGCTGATGGACGGCTTGGAGGCGTTTCGCGAATTGCGCCGCATCAAGCCCGACGTTCGCGTGGTTCTGGCGAGCGGCTATCATGAGGAAGAGGCGATGCGGCGATTTGCCGGAGGGGGCTGGGCCGGTTTTCTCAGCAAGCCTTACCAAATGACGACTTTGATTGATGAGCTTAAACGAGTGCTAAAGCTATAAAGCAGGGAGAATCTTTCAATTCCCACTAATGGTCTTTCCATTTTGGTTTGACGGGTATCCCATCCCCGGAGGGGATGAATTTGAGTAGCCCCCGGTGGCAACCGGTGGGATGGCGTACAGCTATCACGACCAACCCTGGTAGGGGTTGAACCAATGATGCAAGGCCATATTCATCGAATCGCAGGTTCAATCCCT
>JAPLSP010000295.1 GCA_026398575.1 Candidatus Sumerlaeota bacterium | reverse complement strand
CTCGATCCGAGAGCGGCCAGACGTGAATGCTTTCAAATCCCCTAAGCCGCTCTCGGATCGAGCGGCCTACTGCGCATCGCTAAAGGGATTCCAATATATTCATCCGTCCCTCCGGGACTCATCACGCCAGCGCGTCCTCTGCCCATCGCTGCAAACAGTGGGCGTTGGAACTTGGACTCTTTTTCCCCGAAGGGGAACTACAACCATAGCCGTGGGTGTATCGAATCGAACCCACGGTGGCGGAATGCGGAATTATCGGTCCCCGAAGGGGGCCAACGCCGCCACGCAAATAATCTCGATTGGAAGCGCGCAAACGAAGCGCACAGTAGGCTGTTCGATCCATGTTGGCCCCCTTCGGGGACCCGTTCTTGCGTACATCATTTCCGTGGGTTCGCTTCGCTTCACCCACGGCTATGATAGTTCACCCCCTCCGGGGGATTCAAACGTCCAAACACGAATCATTCCAGCGTCAGCGTGCCGGCGCTTTCGAGCTGGTAGGTAGCGCCTTGCGCGCCGCGCCAGCAGTTCCATTCCGAGCCTTCGCTGCGCCACAGGCCAAGGTTGAAGCCGAGCGTCATGCCGGGTTTGTAGCGAATGCCGGCGGCCTCAAGCGGGATCGCCCATTCGCCGGTCCATGACTGCGCGCCGATGGTGGCGGCGAACTTGACGGCCTTTTCCAGCTTCGAGGCGTCATCGCTCGAAGCGCCGCCGTCCGTTGTGCATTCATGCTTGCCCGAGGCGAAGCCGTGGATGACGAAGGTGGCGCCGGGCTGCGCGCCCGAAGCGTCGCGGAAGCAGACTTCGCCGCCGTCGTTCGTTCCCCACGTCTCGCCCTTCGACAATTCGGAAATTTTCTTGATCGGGACGGTCATGGCTACATACAGCATCTTGCCGTCATGGAACACGCGCGCGCTGGCCGGCTCGGTCTGGATCGTTTCGCGCTCGGGTGTTTGCTTCATGGGCAGCGCGAGCGATGGGTATTCGTCTTTGCCCGCCACGCCGTCCACCACCGCTGCCTTGGCGCGTTTGGCAGCCGTGGCGGCATATCCCTCCAAAAATCCGGACGGCGCCGATGCCGCAACCGATCCAGAGGGGCTTGCGGCGGACTTTCCTTCATGCGAGGCGCATCCCGTCATTGCGGCGATGGCGATTGCCGCCGAGATCATGCAGATCACTGATAGTACTTTCACAGGTGTGATTCCTTTCTGTGGATGATAGAGGCAAGGGTTCGAGGATGTGCGCCCATTGCTCACGTCATGAAACTACTTACATAGGAATTATGCTGCGCTCAAAGCGAGGCGGTCAATCGCATTTTAGCTTGTTCTGGATGAAGATGAAGCTACTGTCGCAGTCATGGCAGAGCGAGTGTCTCATCATGCATTATCAGGCTTGACGCGACAAGAGAACGAGACCTACGCTGAAGGTGCAGCGGAGTAAACTATGATAAAGGCAATTTCATTATCGCTGGCTTGTCTCTTGATCACGGGATGCGTGATGGTTCCCATTCCTTACCGAGGATATCCTCACAATACAATTAAAGGCATTGTCGTGGACGAGTCCAGCGGTAAGCCAGTGGCGGGCGCTGATGTCATTTTTGAGTTTGTTTCACATGAGCGGCATCGGGTCTCAATACAGACCAAGGATGATGGATCATTTCTCATTCAACCGAAGCGAGAGTGGGCATTCTATTACAAGATATTTACGATGGAAGAATTCTTTGGCGCTGGCAATCCTATGATAATCAATAAACAAGGCTATGAGACATCGGGATTCTGGTGGTCGTATTTCCAGCATCACGAATGGTGCTGGAATTACCGGATATTCAACAGGACTGATAATCTCGGGATAATCAAATTGAAAGCAGCCTCGGAGCCAACTGTCGTTGTCCATAGAGTGGGGAGGGCTCTGTTTGGTTCCGCACGTATTGAGCAGATTGCGCGACTGAAAAAAGGGCAGGATGCCTCCGGGTGTTTCGCCCCCTATGAGGGCTGGATGAGTTTGACAAAACCAGAAACCGACGAACCGATATCAAGCTGCAATAGCCAAACACAACACGACTAAGGCATTCTCCTGCAGCGTACTCACAGCGTGCCGAATACATTAGTCCTACTCATCGCCAAATCCGTTTTACTTTTTCCCGAACAGCTTGTCTGCGAAATCCATGTAGCACGTCCAATCGGTGAGCGTCAGACCATGCCCGCCTTTGCGGATGTGATAGTCAACGCGATCACGGATGATCGGCGTTTCCAGCGTCGGCATTTCGTCGGCCTTCAATCCCTTGAAGCCATAAAGCGCATACACCGGCGCCGCGTGAACCACCGCCAGGAACTCGCCGCGCTGATCGGCCCAGAAGTCGGCGTCGGCGCTGCCAACACAGACTCCGCGTGGCGCCATCAAGGCCACAAGCTGATGCTGGTCTATCGGGAGTTCGCTCTCTTTGTTGTCAAACTTTTTGAAATTCCTGCAGAACCAATAGGGGAACGCCTTGTTGATGGTTGCCACGGTCTCGCCATAATTTCTACGGCTCAGCGCGGCGCCGCCGCAACCGGAGTCGTTCGAAATGGCGATGGCGAATCGCTGATCCTGCGCGCCGGCCCACAGCGCGGTCTTCCCGCCGCGCGAGTGTCCGATGACCGCCACTTTTTTTGAATCAATCTGCGGGTCTGTGACGAGATAGTCCATGACGCGGCTGGCGCCCCACGCCCACGCGCCAATCGTCGCCCATCCATCGTCCGCCGCGCCCGGCCATACGCCGCGCACGCCCTTGGCCCGCAGCGCCTCGTCGGCCTTGTCCGCGTCCACGTCATTGGTCATGAACACCGCCGTCGCATAGCCGCGCGCGATGATTTCCTCAGCCGGCCAGAATGCGTCCTTCACCTTGCGCGAGGGATCCGCGCTGGTGATTGGGCGGTTGTTGATCAGAATGAACGCGGGCGCGGGTTTTGGCGCATCGTTCGGCTTCGCTGCATCGTTCGGGACGAGCAGCGCCGTCTCGAAGCTGAAGGACTTGCCGCCATCCGCCGCCGTGATGCGGATTCGTTTCAGCGTCGCGCGTCCGTCCAGGGCTTTGTCATCCGTCGCCAGAATATCAAACTTCACCTCGGCCGGCTTGGCGGGCGTGTGGCCGTAAACATATTTGCTGAAAAGTTCCAGCGTTTCAGGCCGCCCCTTGCGTTCCCATTCCTCCTTGTTCGAGATGCGCGTTCCATCCTGGCAGACCAGCGGATCGGGCAGCGTATATTTCCCCACTTTCTCCTCGCTGTAATTCCATTTGGTGTTTTTTTTCGTCAGGTCCTCCAACAACTTCGGGTCCGCCTGCCAGCCCTGGCCTTGTGCGGCGCACACGCTGGCCACTGCGAAAATCATTCCGTTTCCAATGAGCCACAGATAGTTCATCTTCATTCTCCTTCCTCAGCACAGTTTGGGCGCCAACCCGCGCAATTCAAGGACGTTTTTACCGGGAGCGCCTACTGGGAGCG
>JAPLSP010000555.1 GCA_026398575.1 Candidatus Sumerlaeota bacterium | reverse complement strand
CGCCGCCTTCTTTTTGGCGATTCAATGGCCCTGGCGCTAAAAAGAAGGCGGCGAGCCACCTTACTCCAAAAGCTGGCGCCGCTCCTATTCGCATGAATCAACTCTTCCTGCATGAGAATTTGCGATAAATTTATGTGATCGCAATTTCGAATAGGAGTACTTATCGTCCTGATAGCGCCGTTACTTGGTGGATGGTGGCGCCGCAGTAGGGGTCTCGTTACACCATACCGTCATCGCTCCCTGTGCCCTGTTTGCCCAAGCGTAATACGGCATAGCGGTCAGTATAATTGAATTTTGCCCGTCGGCAAGGACTTTGCCTTGGAGAACTGTAATGCCGCCCAGCAATCCCGCGCGATGCTCCGCGCGCAGGTCTGTATCGCGCGATAGGGTCAGGCGCGAGAGGTCTATGTCCGGATTATCCGCCGCTTCGAGGCAGTAGATGATCGGGCCGCGCATCAGCGCCACCTTGCCCTGGTCGTCCTGAATTTTCTCGTGCGGATGGACCCGATGAATTGGCATCGGCAGGTCCAGTTCCACCACATCCCCTGCCTTCCAGCGGCGTTGTATATGAACGTAGCCGTCATCACGCGGCGCCGGATTGGCTATTTGGCCGTTGACCTTCAGCCCGATGGGAGGGGTCGTCGAATCGGCAAAGCGATAGAGGTCGCTCGGAACGGGCCGGCCCTGCGCCCAGCCTGGGATTCGCAGGCATAAATCGAATTCAGAGTTTTGACTGGGCGTGACTGTCAGCTGCACACGGCCATCCCACGGGTAGTCGGTCTGCTGGGCCATCGTGACCGTCACGCCGTCGTCTATCTTGAACGAGGCTTCTCCGGCGACGTAGAGGTTGACATACGCCTGCCGTTTGCCGCGGGCATAGGCCAATCCGCCAATTTGCGGGATGATGCGCGCGAGATTCGTCGGGCAGCAGGAGAGTCCGATCCACGACGAGCGTTGAGCGCCTTTGCTGGCCAGCGGATTCTGGTAGAAAAACCGGTCGCCGGAAATTGAAATACCCGAAAGCATTCCGTTGTAGAGCGTTAGTTCCATCATATCGGCGTATTTGGCTTGCCCTTTGAGCAAGTTCATCCGGTGCTGCCAGAGCACATGGGCGATGGCGGCGCACGATTCGCAATAAGCCGATCTGTTGGGCAGCAGATAGGGATCGCCGAAGCCTTCATCGCCGTATTGGCCTGTGCCAACGGCGCCGGTGATGTACATCTTGCGACTGACGACGTCGTTCCAGAGATGATCCAATGCCCTTTCGTAGTCGGGCGCGTTCATGAAACGGACGATATCGGTCATCGCAGCGTACATGTATCCAGCCCGCACGGCGTGACCGACGGCCTCGAACTGCTCGACCACCGGCTTATGGTCCTGCATCCGGCCATTACGCACCCGATATATGGCCTGCCGATTCGCACGGCGCTGCTCATCGGTCTGCGGACCTTCGGGCTTGGGCGGCATGACGGCGGTCTTGGGATCGAACGGCTTGCGGTCGGTTCCGTGGGCGTAGCCGCGCTCATCGAGGAAGAACCGCGACAGTTCCAGATATCGCCGCTCGCCGGTGGCGCGATACAGTTTGACCAATGCGAGCTCGACTTCCTGGTGTCCGTCAACGTCATAGCGCTTGCCAGGTCCGAAGACGCTGTCAATATGATCGGCGAAGCGCCTGGCTGCATTGAGCGCCTTGGGATTTCCGGTCAGCTGATAATGCGCGACAGCCATCTCGAAGAAGTGGCCGGCGTTGTACATCTGGTGCTGCAATCGCAGGTCATCCCATTTCTTGTCAAGCCCCTCGGCGATCCAACAGGAGATCAGGAATCCGTCCTTCTGCTGAGCGGCCAGGATGCGATCGAGAATACCTTCGACGCGCTGGCGCAATTGGCTGTCGTTATAGTGCCGCAGGGAATACATCGCGCCTTCAAGAGCCTTGTGCAGATCGGAATCGAAAGCATGATGGCCCTTGAGCGGGCCGTCGAACACGCCTGCCGCCTTGTCGAAATTGGTAACATGCCCGTCCTTCTCCAGGCAGTTAAGCGCGTGAGAAGTCGTCACCTCGTGATGGGTTTTCAGGCGCGGTCCCCAGAACCCGCCGCGTAGTTCCACTTGCGAGTGATCCACTTCCTCCAGCCCGCGCATCGGCGGCGGATCGGGGGAAGCAGCTACGACTTGGCGGCCGGACATTATCACAATGGCGACAATGAGGAAGACAAGACGCAGGGAATTAAGGCGTCTCTTCCGCATAAAACTATTTGCATTGATTACCGTGATCATGTCCGTGTCTCCGCTAAAATTAAAACACCAGGCGCATCAATAACGCATGATGATGGCGAAAATTATCTAGGATTTTCGCAAACTCCGTCTGCAAAAATATGTCCTTTTGCGGTGAGATATCCGCGTGATCCGCGAAATCCGTGGTTAATTTTCAACCACGGATTTCGCGGATAACACGGATAACAATGAACGACAACATGTTGTCGTTCGGCGCGCGATAATAGCATAATAATTCCATTTCTTTCTTCACCCGCCCAATCTGCGCTGGGGGGATGCATCTCACATCAGTTTGATTTTTGCTCCTTTAAAATCAGCAGGGCAATGCTGCGGAGTTGAGGCTGGGTAGTCGCGGCTTCGATTGCCTTGATCGCATCCTCCACCGCTGCCGTCTTTTTCTTTTTACAGTCGTCGGGAAAGTTCGGCTCGGTCTTGCAATAGGCTGCGAGGCTTCTGAGTTCCGGCAGCAGTTCCTTCGCCGCGGCGCCGTAGCTCTTGAGCGCCTTCATGATCTCCCACATTCTATCCTGGCTGTCCCATGGATTCTGAGTCCTACCGTAGATAAGGCAGACGCGCATTCCTTCCTTGATGTGGTGTTTGGCCAGTAATTCCAACCCCGCCAGCCGGATGCCATCGGAAAACATCTCGCCGCTGGGCGCCGATTTCTCGGTGGCGCGAAGGATGTCCGGCCAAAGCAGGTCGAGTTCCGCGTCGTTGAGCTTGGGATAGACAGAGGCGAGCTGCGAGCGGGAAAGCCCATCCTCGGCGGTGAGCATCCGCTTGATCGCCGGGATGAGCAACTGCCGGTCAATGCCGTCTATCGAATCGGCCAGCAATCCGCGTCTGGGCGCGTTGTCCGCGTATCCGCTAAGGAAGAGACACAGGCAGAGATACCGGCGCATCATCTCGCGGGGATCGTTCTTGTCCTCGACGAGGGAGAGTTTGAGCATGTCGGGCGCGGCTTTGCGTGCTGCTTTACCGATTCCCGCCAACGCATAACTCGCCCGGATGCGCAACCATTGGTCGTTGTGCGCCAGCAGTTTGATGAGCTCATCCGTGGCGGGCGCGGCCTTCTCTCTCTGGTATTCCAGCGCCTGGCATGACCCATAGCGGGTATCGAGGTTGTCGCTGACCAGCATTTTTATCAACTGCGGAATGAAGTCGCCCTTCTTCCTCGAGAGCGATTCCGCCGCCCGATAGCGCACCACCGGCGACCAGCTGCTCAGGCGCTTCAGCAGTTCCGTTTCGCTATCGCCATCGTAACAGTCCTTGTGATGCCAGTTGCTGAACTCCCGTCCGTCCGCCATCGTCTGCTGCAATTCTGCGCCTGCAATCTCGTTGGCCTTGTCAATTCCCTTGCCTGTGATATTCAGTTTGGCCAGCGGCAGCGCATACGCCAGCACGAATACGCCCGTCATATCCCAGCCGGCGTACGAGTCGTCCGCGCCTGCTCCGCCCTGGTAAGTAAAGCCGCCGTCCCAGCGTCTGGCCAAATCGTAGTACCAACGCTGTTCCTTCAAATACGCGGCCACGGCCTTGGCGCCGGCGCGATTCACGCCCAGCGGTCCCCACAGGTAGCTGAAGTAGTTGCCCGTATGGCCGTATTCCTTCTCCTCATACGCCGCCGTCGCCATCCGCGCAAAGAATTTCGTGGCCTCGCGATCGCCCAGCAGATCAAACGCCACTGCCGTAAAGGCGTTCTTCCCGTTGTTGTCATGCAGATCCCAGAACGGTGGATGATCGCCATAGGGAATGCTTCCTTTATTGACGTAGTAACGGAAGAATCGCCGTGACTTCTCAACCGCCCGCTTCACCTCCGGATCGTTCACGCCGCATTTCTGCCCCATCACCATCGAAAGCCAGCACCCCAGTCCGGGCTGGTTGATGGCGCCGTATCCGCCAAGCCTGCCCTCATCGCTGGGCAGCGACATGCCATGTCCCCATGTGCCGACCGCGCTCTGACCCATGCCTATTGTCCGGGAATACTCCCGGATGGCGGGCAGTACAGAATCGTCTTTGGTCGCCTGGTAGTATTCGCACAGAAGAATATTGGAATAGGCCCAATCCCACGCATACATGCCGGGACGCAATTCCAACTTCAGATTGGCCGGGCCGAGCTTGTGGGCCAGCGACTTCACTTTGTCCGCAAACTCGGGCTTGCCGCTTGCCAGCATGGCCAGAGCGGTGATTTTGCCAACTATGTCGGCGCCCAGTTTCTGCGTGGACAGGTAGCGGCAGGCTTGCTCAAGAATGAGCTTGGACTTGGGGCAGTTGTATGGCGCGGTATCGCTGTAACTGCCCATCACCTTGAGCTGCAGGGATACCGGCGTTTGGACTCCTTTGCGCCAGCGGATGAGCTTCAGGAAACCCTTGTTTTCCGCCGTTTCGGCTTCGGTAATGGCTCGGCCGAACGCCTTGCGCGCATCGCCATCGAAGGGTTTGCCATTCACGCCCAGAATCACATCGCCAACGTCCAGCGCGCCATCGGCGGGCGAGCCTTTCTCGATCTTGGTGATCAGGATTTGCCGCGCGTCGGTTGTCTCCGTATTCCAGCCCCAAATCCATCCGCGCGCGCCGGTTGGCCCCAGCGTCCAATCATGCATGCGGTCTTTCTGCCCGTCCTTTGTCAAATCTGGAACCGGCGGCTTGGCCGCCAAGGCGTAGCCGCTGAGCAGCAACGCAAGGGCGCAGCCAGCCAAACATAGTGAGAAAGATTTCATTGTCATTCTGTTTCTCCTTGAACCGGATATCATCAGGGCAATGGCTTACGCTAAAGGGTTACCGCGGAAGCAGCGGCACATTGCAGAACGTGAGCGCGGCGATTCCATTTTCGCCGCAGAGCAGGTTATCAATACTCCATGACGCGCTATCCAGGTAAGTGATTTTTTGCGCCGTTGAAGAGGGCTTCAGTTTAAGTATGATCAGTTTTTCCAACGCGGCGCCCTCTGCGACTCCTCCTTT
The DNA here is from genome assembly GCA_026398575.1 of Candidatus Sumerlaeota bacterium. The sequence goes on along the minus strand of JAPLSP010000555.1, from coordinate 4,900 downwards.
TGCTCCATCCAAATAAAATTGGCTCGCCAGTGAATTGTTCCACGCCATGGGCTGATCAAACTCCAGGGCGATTTCATCTTTCTTGTCGCTCGTATAAAAAGCCGATTTCAAATTGGCAGGCGTGACAGGCTTGTCGAAAACCTTCCCGTAGTTATCCCGCTCGACCAGCGGGCATATCAGGCGGGCCATTTCGGCATAACCGGCGGCGGGGTAATGACAGGTCCCCGCGGGCTTGATGCCCAGCGTGGACATGATGCTCAAGTTGGAGAACCAGGACGGCAGCGTCCGTTGCGCCTCCCGTAGCATATTATCGGAACCGTTGAAGCCCATCGAGCAGGACTTGGGCCAGATTTGGAAAATGTAATAATGCTGGATGTTCGGGTAGTCCTGCTTCCACGCCGCCGCCAGATCAATGAAGTATTTCCGATATGTCTCCCAGCCGAAGCCGCCGTCGGGTCCATCCGCGCCCTGGTCGTTTTCGCCCTGATGCCAAAAGACGCCGCGAATGCCGTGTGTGAGCCGGGCTTGTTCGACGCGCCACAGCAGGCGCCCGTAGATCGTCGCCATATCCTGGGGATTCTGCGGGTTGCGCTGGTGCTGGTCTATCCGCGTTCCCCCGACGGCGCCGTTGATGATGCAGATGGGAATCTGGTGGTTCTCAACCAGACGGCGGCCAAGCTCCATGGCCCAATAACCTATCTGTAGCTTCTCCGCGTCGCGGCTGCGGTGCATCGCATTGCCCCAAACCCTCACGCCTTTGGGGCTCCCCGACATACTGCCGAAGGTTCGTATCCATTCGCTGCGGAAGGCGGGATCTTCTTTCCCGAAATCAGCCGCAACCGCGTTGGATTGCCCATTGATGAGGTAGGCATCTCCGCACACCAGATTGGACGCGGTATGAAGCAGCGTCTCGCGATCTCCGCTCTTCGATCCGAACTCCACTTTATACTTGATGAGCCCCGGCTTCAGCTTAATGGAAAACGCGTAGGCTTTGTCGCTGGAGAGTTTGCTGCTTTCGTTTTTGTAGAGTTGGTCCCCGGCATAGACCTTGAGGAAGACGGAGTCAGCGGCTTCATTCAGCGCGCCGTTATAATAGAGTGTGCCTTCATTGTTGTCGTCTCGGGCATAGAACTGATTGTCTTCGGGTTTCTCGTCCTTGGCGGGAGTCCGCTGTATCCAGGCATCCTTCGTGGGCTCCTTGACCGTGATCGTGGTCGCCGCCGTAACCTCTGCGCCGCCGTTGCTGAGCGCCAGCGCGACGGTCATATTCCCGCTGTTTTGCGCTCGCCGCAGGATCAGCTTATCGGGCGCAGTCTCCTTGATCACGGCGATATCCGAAACGGTCCACACATACTTCAGTTGGCCGGCGCCTTTCGCCTGCATCTCGCGCAGGTTGGCGATCTGCGGCGTCACCTCGATGGTTTCGCGGGCATCCCATGTCGCAGGCGACTTCAGCGTGAAGACCGGTTCCTGAATGTCTTCCTTCACCATGATGGGGATGTCCTTGATCTTTACCTCATTGGCGCAGACGGCCTTGAACTGGAGGGTGAGGGATTTGTCGCCATTCACCCTCCCGGCGTCAAACGTATAAGAGAGGCGGTCCACGGCGGCGACTGCTTCCCGGCCATCCGCTTTCAGAATCCAGTAAAGCTTCTGCGCGCCGCCGGCTTTGGCCGCGACAGTGGCGGTTTTCCCCTCCAAGACGGTCATTTGCGTTTGCGAGACCGAGAAAGCATCGCCTAACTGCATCAGGGGCCCGACCAAGGTCTGCAGAGGCTTCTGGTTTTCATATTGCAGCTTCACCCAGTCGGCGGAGCGCGTGACTTTGGATATGCGCGCCTCGTCAATGTCGCCATCAAATCTATAATTGTTGTACCAGCCGCCAATATACATTCTCGCAGGACTCTTGATTGCCAGCGGGGCGCCCAGGGACGTCGAGACGCCGTCGAGGATTCCATTCACATATATCCTCGAATCACCGCTCTTGAAGGTGTGAATCACATGAATCCATTGGGACGTGGCGAGCGCGCTGCCGCCCGTAACGTTGGCGCCTGAAAAGTAGCAATCCATTCTGATATGTGGCGGACTGACAAATTGCATGATCACTTTGCCCTGCGCCTGTTCGTTTCCCCAGCCCAGGATGGTCGCATTCGGTTTTTCGGCCCGGAACCACGCTTCAGAAGAATGGGGACTTGAGCCGGAAGGATAGGTTGCGATATTTTCCCCGCAGTTGATCCCCTTGCCTTCGATGAGGCGCCGGCACTTGCCAATAATACCGGAAGAAGAAATAGTTCCCGTATCCTTCGATTTGAGGACGCCGACTTCATCCTTCACCGGATCGTCCATGTGCCAGACGCTCAGGTATCCGTTGGACTCATTGAATACCGCCGGTCCGCTGGACTCGCCGGCCGCGTCGGATTTGCCCCAATGCAGCTTGATCTCCTGCCGCGCGGCGCCTTTGAGCGTGGGGATTCTCACCCAGATGGCAGCGGTTCCGTTGGACGCGTCCCACTCATCAATCTGGTAGGCCAGAGGCGCGCCCGCGCTCGCGGAGAAACGAATGTCCTCACCGTTGGCCTTGGCCTGGCTGAAATCGAAGAAGTCCTTGTGCAGCCGGACCAGCAATGGAAAGCCGTCTTCCGAAGCCGACGCCGGCAAGTTGGCGCCCTCGGGAGTTGTCAGGATGAATATGGAACCTGAATGCTGCCAGCCTTGGTATTGAGCGGAGGCGTTGGCAGGTTTGTCCTCTGCGGCGCCAGACCGTATCACCGGGCACAACAGAAGAGTTATAAGGATGAGTGGAGAAAATCCCCAGAGAATTCTGTTTGCTTTAAGCATTTGAAGTCCTTTCCCAGTTCTTTCCCAAAATGAATTCATGACATACACTCGCTTATTCCCGCAATCGTTTATTCTCGCACTCGTTTATTCCCGTAATCGCTTGTTCGCGTAATCGTTCTTTCAAGGCTCGGGCCAATTGAGGTGTTTGTGCAGGAAGCGGAAGGTCCCCTGGCCGTTGATGGTGTGAGGGCCGACGAACCATTCGATTTCGGCGCGGTCTGGGAGTTTCAGGCGGGCGCTATAGAGGCGGCGCACTTTGGCGAATTCGTAGGCGACTGTTTCATCAGGCGCCACGCCGTCGAGATGTCCGCGCTCGACCATGAACGGACGCGGCGCGATCAGGGCGGCCATCTCGGCGTAGTTGAAAGTGCTCCCCAAGTCGAACTCGAAGATCTCATACTCGTTGGTCCAGACGTAACTGTACGGCGCCCGCGTGGAAGCGTTCTTCCAAACCCAATCGTTGAAGTCGCCCGAACAGATGGACAGGCAATAATCGCTCACCAGCGCCGGGATGCGCATGGCGCTCTTGCCGCCGTAGGACAGCCCGTAGAAGCCGATGCGCTGGCCGTCAACCATCGGCAGCGACTTGAGCCAGTTCACGATCTGCTGATGCTGCGGCACGATGATCGAGAACAGCGTCTTCTTGAGCGGGTTCGCTTTGCGCTGCAGCGTGCGGAAGCGGTCCTGAAAGATGTACGGGTTCTGCGGCGCGAAGGTGATGAAACCGCGTTCGGCCAGCCGCGCCGCGAAGTCGTGATAGGCGCGCTTATCGCCGGTCACCACGTCCTGCGGGCGTCCCTCCAGTCCATGCTGGCAGACGACCACGGGCCGTTTCTCGCCCGCCGCGATGTTCTTCGGCAGGCAGAGAATGCCGTAGGCGAAGACATCGGGGAACACGTCGAGCACGACTTCGTATCCTACCCATTTCTCGGTGTCGTAGGCCTTGCGCGAGCGGGGGGTGGGGGGCAGGAGCGGATCGTCGAAGTGGCCGATGACTTCGTTTTGGAAAAACTCGCGATACCCAGCCACCGACGCCTCGTACTTCTCCAGCGAGTCGGTGTTCAGTCGCGCCATGAACTTGTCCCGCACGAATGGGCTTTCGCGCAGCAGCCATTGCGTGTCGTCGTCAATCTCCTCGATCTGGCGCTTGAGCCGCGCCGCTGGATCGAAGTTCTTGACTAACGATGTGGGTCGAGCGGCGAGAGGCGCCAGCGTCGCATCGGCCCGTAGCGCCGTCAGCAACCCTTGGAGCGCCGCGTCCGAACCGGGTCGAGCCGCGGGATATACAGGCGCAATGAGGTGAAAATCCCAGGGCGCCTTCAGACCTTCAATCAGGCTCCTGGCTCGCTCGAATTCCCTGCGCGTCTCTTCGATCGGCGGCGACACGAGCCGCGCGGGCGCGCCGCCTTTGCCGGGCAATTCGAGTTCCGGTCCGCGCGAGGCTTCGATCAGCAGCGGGCGCGGCGCCATGAGCGTGGCCAGTTCCGCGTCGCCGAATTGTTCGAGCAGACCGAATACATTGCGGTCAATGGGCGCCTGCCAGATATTCTGCCGCGACTGGAAATAGCCGCTGACACACGCCGCGTCAATGCGCGTGTCGAGCGCCGCCGCGTATAACGCCAGCATCCCGCCTTCGCCCCACCCGAAGATTCCGATGCGAGCATCGCCAGCATGGGCATCGCGCTCCAGCCAGTCAACCAGCGCCAGAATCTTCTGCGTCTCGTACCCGATCAGATGCCGCCCCAGTTCAAAGGCCGGCCGATACAGGTACTCGCGATTCGTCAAAAGCGCGCGCCCATTGCGCGGTTTCATCTGCCGATCCACGAGCGCCGGTATCAGCACGCGGCAGTTGCTTTCGACAAGGCGTCGCGCATACTGCGCTGCGTCCGGCGCCCCGTCGCTCAGCCCGGCGATCATCTCCGGCGTCTGGTCCGCATCCGGCACGACGATGATGTCCGCCACTACCGGCTTTCCAATCGGAACAAGCAGCAGCCCTTCTCCATGCACGCGCCGCATCACCGGCCAGCGCACGGCCAACACCTCGTATCGTGCCCCACGTCCC
>JAPLSP010000517.1 GCA_026398575.1 Candidatus Sumerlaeota bacterium | reverse complement strand
TTCGAAAAAACCGCCGGCTTTGGTTATTAAATCGCCCAGCGTCATGCCTTCAATATATTCATATTGCCCAGCCTGGCGGACACCTTCGCCTTTGATTTCAACCATATTCAAACGCCGGGTTTTGGGCTTGGCGTTGATGGTGACCTCGTCGCCGTCCTCCAGCGGCATGGTGGGCTGTTTCGTAAGATCAACACTGATGAACGTCATTTCCTTAACGCCCATCGCCCGCACAATATCCAGTTTCGCCGGGTCCGCGTTCGGCGTCAGACCGCCGGCGATTTTCATGAGCGATTGCAGGGTCTCTTCATCCTTCAATTCAAAAAGACCGAAGCGCTTGACTTCGCCCATGACTTTCACAACCCGGCGCTTGGTGGGAACGATTAAGATGTCGCGATCCTGGAGATTATACATCTTTTCATCCAAAGTTCCCGAGGTCAAAAGATCATATACGTCCAGTTGATACAAGTCCACTTTGCTGGTCTCGCCCCCGGACCGCCGCACGGTTATATTCCGCAGCGAGCCTTTGTTTGTCAGTCCGCCGGCAGCGGCCAATATATTGAAAATCGAGCTGATCGTTGAGTTGAAGGTATATTGACCGGGGCGTTTGACCTCGCCGACGACCATGATTTGGATGCCGCGGATTTCGCCCAACGTCACATCCACCAGGATGGGGCTGGAATCCGGATGACTGGGATCAATGTCAGTGGTATATTTGCTCATTTCCCGGATAACCTTCATCCGAAGATCCTTGAAAGCGATGCCGTTGACCAGGAATCGGATTTCCACGCCCTCGATACTCAAGGCCACGAAACCATTCTCATCCACGACGGCATAATAAGTTTGGCTTTTTTTGCCCCATAAATTGATGACGATCTTGTCTTTGGGGCCGATGACATAATTAGGATTCACGGGAGCGGATTGGTTGACCCGAAAATCCATCGCTCGCAGAAATTCCTTTTCGCCAAAAGCCCCTACGGGTTCCTTTTGGGACATCTCCTCGAACCCAGGCTTCTCTAATAGCTCTTTTTTCAGCGTGATATCTTTGTCCTTGTTATTATCTATATTTTCAGCGCCGGCGGTGGTCATTTTGTCGGGGGCAGGTTTTCTATCCTGCGCGAACTTGCCGCCCTGAATGGATGTTTTATCCTGGAAGGATGATTTATCCTGAGCATTTATTTTATTCCGGGGGGAAGTCCTATCCTGACCGAAGGTTCTGTCTTTGCTGAAAGCATTATCCCAGCCAGATATGCTATCCGGGTTGGTTTGACTGAAGCAGCATGGGGCCCCCAGCCAACTGAAGGCCAATGCAAGGGATAGGATGCAGAGCAATGGAAAGCGCGCGGTGCTTTTCACGGAGGCAAACCTCGTACCGGTATATTTAAGAACGGCCACTTGGCTCACGGTAGCGTTCCATGAGCCAAATAAAACTGAGTTGGACCATAAAAGCGCTTAGATTTCGTGTCAAGGCTAAAAAAAGTAGTGATATGGCGCAGAAATTGCTTGAAAAGATTGCGTTGACAAGAAGTATCCCCTGAGCTAAGCATACCAACGCATATTAAGAATCGAATCCGCCTGGGAAAAGGAGAGTAATCATGGCAAAAAAGATAGCTATTGCGCTCATCGCGTGCATGTCGGCGCTCACTTTCATCGGATGCCTGAGAGCGCCGGTGATGCCTCCGGTTGGGCTTATATATAACGAATACATGGCGCCGCTGAGCTATGAAGGCAAAGGGTTGCCGCTCGGTTCCAAAAGCGGAACCGCCTCAACTGAAAGCATCCTGGGATTGGTGGCTTGGGGTGACGCCTCGCTAAAAACCGCAGCCGCGAACGGCAGACTCACGAAAATCAATCATGTTGACTACGAGTATCTCAATGTCATTGGGGTCTATCAGCATTATACCACCGTTGCTTATGGTGAATGATGCAAGGAGGCGATTTATGGCGCGCAAACGAAATTCAGCCTCCGCGCATTGTTTCACCAGTTGGAGCGCGTGGGCAAAGATGATGGGCGCTACCGCAGCAATGGCGCTGGCGATGGGGTGCGCATTCCCGACAACGCCAGTGTTGCCGCCGCCGGGATTCATTTATACTCAATACAAGGGACCGCTTCAATTTGGCCCCGCTGATGAAGGGCCGAATGAGGGGATTCCTGTTGCCAATTGCAAAGAAGGCGTCTCAAAGACCCGCTTCATCAGCATTTGGCCTCTTCATTTTTCGCTGTGCGGCGCATGGGGTGACGCTTCGTTCCAAGAAGCGGTGGCGCAAGGCAAACTATCCAAGGTCCATTATGCGGACTTTGAATTGCTTAATGTCCTGTGCATCTATAGCGAGTTCGTCGTTCACGTGTATGGTGAATAAAAGTATGCGCTAGCAACTCATCTCTTTCACCACTTCACGCGTGAGAGGAAGCGGCACATCGTCGCAGATGACAACCTTACCGATACGCTCCGGCAGGATGAACCGTATTTTTCCCTCCACGGCTTTCTTGTCTTTGCTGAAGCGCGCTAAAAAGGCCTCGGTATCCATCGCAGGAAAACGCGTGGGCAGTCCGGCGTCGCCGATATGCTTCTCAATCCTGGCGCACGCCGCCGCTTCCAGCATTCCCATTTTTTCCGCCGTGCGCGCCGCCGCCACCATGCCAACGGCCACCGCTTCGCCATGCAGATATTGCCTGTATTGAGTGATGGCTTCGAGCGCGTGGCCAAACGTATGGCCGAAATTCAGGATTGCGCGCAGGCTCGATTCCCGCTCGTCGCGCGAAACGACCTCGGCCTTGATCTCGCACGAGCGCCGGACGATCTCGCCGATGAGTTCCGGGGCCAGCGCAAAAATCTGTTCGAGATTCTCCTCCAGGCTCGCGAATAAGGCTTCGTCCCAGATGACGCCGTATTTGATCACCTCGGCATATCCGGCCCGGAATTCACTGCGCGGCAGCGTGCGTAAGGTCTTCGGATCGGCGACGACAAGCTGCGGCTGATAAAAAGCGCCGATGATATTTTTCGCCAGCGGATGATTCACTCCCGTCTTTCCGCCAACGCTGCTGTCCACCATTGCCAGCAATGTCGTGGGGACTTGGACAAAGCGCACGCCCCGCATGTAGGTAGCCGCTAAAAAGCCTGCGACGTCTCCCACGACGCCGCCGCCCAAAGCCAGAATCGTCGTTGCGCGCGAATAGTTGCGTTCGATCAAAAAATCATAGCCGCGCATGACCGTGCCGGGATGCTTTTGTTCCTCTCCGCTTGGGAATTCGAACGTCTCGGCCTCGATCGCCGCTTGCGCCAAACTCCGCCGCGCCCGCGCGCCATAGAGTTCATTGACGGCGGGATTCGTGACGATCAGCGTCCGCCCTTTGAGGCCGCATTCAACCATGAGCGGTCCGATGCGGTCCAACATCTCCGCGCCAATCAAAATATCATAGCTGCGTTCGCCCAATTCGACTCGGACAGGATTCATCGTCGGCGCCTCCTCGTTGGCGTTTTCGCGGCCTCAAGCATCGCATGCGTATGCAGATCGCAACTTCAGATTGCGCAATAAACATTGCGTGATTATTTCAGGCCTTCGCCGCCAAGCCAAGGCAAATAACGCCGGGGCGCTTGTGACCGAAAGGCGCCACGCGGCGCAATGGATTTATAGTCACAAAATCTTTGTCGCTGGGCGATGAAAAGCAGGTCCTATTCAGCTTGGCGCCGCATGGTAGGCCGCTCCGCTCCGTCGGGCGGCCATCGCACGCCAAGGCCGCCCGACGGAGCGGAGCGGCCTACCATGC
>JAPLSP010000258.1 GCA_026398575.1 Candidatus Sumerlaeota bacterium | reverse complement strand
AGCGATGCTGGCGCTTGAAATACATCAACGAATGGCATTTGTTCGCGCCATTGACGGCGAGAACTTCCTTGTTGATCGCAAGCAGCAGACCGATCTTGTCTTCGAGCGCGACCTGGAATGGATTCATCAGGATGGGCGTTTTATAAATGCCTTCATGCCTGGGCTCGGCGGCCCAATGAATCCCTTGCGGCGCCTTGGCCAGAGCCCCCGCGCGCGCGATGGTAATGGCCTGTCGCGCGGTTTCCTCTACGGATGCTTTTTCGATCCGCGACGACGCGGCAAATCCCCACGCCCCGTCGCAGATCACGCGAATCCCGATCCCGAGCGACTCGCCGTCTTGAACGCCCGAGACGCGCTCATCCTCGGTGGTGATATACTGCTCCCGAATATCCACCACGCGAGCATCGGCATAACTGGCGCCGTCGTGCTTGGCCATATCCACAGCCAATTGGCATAGTTCCATATTCATATCTCCCGATAATAAGAATCTCTGCGAATTGGCGCCCGACCCGTCTCTATGATTAAAGCGCGCAGCGACTCTTCATCCAACCCCTTCGGCGCCTTGCCGCCGGCGGTTTGGTATATGCGTTCTTGGACGACGGTTCCATCCAAATCATCCGCGCCCCACGCCAGCGCGATCTGCGCCGTCTTTAACCCGAGCGACGGCCAATATGCCTTGACGTGGTCGAAGTTGTCAAGGATCAGACGGCAGGCGGCGATCATTTGCAGATCGAGCAGTCCGCCCGAGAGCGGCAGATGCGCGAGGCGCGTGTTCTCGGGATGGAACTTCAATGGGATGATGGCCTGAAATCCGCCGGTTTCATCCTGAAGCGCGCGCAGCTGCAGCAGGTGATCCACGCGCTCGGCGGGAGTTTCGATGTGACCGTAGAGAATCGTCGCGTTGGTGCGCATCCCAAGCAAGTGCGCCTGGCGATGGACATCGAGCCATTGATCGGCGTTGGGCTTGTCAGGGCAAATTTCGCGCCGTACGCGCTCGGCGAAAATCTCTGCGCCGCCGCCGGGCAGCGAATCCAATCCCGCCGCGCGCAAGCGTTCGAGTGTTTCGCGGATCGGCAGCCCCGCGCGTTCGGCGATATGATGAATCTCAACGGCGCTGAAGGCTTTGATATGAACGCCCGGCGCAATCTCCTTCAACCCGCGCAGCATCCGCTCATAAAATTCCAATCCGTAAGCCGGATGCGCGCCGCCCACGATGTGGAGTTCATAGCTATTGGCTCTTGGTTTTGGGGGCTTGGCGCCTGCCGCCTGGTTTTGGGTTGGGGGGTGGGGCGGCGCAGGCTGGAGGGGACCGGGTGGACATTGTGGACTGGGTGGACAAGCACGCGCTTCCTCCACCCGGTCCACGCCGTCCACGCCGTCCACGTTGTCCACTTCGTTCGCGCTGCCCCCCGCCCCCCGCTCCTCGCCCCCTGATCCCCGCCCCCCAAGTTCCTCGCGCGCGATCTCAAAGATTTGCTCAAGCGATAGCGCCCACGCCTTCGCTTCGCCTTCGCGTGCGCTGAAGGCGCATAGGCGGCATTGATACTTGCAGACGTTTGAATAATTGATGTGACGGTTCAGGATATAAAACGCCTTGTTCCCATGCCGGCGTTCGCGCTCGGCATTGGCCAGGCGTCCCGCCTCATGAAAATGTGCGAGATCAAACAGCGCCAGCGCCTTATTCAGCTCAAGCCTTTGCCGCGCGAAGATCTGTTCCTTCAAGTCTTCCCAGATTGCAGACTTTTCCATGGACAGGCTCACATGATGATCGATCTATTTCAGGATGCGCGCAGAAACAGAATAGGAAGTTTCTCAGAGCAATGTATCTTGCACTGCGCAAAAATCATGCTTTGACAGGAAGGCATCGCGCAATGGGGAAACAATAGAAATGCGCTTATCGGGACTTCTAAAATGATTCAATTCCCTTGACCCGCAGCCCACTCCTATATATACAAACGGATACAATTAAATGCGATGGAGAATAGCGATGGCTCAGAATGTGATGATTCATATAAAAATGGACCCGCGCATGATCAAGGCGCTGAAGGCTCTCGCCCGTCGCCGCAAGCAGTCTGTCAGCGAAATTGTGCGGCAGGCGGTCATTGCCTGTTATCAGCCTGATCTGCAGGGCTTACCTATCTGGCAAATCCGGGCGATTTCAGCATATCAAGGCGGTTACATCAGCCTTGCCAAACTCGCGCAGGAAATGGGTATGGATGTATCTGTCGCGAGGCAATGGCTCGATGAACATGGAATTTCGTGAAAAGCGCTTGCCTTATCACAGCAAGCGACGCAATACTTTTCTCAAGAATGACGGGAATCAATCGGGAGAATTACCATGGCGATGCTGCTAATCAAAGGCATTGGCCCAAAGGTTTATGAAACTTTGCGGACTCGCGCCCGGCGAAGCCATCGGACGGTTAGTCAAGAAGCAAAGATCATGATTCAAGAGCGCTTGGAGCATTCCGGCATGCCACCTCGCGAAGCCACGGAAGCATTTCTCAAAATGGCGGGCGCATGGCAGGACGATCGTTCCGCCGCCGCGATTATTTGCGAGTTGAAGAAAGCTCGCCGCAGCGAATCCCGTGCAAAACACCTCGCCAATGTATTTGATTAAAGGAACGCCTTTAGATGACCTAGACTTGATTGTAGCAGCGACGGCCTTGTCATCCAACTATTGCCTTGTTACAAACAACGAGCGCCACTTCAAACGCGTCCCAGGATTGCGAGTCGAGAACTGGGCTGTCTAGCAGGTTTCTGCTGAAGCATCCGGCGTATCAATTCAGATGGCGGCTTTTTTATGGGCGCCTTTGGTTTTCATTGCGTTGCGCGAGACAGCCGCGCGCGCGCCGGCGAAGTCACAACGCCGCACGGCTCTTTCCTCACGCCCGCGTTCATGCCCGTCGGCACGCGCGCCACGGTTAAGGCGATGACGCCGGAGGAGCTTCGCAGCCTTGGCGCCGAGATCATTCTTGCAAATACATTCCACCTGATGCTGCGGCCAGGCGATGAACTCATTCATCGCCTTGGCGGGCTGCATCACTTCATGCACTGGGATGGGCCGATCCTGACCGACTCGGGCGGATTCCAGGTTTTCTCGCTGGCCGATCTGCGCAAGATCACGGAGGAAGGCGTCGAATTCGCCTCGCCGATGGACGGCGCGCGCTGCTCGCTCTCGCCCGAGAGCGCGATGAAGGTGCAGAACAATCTGGGGCCGGACATCATGATGGCCTTCGATGAGTGTATCCCGCACGATTGCCCGATGGAACAGGTACGCGAAAAAAGCGAACGGACGCTGCGCTGGCTCGAGCGCTCGAAAGCGGCGCATGCCCGTCCCTCGGAGCAGTGGCTTTTCGGCATCGTGCAAGGCGGCACAGACCCCGAGCTGCGCGCCTGGTCCGCGCGGCGCACAGTGGAGATCGGTTTTGACGGCTATGCGCTGGGCGGCTTGGCGGTGGGGGAGTCCAAGGAGGCGATGCTCGGCGCGATTGATGCGAGCGAGCCGCTCCTGCCGCGCGACAAGCCGCGCTATCTGATGGGCGTCGGCACGCCGCGCGATTTCATTCTCGCCGTGGATCGCGGGATGGACATGTTCGACTGCGTCGTCCCCACGCGCGAAGCGCGCAATGGGCGGCTTTATACTTCGCGCGGCGTCCTCGTTATCAAAAACGCGCAATACGCCGAGGACCCAAACCCGCCCGATCCAGCCTGCGATTGCTACACCTGCCGCAATTATTCCCTCGCATACCTGCGGCATCTCTATCAATGCAATGAAATCCTTTCCTCGCGCCTTAACACGACGCATAATCTTCATTTCTTTCTGAAAATCCTGAGCGACTGCCGCGCTGCCATCATTGAAAAGCGTTGGCTGCAATTCCGGGATGCGTTTCTCGCGCGATGGGAACGCGCGAAAATGGAGGAAATTCAAAACATCCATTCTTTGTGATGTGGGTGGATAATGCTGAATTGCTGGAGAAATTCTAGCCAACGCGTCTTGAAATTCGGCCCTATTTCTCTCCTTCAAAAAACGAAGGCAATCGCAAAAAACATCCGTGTTCTCTGCGAAATCCGTGGTTAAGTTTTTACCACGGATTTCACAGAGAACACGGATAGCAGGAAACGACAACCTGTTATCGTTCGGCGCATGATAATGGCATTTTGGCATAGAGCGCTGGCGAAGATCATTGGGATTTCAGAATTCGCATTTTTCCACATCTGAAACCTCTCTTTACCTTTGACTCAGCCCCCCGTCAGAGTCAAAAATAAACAGGTATCTACTATTTTCGGGAGTGAATTCCATGATGGCACGAGATGCATGTATTGCGCGCGCAGTATTTCTTTTTATGACCGTTTTGCTTTATACTTCATGCGCGCCTAAGAATGATAATGGTGAGCGGCTTGGCGGCCTAAAAACTTTGGATTTCCGCAAAGTCGTTAATGACGCCAAAGAAAAAGTGTTTCCAACCGTTGTCTTCATCAAATGCGTCCGTGAAACTTATGAAAGCGGCAATAAGAAATCGCAGGAGGTTTCCGGCAGCGGCGTGGTCATCTCTGCCGACGGAGAAGCGCTCACCAACTGGCATGTCGTCGAGAAGGCCGTCGAGGTCCGATGCCTCCTTCAGGATGGCCGCGCCTTTGACGCCAAGGTGCTGGGTTCGGATAAAGACACCGACATCGCGCTGCTCAAGCTCACTCTTCCGCCGCAGAGCGCCCCCTTGAAGTTCGCGCAGATGGGCCAGTCCACGCGCCTGAAGGAAGGCGATTTCGTCATGGCGATGGGCGCCCCCTGGGGTTTGACGCGCTCGGTTTCGATCGGCATTATTTCCTGCACCAAGCGCTATCTGCCCGAAGCCAGCGAATACAGCTGCTGGCTGCAGACCGACGCCTCGATCAGTCCGGGCAATTCGGGCGGCCCTCTCGTCAACACCGAGGGCGAGGTCATCGGAGTCAATGCGCGCGGCGTCATGATGGGCGGCGACATGGGATTTGCGATCCCCATCGAAGTGGCGCGCGACGTGGCCGCGCAAATCCGCTCGGAGGGAAAGGTCAACTGGAGCTGGACGGGCCTCCAGCTGCAGCCGCTCAAGGATTTCAACCGCAATATCTACTTCGACGCCAACGAAGGCGTCATGGTGGCCGAAGTAGATCGCGACAGTCCGGCGCGCCGCGCGGGAATCCAGGCCGGGGATCGCATTGTCAAGGTGGACGGCCAGCCGGCCACGGCCATGACGGACGAAGACATTCCCGCCTATCGCCGCCGCTTCGGCATGTTGGCCAAGAACAAGCCCTCCGTGATGGAAATCGTCCGCAATGGCGCCGTCAAGTCCATCGAAATAACGCCGCGCGAAAAAGGCAAGGTCGAGGGCGATCTGCTCGAACTCAAGCGCTGGGATTTCACGGTCAGGACCATCAATCAGTTTGATAATCCCGATCTCTATTTCCAGCGGCAGGAGGGCGTGTTCATCTTCAGCGTAAAATATCCGGGCAATGCCGCCAACGCCGGGCTTTCGGCGGAAGACATCCTGCTGAAGATCGAAGGACAGGAAGTCAAGACCCTGGATGACGTGAGAAAAGCCCACCAGGCCGCCATCGAAAACGTCGCGGCCAAGCCGCGCATCGTCCTCACCATCCTGCGCAATGGGCTCATGCGCCAGATCGTCCTCAATTTCTCGAGGGATTTCGAAAAGGAGTAGAATAATGAAACCAACAACCCATGCAGTTCGGATTGCAGAGATCGCCCTGATCGCAGTGGCCGCGCTTTTTGCCGCGGCGCCTGTTTGGCTGCGCGCTGCCGAGGAGCCGCCGCTCAAGCCCGCCGAACTGGCCGCGATCGGAAAGAGTCTGTCCTCCTCGTTCGTGCGCGTGGAATATCATCTGCAAACCGACCGCGGCGAGTCGCCCCAGGCCGCAACCGAAAATGATTGGCCGTCCTATTATCGCCGATACTATGCCGCAAACCTGGATGAGCACGTCAAGCAGGAGCGTCCCCTGGAAATCGGCGGCTATGCGCTCTCGCCGACGCGCGTGGCCATCTCCGATCCGCAGATCCATCCGCGATTCATCAAGGAAATCCGCGCGCGTTTCGGGAGCGAATCCGCCATCGCCAAGCCCGCCATTTATATCCTGGACCAGGATGCCATTATTTTGGAACTGGATAAGCCGCTGGCCGGCGTCAAGCCGCTCGAATTCAAGGCCGACGCGCCGCGGCCCTACGTGCTCGCGGTTTATGGACGGCAGGAAGGCGAATGGAAGGTGACCATGCAGCCGGGAGGCGGCTACGTTGTCGTGCGCGACAAAGGCCAGCCGTTCGTCAAGCTGAGCGGCTTTGGATTGATCGCCAATCGCGAGGGGACTCCGGTGGGGCTGGCGCTGGACGGCGAACTGCCCGCCGACGATTCCTGGAAGGGCGGACCCGACAAATGGCGGACGTCGCCCGCGGCCGATATCGCCAAGACCCTCGAGCGCATCGAAAAGATCGCCGGCGCCGGGCTGCCGCGCGTCGAATTGGTCTTCCGCAGCCCGAAAGGCGACAAGGAAGGCGGCATGATGTCGCGGATGCGATACCGGAGCGGCGATGAGGATGAGGACAGCGGCAAGGGAATGGACCACAATGTCATTGGCGCCTTGCTCAGCAAGACCACCGTTCTCGTGCTGGCAAACATGAAGCCCAAGGTCACCGCGCGCCTGGAGAAAATCCTCGTCCATACGCCGGATGGCAAGACCGTTCCCGCCCGCTTCGAGGCCACGTTGAAGGACGACGGATGCTTCGTGGCCACACTGGAAAAACCCGTCGAAGGCGCGCTGCAGGCCGTCCAGGGCGACATCGTGGAACTGCGCAACAAGCCACTGATTGTGGCCCGGGTATCCATCGAAGGCGAAACGCGCGTGGCCTATTTCCAGCCCGCGCGATTCACCTCATTCAGCGAGGGCATGAAGAACCGCGTCTTCCCCCAATACAGCGGCGACGTGAAGCATCTCTTCTTCTTCGACGCGGAAGGCAGGATCGCCGCCCTGCCCATTGCGCCGCGCGAAAAGCCCTCGGCCGGACAGCGCGAATACATGCGCGATGGCCCGGAGCTGACGCCCGTCACTTATCTGACGGCCGCCGTCGAGAAACTCGCCGAGAATCGCGACGTCGCCAATGCGCCGCTGAGCGAAACCGAAGAGAACCGCCTGGCCTGGCTGGGGATCGAAATGCAGGGGATAGATGAGGACCTGGCCCGCGCCAATGATGTTTCCAAACAGACCCGCAACGGCCAGATTGGCGTCATGGTCACTTATGTGTATCCCAATTCACCCGCCGCCAAGGCCGGCATCGAGGTGGGCAATGTCCTCCTGCGGCTGCGCGTGGATGGACGCCCCAATCCGATAGACATCCAGGCACAGGATGAAAGCGAGTTCACGCGCGCTTTCCCCTGGGAACGCCTTGGGGAATTGCAGGATATCTATTTTGACCGGCTGCCCAGTCCCTGGCCTCCGGCTGAAAACTTTCTGACGCGGCTGCTGACGGAGCTGGGCGCCGGCACGAAATACAAAGCCGAATTGATCACCGGCGGCAAATCCATCACCAAGGATTTCGCCGTCGAGCTCAGCCCGCCGCATTATGAGTCCGCGCCGAAGCAAAAAAACGAAGCGCTCGGACTGACCGTTCGCGATCTGACCTACGAGGTTCGGCGCTATCTGAAGAAAGGCGCCGACGAACCCGGCGTTGTCATCTCGAAGATCGAACCGGGAAGCAAGACCGCCGTGGCGGGCGTCAAACCCTACGAGCTCATCACGCATATCAACGAGAAGCCCGTAACGAGCGCCGAGGAATTCAAAAAGCTGACCAGTGAGCCTGGCGAATTGAAGTTCTCCGTCAAGCGGATGACCAAAGGGCGCATCGTCACGATTCGCCTGACGGAAGACGATATCAAGAAAGCCGCCGAGAAAAAGACGGAGGATAAAAAGCCAGATGGCCAAAAGCCAGACGAAAAGAAAGCGGACATAAAATAATCCGATAATGGCATCTTATCCCTCTAAAAATTGCATTGACAATTTGGCTTTACGGGGGATAAAATAGCTTCGATATTTTTGATCAATTATTAATTGTTTAAGAAGGTTAGTATCATGTTCAACGCGCAAAAGCAGGTTTGCCGGGGCGGGTTTACGCTCATTGAATTACTCATCGTCATCGCAATCATTGCCATTCTGGCGTTGATCGCCATCCCCAACTTCCTCGAGGCGCAAACGCGGTCGAAGGTTTCGCGCGCCTATGCGGATATGCGGACGATGGCCACAGCTGTTGAAGCCTATCGAGTGGACTACAACACCAGTATCTTTAGCGTCTGCCCGGACCCCAATGTGCCGAATTCAAAGGGAACATTGACATTAGCCGAGGTGCAGGCGACTTGGACATGGTATAGCCGGCTGACGACGCCCGTCGCTTATCTTACTTCAATTGTTACGGATCCTTTCAGCAGCTATGTGCCACAATCGTGGGGAGGCTCCGGCAAAGGCAAAAATCCCTATCATTTCTATTCCGGTCCGGATATTGCCTACAGCAACTCGACAGCGTATTCGACGTATCCGCGATCCACGTGGGTGTTGATTTCCCTCGGACCCAACATCAAGCTGGATGTAACGGTGGATGGCACGGACGCCGATGCCTTTATTCTTTACGACCGGACAGTCCAGAATCAGGGCGGGGGCTCTTGGGACGGCCTGCCCTACGATCCCACCAACGGCACGATCAGCGCTGGCGACATTTATCTTTTCAACAGCGGCGCCGCAATGCCGTTGTTCAAGTCATAAACCGCACAGGATAATAAACAGAGCGTGATTACGGTTTTCCGCAGCAGCGTTTGTATTTCAAACCGCTGCCGCACGGACAAAGAGCATTGCGGCTGATTTTTCGCGCCTCGCGGGAATCAGCCGCTTTTTGTTGTTTTGGCGGCAGGTCGGACGCGTCTGACGGGTCTGATGCGTCCGACGGCGCCTGACGAGAGTCCCTGGAGTTGATCGCGCGCGCCTCGATGGCCTGCCGGCGCTGGTATTGCGCGGCCAGTTCCCTGAATTTGCGGTCCGCGTGCTGATAAAAAACTTTCATCCCTTCGCAAAAATGACACGAGCCGCGATCGCGCGGGTCTTTGATGCGATCCTTCACGCAGCCGCCAAAGCATAACTGAAGCCACGGGCAGGCGCCGCATTCGGAAGGCAGCCGGAGTTTTTGTTTGCCGAAGGCGTCCATGCGCGCGCTGTTGAGCATGCGATCCATCCGGTCCGTCAACACGTTCCCCAATTTCCAATCCGCCTCGACGAAGAAATCGCAGGGATAGACGTCGCCGTTGTGCTCGACGCACAAATAGACGCCGCACTCCTCGCGCATGGGGCATTCGGGCGCGGGCAGCCCCACGTAGATATGAAACAGGCTGTCGAACCATCGGATGGAGACCGTCGGCATTCCGTTTTTGAAGTCTTTCAGCCAGCGGTCGAAAATGCGGCAGAAGAATTCGCCGAAAGCCTGCGAGCTAAGCGAGAAAGGCGCGGCTCCGCCGCCGGCAGTTCCGAGTTCCGAGTTCCGAGTTCCGAGTTCAACATCGCCGCCTGTCGTTTTTGAATCGTCATTCGTCAATCGTAAATCGTCAATGCCCGCTCCCGGTCTTTCGCTCTCAACGATTGGAATGAATTGCATCCACTCATAGCCTTCGGAGCGGAGGAAATCGTAGATCTCTTCGGGATGGCGCGCGGAATAGTCGTTCACCGTGACGATGGCGTTGACCTCGGCGCCGCGCTTCATCAAAAGGCGCCCCCCGCGCGTGACGCGCTCGAAAGTCGCCGCCCCGCCGCAGTCGCGCCGGTAGTGGTCATGGACGTGCGCCGGCCCATCGAGGCTCAAGCCCACGAGGAAGCGATACTCGGCCAGGAAATCGGCCCATTCTTCATTGAGGAGCACGCCATTGGTCTGCAGGCCGTTGCCGACGGATTGTCCCTGAGAGCCGAACCGCTGCTGCAACGCGACGGCGCGGCGGAAAAAATCGAGGCCCATCAGCGTCGGCTCGCCGCCCTGCCAGCCAAATGAAGGCGCCTCGCCGCCCAAGACCATCATCTGCTCGATCAGGGCGGAAAGCACCTCGTCGCTCATGCGATGGATTTTGCTGTCCGGATAAAGCGCGGCTTTTTCGAGGTAGAAGCAATACTCACATCGCAGATTGCAATCCGCGCTGGCGGGCTTGACGAGGACGTTGGTAAGTTCGACATTGCGAGTTCCGGGTTCCGAGTTCCGAGTTCCGAGTTCCGAGTTCCGGGTTGCGGGTTCCGAGTTCATGGTTATGCGTTCGTGAATAATTTTTTCTTGGCTCTTCTCAGCGTATTGTCTCGAAAGAGAAAATGCAATGCGGTTAGGGGCTGCGCCAGCTTTTGGAGTAAGGTGGCTTGCCGCCTTCTTTGTGGCGTTTCAATGGCCCAGGCATAAAAAGAAGGCGGCAAGCCACCTTACTCCCAAAAGCTGGTGCAGCCCCTTATCGCATTGGATTCAGCTTTGCTGCAAAATAGGAGGTGAAGAATCCTTTTTGGTCTCGGGACTGCTGCATATCACTTCGTCTTGCCCATAGCGCTTCCCCTCTTTCATCGCCTGATAATAGACAGTGTTAGGGGTATCGCGCCAATACTCATACAAAGCATAGCTGGCGACTAATATATCTACCGGAACGGGCAAGTCTTTCAATACGACATACAGACGCGCCATTTCATTGATCCGGTCCTTTACTTGCGGCTCAACCACCAAGAAATCCAAGTCACTATCTTCGCGAGCATCACCTCGCGCGAAAGAGCCGAACAAAATTACTTGCGAGCCTTTCGGGGCCGCCTCAAGCAGGAGATTTGCCGCCGTACTTATTATATTTGGCTCAATCATGCTCATGCCTTCAATTTTTCTGCGAATAACCACAATCGCTTTGCGGCTATTCTTTGGATAATGCGTCGAAGTAGCCTTTGACGAAGGTTTTGACGCCGGGGGGGATGTTCTCTTTCGAGAGGGCGTCTTTCTGGCTTTCGGAATAGCGCATGAAGACCTGCGAGGGCGCAGTCTGGGCGTCCGAGCGTTTGGCCTGGCCCGTCACGCTCACGCTGCCGTCGAATTCGCCTTCGCCCATCTTGCCGGTTACGCGCTCGACTTTGCCCTGTGTTTCGAGCGCGCGCGCCTCATAGAGCTTGTAGAAATGTTCGCGCCATTGGCTGCGATCGCCGGAAAAACGCACCGCCTGATGATCCGAGAACTCCGCGGCTTTTTGTCCCGTTCCCGATTTTTCGGCGCCGATATTCGTCGAGCCGACGCCCCAATCGCGGCCGCCCGATCCTGCGTTTCCTCCCGTGCGGTCCCGCGCGCTGCTTCCCGAGCCTTGCCCCTGGCTGCTTTGGCCTTGGCCGCTCTGCGCTGCGCTCTGCTGCGCGCCGCTTTGCTGGCCGCCCTGTTGGCCGCCCTGTTGGCCGCCGTGTTGGTCGCCACGTTGCTAGCCGCAGCCAACCTGGCCTCGTGGTGGAAGTTCAACCCGCCGC
>JAPLSP010000668.1 GCA_026398575.1 Candidatus Sumerlaeota bacterium | reverse complement strand
ATAAATGAATACTACCTTACGGATGATTTGTTTTTGTTATCTAAATAAGCATATTAATAGGATTGATAAATTGAAGGATGGCAGAAACACAGAATCCCGAAGGGGGATGGCAGGAACGCGGAATCCCGAAGGGGTGTCAGGAACGCCTGAAGAAGAGACAAGATGAAGGGGAAGATAAGCAAAAATCCCTGCTGCGTGGAATTATTTCCCCGGCAGCAAGGATGGTTAGGCGCGCCTGATTCTACTGGCTATCTAAAGGACTTCAAATTACGCCCAAAATTAAATTCAGATAATCTTTTCTTTTAATTCGTAGTGCTCAATCCGGCGTCTCAGGGTACTGTAGCTAATTCCCAGCTTTTTCGCAGCCTTGCGCCGATTCCATTGGACTTCAACCAGTGCTTTCAGGGTCAGATGCTCGATCTCATCGCCATTCTTTTTATCCAGCCGCGGAGCGCCACCGACTTGTTCGGGCACATATAAAGACTCAGGTGGCGAAAAAGCCGCCTCGACCTTGACCGATCGCAATTGCGAATGCGAGATGAACTCCATTTGCCCCGTCAGAACGAAGCGCCGAATGACGGATTTCAATTCCCGCACATTTCCAGGCCAGCAATGGTTCAAAAGATGCTCGCGTTGCTCGCTCGTGAAGCTCCGGACGGAATTGCTGAATTGCTTGCTGAAGTCTTCGACGAAATGGTCAACCAATATCGGGATGTCTTCCTTTCGCTCGCGCAACGGCGGGATGCTTATGGTATATTCATTGAGGCGGTAATAAAGGTCCGCGCGGAATCGGTTCTGCTCCACCAGCTGTCCCAGCGGCGCGTTAGTTGCCGCGACGATCCGCGCGTCAGCATGGATGATGCTTTTACCGCCGACGCTGTAGAACTGCTTTTGCTCAACGGATTGAAGCAGTTTGGACTGCAGGGCGAAGGGGATGTCGCCGATCTCGTCCAGGAACAGCGTCCCGCCGCTGGCCAATTCAAACCGCCCTGGCTTGCGCTTGAGCGCGCCGGTAAAGGCGCCCGCCTCATGGCCGAACAGCTCCGATTCCAAAAGTGATTCGGGGATGGCCGGGCAGTTGACTTTCACGAGCGCGTGGGCTTCGCGGCCCGAGACCTGATGGATCAAATGCGCGATCACGTCCTTGCCGGTCCCGCTTTCGCCGAGGAGAAGTATGTTCATGGTCGAAGGGGCCACGCTGGCCACCTGCCGCCGGATCTCTCCGATGGCGGCGCTACACCCGATGAAAATCGGGGAATTGCGCAGGGTTAGCTCAATGACGTGCTTGGCGGCGGTCACTTCTTGCTCGAGCTGTTGCTGCTTGGCCGCCAGCTGCTTTACCAGCTCCCGGTTCTCGAGGATCAATCGCCGGCGTTCCAAGGCCCGCCTTACAACTTGCAGGATAAGGGAGAGCTCGCCTGGCTTGCAGATGTAATCGAATGCTTGCTCGTGGATGGCCTCGACCGAGGACTCGAACGAGGGATTGGCCGTATAGATGATCACCTCGGTTGATGGCCACATTTTGTGCAGGCGTTGCATGACTTCTGTGCCGGATATACCTGGCATCATCAGATCAACGATAGCGACCGAATACTCCGTCTTGCCGGCCAATTCCAAGGCATGCTCTCCATTGATTGCCACTGCCACATCGAAGGAATTGGCGGAGAAATAACTCTGCAGCACCTCGCCGACCAGAGGCTCGTCATCCACTATAAGAATTTTTTCATCTGATGCTCTCTGCATGCAGTCGTTACCTTAACCAGAAGAAATATATGAATTTGATTTGTCCGGCTATCCTTCTTTTTTTTCAATCGTCTCATTCAGCGCCTCATCCACAGCGCGCATCAGGTATTGCGACTTGACCACCATGCTGGTCTTGGCGCGCGTGTCGCGGAGCCGCTGATAAACCGTCTGCATGAAATGCAGGGGAGCGAGGTTATCCTCGGGATACGTTGCCAAACCGCATCTCAGATTGTCTTCCTTAATTTCCAATTCCTGTTTCAGGCGGGCATAAGCGTTTTTCGCCCCGGTCTGATCGGTTTCGCACATGAGCACCGCTATGCATGATTAGCTGACCTCGAAACAGACGTCGCTGTCGCGAAAACCTGCGAGAAAAGAGTTTTTTAAATTTCCCAGATCATCATCGCTTTCCAGAAGCATCAAACTGACAAACCGACGATAACGCTTTGCCAACGTCAACTCGTGATTTACAAGCCAGTGCAGTTCATTTACTTTGCGAGCCATGATAGATAACCTGAGTATGGTTTTTGATCTTTATGAGCACAAAAAAACTACTCAATATATTCACATACAGAGTTTGCGGCCAAATTTGTATTCAGATAATCTTTTCTTTTGATTCGTAGCGCTCAATCCGGCGTCTCAGGGTACTGTAGCTAATTCCCAGCTTTTTTGCAGCCTTGCGCCGATTCCATTGGACTTCAGCCAGTGTCTTCATGGTCAGATGCTCAATCCCATCGCCATCCTTTTTATTCAACTGCGGAGCGCCGCCAATATGTTCGGGCACACATAAAGACTCGGGCAAAGAAAAAGCCCCATCAGCCTTGATTGATCGCAATGGCGAATGCGAGAGGAACTCCAATTGTCCCGTCAGAACGAAGCGCCGGATGACAGACTTCAGTTCCCGCACATTTCCAGGCCAGCTATGGTTCAAAAGCTGTTCGCGTTGCCCGCTCGTGAAACTCCATGCGGAATTGCTGAATTGCTTGCTGAAGTCTTCGAGGAACTGGTCAACCAAGATCGGGATGTCTTCCTTTCGCTCGCGCAGCGGCGGGATGCTTATGGTAAATTCATTGAGGCGGTAATAAAGATCCGCGCGGAATCGTTTCTGTTCCACCATCTGTTCCAGCGGCGCATTGGTTGCCGCGACGATCCGCGCGTCAGAATGGATCTTTCTTTTGCCGCCGACGCTGTAGAACTGCTTTTGCTCCACGGATTCAAGCAGCTTGGACTGCAGGGCGAACGGGATGTCGCCGACCTCGTCCAGAAACAGCGTCCCGCCGCTGGCCAATTCGAACCGCCCTGGCTTGCGCTTGAGCGCGCCGGTAAAGGCGCCCGCCTCATGGCCGAAGAGCTCCGATTCCAAAAGTGATTCGGGGATGGCCGGGCAGTTGACCTTCACGAGCGCGTGGGTTTCGCGGCCCGAGACCTGATGGATCAACTGCGCGATCATGTCCTTGCCTGTCCCGCTTTCGCCGAGCAGCAGTATGTTCATGTTCGAAGGCGCCACGCTGGCCACCTGCTTCCGGATCTCTCCGATGGCGGCGCTGCTCCCGATGAAAATCGGGGAATTGCGCAGGGATAGCTCAATGACGCGCTTGGCGGCGGTCACCTCTTGCTCGAGCTGTTGCCGCTTGGCCTCCAGCTGTTTTATCAGCTCCCGGTTTTCGAGGATCAATCGCCGACGTTCCAAGGCCCGCTTTGCAGCTTGCAGAATAAGCGATGGCTCACTTGGCTTGCAGATGTAATCGAAAACTTGCTCGCGGATGGCCTCGACCGAGGACTCGAACGAGGGGTTGGCCGTATAGATGATCACTTCGGTTGATGGCCACATTTTGCGCAGGCGATGGATAACTTCTGTGCCGGACATACCTGGCATCTTTAGATCAACGATAGCGACCGGATACTCCGTCTTGCCGGCCAATTCCAAAGCATGCTCTCCATTGAACGCCACCGCCACATCGAAGGAATTGGCGGAGAAATACCTCTGCAGCACCTCGCAAATCAGAGGCTCGTCATCCACTATAAGAATTTTTTTTTCTGATGCGCTCTGCATGCAGCCGATACCTTAACCAGAAGAAATACATGATACGGAATGGCGCCTTCTTAGTCATTATTTTTTGCTATGAGCAATATATGTTCACCCTTCATTATCTCTGAGTTTGATTTTCATATCGCATTCTCCATTGTGTTGACTGGACTAAAATGCTTTCCAAAACCTGAAGCGGTTCCTTAGGACATTCGACATAACGATTAACATCCCAACGGATTGTCTGGAACCACCGGCGGGATGTCAAGAGCAAAAGTCGGCTAAATGTCGGTTAAAAACCATCCGAGGCGTATTGCCGAATTCTATTGCTTTTTGCCGTCATCGCCGCCCCTGCGTCGATAGAGCGATGATTGTAAGCCAGAAGAGCAACCCATTGGGTTTCCAAAAGCAAGAGCGCTCGAGCGACGGCAAAAAGGCGACGGCGAAAGCCTTGGGCCTGAGTCGCAACACGGTTCGCAAGTATTTGTGCAGCAAGCGAACCCATGCGGCGCGAATCGGCGCCTCGGGCGCGGCCCGCGTTGGAACGTGTGCGGGTTGCGCGAACGGATGGTTGCGCTGCTGGAGGAATGGGGCAAGCGCATGACGGTGCGGCAGCGCCCGATGCCGCGGCAACGGGTGACGGGGACGCGTCTTCATCGGGCGCCGATGGAGGAAGGCTATCAAGTGGGCGCCACGACGGTTCGCTCTTACTTGCGCAAGCGTCGCCGGCGGCGTGCTGAGGTGTACCTGCCTTTGGTCCATCATCATCCGGGCGAAGAAGGTCAGGTGGACTTTTTCGAGGTGACCGTGGAATTGAATGGAGAGCGGATCAAAGCGCGAAGTTTGTGATGCGGCTGATGTACTCGGGTCAGGATCTCATCTGTCCGAACCGCGCCGCAAATCCCAGTCCCAGCTTCTCGAGCCAAGCGCGCTCAGCATTGCAGAAAATTGCGCAAACAGAATGACCGTGCGCTGCGACAAGAACCGGCTCATGACAAAGATAATGGCGCCGACTGCTCTGACTCTTCTGGTCCCTTCGATTCCCGCAGACGCTTAAATCCTGCTCTTAGGAATTCCAGCGTGTCGCAATTATCTTGAGGGTATGAAACAATGCCGCACGGGAACGCGGCCTGTTGCCCATGTTCGTTGCGAAAACGCTCCAAGGCCCTGTGGGCGCCCGCGGGGTCCGTATCGCACATGAGAATGGCGGCGCAGGAAGGCGTCAAGACGCTATAAATATCGCAATCCCGCAACACTCCCCAGAAACACTCCTCGAAGGAACCGTTCTGAGAAGCAGTTTCAATAAATGCCAGCGTCAGTAGCCGTCCATAGCGCTTGGCCAAAAGCAGTTCATGATCCAGCAACCACTCGAAGTTTTCGCTTTTGCTAGCCATTGTGCTGCTCTCCGTAAAAAGATGCGCAGCTAAGAACTGGATTCAACTATTCGCCTCTATCTGCTGTCCTCAACTTGAAACCGATTTTTTATAAAACTAACGTATCCATGAGTGCAAGGATTATTTTGGAATTAAATAGCTGCCGATTAATCTCCGGTTGCTGAAGTAGAAAGAGCATTGAGCGTTGATCGAATGAATGTAGTTACTGTTTTGCGGGTGATCCTTGGCGATGCGCTGGCAAAGATGCCATCGTTCTCTTTGAACTCGCTGAGGGATTCGCACCCAGACTGCCAAGACAGCAAGAAACCAAGAGCCAAGGAGCCAAAATGATTAGGGCGCCGACACACCGCGCGCCACACGAAAACCGAAGTAGTTGAGCCCCTCCGCCGGAATGTAAGCGAACCGGAACGCCAACCGGCAGTTGACCATACAATCGCGCCAGCTGCCGCCGCGAAGGGTACGCCAACTGCCGCTGCTTGGACCCACTGGATTGGTTTGAGAGGAGGAGTCGTAAGGCGCCGCGTACCAGTCATGGCACCATTGCCAAATGTTCCCACACATGTCATAGGCGCCGACAGGACTCGTGCTATTGATCGTTTGTATTGAGCCATTCGGGCTGATATTGATGCCGTTGAACCAGCCCACTGGCGAAGTATAGGGATTGGTTGTCAAGCCCAACGGATTAACATCGTCGGGATTGAAATCATGATAATTGCACCCATACTTTCCCAGCATAAAGTCGCTCTGGGAACCGAATATCCAGTGCGTCGTTCCATTCCATCCCGCTGCCCGCTCCCATTCTGCCTCCGTCGGCAGACGGTAACCGTTCGTGAACTGAATGCCCGATGTCCCGGCATCCGTGTCCACCAATCCCCAGGTTGAGGCGTTATAGGCTGGCGCAAGGCCTTCCTTCTCGCTCAGCCAATTGCAGAAGACCACCGAGCCATACCACGTCACGCACGCTACCGGATGCGTGGCCATTGAAAATAGCACGCTGCCTGTGCCCGTTCGCGTTTTGGCAGCAAAAACGCCGCCCGAATACTGGATATTGCAGCTGCTATCCGAAACGTAGAGCAACACTTGTCCAGCAGCATAGACGTCCCCGCCTGTATAAGCCCCGCCGCTTTTATTGCCTTTGACGTACCCGCGCGCCAGCGCCCAGTTCAGCATCTCGCAATACTGCCCATTCGTCACCGCAAACTTGCCGATCTGATATGCCGAAAGCGTTACTTGATGGCGCGGAAATTCGGTCGAATCGCCGCCCTCATCATCGCGCGCGCCCATTGTGAATGCTCCAGCCGGAACGGGTAGCATCGCGACGGGCAGGCTGGCGCTGTCGGCCACAGCCAAGCGGATGGCTATGACATCTGCGATATTTGCCTTGCCGTCATTGTTCATATCAGCGCGAGCGCGCGCGGCGGCATCGAGCGTGGCTTGGCCTTTCAGGTACTGCTGGACGAGGAGCGCATCAGTCAGAGTGACGATGCCGTCGCTGGTTACGTCGCCCTGAAGGGCAGGCGCGGCGGAGGGAAGGGCTGCGAAGAGCGCCAGCAAAAGCGGCATTATGAAGCGGCTAAGGGTGGCTCGTACATCGCGAACGGAGACGCGAATCACCTGATACATGGATGGAGGCTGCCTTTCTTTGTTGTTTTTAAGTATGGATGCGTTTTCTTGTCAATGGCACAATTGAAAATGCTGTCCGATGCTGACTGGCTTGCTTGAACTCATCGCGCAGATCAAGACCGATCATTTTTTCTCTCCTCGAATGCCTCACATTCTGGAGCCAACTGCTCTTGCTCATCAAAGAACATTGTCTATGGCTTTTCATCTCTTTCAGCGCGGAATTGTCGGCTTGAGATAATTTCAGAGTCTCCACTTGTTGCATCCAATTCCACTCCAGAAAACAATCAGCATTCACCACCTCTGCTGAAATCAATACCAGCCCTTCGTACGTCCAGTCAAGCAAATGAAATGGACAAGATGAAAGCATGAAAGCATGGCGAAGAGGCTATTGGTATTTGTCCCTGAAATTGCGGCGCCGAAAATGCCGCTTTTATGACAAGGAAAAGCAGAAAAGATTCTGGGAGGAATTCGATATATGATCATTCATCTAAGTGACCTCGATTTAGAGCGGCTTAATCTGGTCGCGGATTATCGCGTGCTGGCGACGAAGCAGTTGATGGCCTTGGGTGTCAATAGCGAGGCGGCTGTTTGGAAATGGCGGAGGGCGATAGCAACGCGTGGTTTAGTCGAAACGATCCCGCGTGGCTATGGGAAGTCGAGGGGGCAGACTGAAAAGCTCATCTGTTTAAGCAGATCTGGTATTTATCCTGACTGGCATGTTTTGGGGCGGTTTTTTTCGGCAGCTTGCTTGAAATGCGCTGTGGAATGTATCTGTGAGGAAAAATCCCTTGATTCCTGCATAAATTATCCTTATAATATTATTCGTTGTCGCTAACTAAATCCGAGTGTAAGAAGGAGATCGCAATGAAACTATGGTCATATCTGATGAAAGTCATGTGTTTTGCGATTATTTTGGCCTCCAGCTTGAGTCCCATAAGAGCAACCGCAGGAGGGTTGTTCAATCCCGCCGGTGAAACATCGCTGGTGGGCGATTTGAGCGGCGCAACAGCGATTACAATCGTCACAAGCGGCACGCCACCGACTATTGTCGTGACGGGCGGCTCGAGCGATGGAACGCAAAATGGCATCATCCGCAATGTAGGCGGAATTGACGTGGCCGTTTTTTGTTTTGATTCGGTTAATCTGAGTACCGGCACGGTGACCACAACGGGCACACGTCCTCTTGCGCTTTTGAGCAAGGCGGACATGACGATCGGCGTGAACATCGCTTTGAATGGCCTCGCCGGATTCAATGATACCTTCCCGAGCGGCGTTTATCCCCGCACCAATGCCGGCGGATCGGGAGGCGCGGGTGGGTTCAGTGGCGGTGACATCATCTTCACGGACGCGGCGACTTATTCCGGGACCAGCGGTTTGGGAACAGGCGGCGGGTTCGGCGCGCAGGATAACCGCGGCCAGGGCGGCAGTTTCGGCGGACGTGGCGGCTTGGGCAATACGAGTATCGGCGGCACGACTGGCACGGTCTATGGGGATTATTTATTGAGCGCGCTGCAAGGCGGCAGCGGCGGCGGTTGCGGCTCATGCAATAACGGCATCAACCAGAGCGGCGGCGGCGGCGGCGGCGCGATGGCGCTGGAGTCGTCCGGCACGCTGACGATCAACACCGGCGTGACCCTCTCGGCCAACGGCGCAGCGCAGTCTTCGATCAACACGACCTCGACATACTCGGGCGGCGGCGGCGGCGCGGGCGGCGCCATCCGCTTGAGCGCCGTCAATATCGCGCTCAATGGCGCGCTTTCGGCCAACGGCGGCGTGGGCGGTTCCAATACCAACAATTTCGCCACGGTGTACGGCGGCGGCGGCGGCGGCGGCGGACGCATCGCCATATATTATAGTGGCGCCTTCACGGGTAGCGGCGCTGTCACAGTGACGGCCGGCGCGAAAGGCGCAAGCGGATATTCCACGATTGTTCAGAATGGCGAGCCGGGCGCCAAAGGCACGGTTTATGTTCAGAAAGACGGCTTTGCCCCTGCGAACACCGTCTATGCGCGCTTCAATCCCGCTGATTTCACGGCGATTGGCTCGTTGACGAGAGGCCAGTCCCTGAACACTCTCGACACCGACGCATGCCTGGCCACGATCACGGGCGCGACGGTGGCGCGCGGCATGCACGTCATGACCAGCAGCGGAACGCTCGTTGCAGTGTTTCCATTCTCGTCGTTCTATCTGAGCAATACCCCCACGGTCACGGGCAGCTATCCTCTGGCGATCCTTTCGCAAAGCGATCTGACGATCGGCGCCAACTTTGCAGCCAATGGCGGCGGCGGCGGCGACCTGGTCGAGGGCTTCGGCTTGGCCGGCGGCGGCAAGGGCGGCCATTGCGTGCTGGAAACATCCGTGAACAGCTCTTCCAATGGTGGCGGCGCCGGCGGTAGCGCAGGATATAACGACGCCGGTACGGGCGGCGCGGGATATGGCGGCGCAGGCGGGACCGGGCAGCTGCCGAATGGAACAGCAGGCGTGGCTTATGGCTCTGCCCCACTCTATGATTTGCTGGCAGGCAGCGGCGCCGGCGCCTCGAATCGCAAAGGCGGCGCTGCCGGCGGCGGCGGCATCGAGCTGGCGGCGGCCGGAGTTTTGACAATCATGCCGGCTGTAACGGTCAGCGCCAATGGCGGCGTGGGCGGCGGCGACGCGGGCGCCAACTTCAATGCCGCCGGCGGCGGCTCGGGCGGCTCCGTCCTGCTTTCGGCCCCATACATGACCATCAATGGAACGGTTCAGGCCAACGGCGGCGATGGCGCAGGCGTCACCTCTACTGGAATTTATGGCGGCGGCGGCGGCGGCGGCGGACGCATTGCTGTCTATTCCAATGCAGCCCCGGCCATGGGCGCCGCGGCGGTTCTATCCGTCGCGCCCGGACTACCGCGCGGAACAGCCAATCCCGGCCTGGCGGGAACGACCGGCACGATTTATCTCCCGGGTTCGCTGAGCGTCAGCCGCGATCCGGTCAAAATGAGGAGCGCCGTCAACGTCACCCCGCTCACAACCACGTTCACGATCAAGAACCAGAGCGCGGGAACGCGGCAGGTTCAAAGTGTGACGGTCACGA
The DNA here is from genome assembly GCA_026398575.1 of Candidatus Sumerlaeota bacterium. The sequence goes on along the minus strand of JAPLSP010000668.1, from coordinate 15,958 downwards.
ATCCCGGAACGCCGGCGGTCTTCTCGCTCACGAGCGTTACCGATGCTTTTGGAACGCCGTTGGTGATGCCCTACACGATGGCGGTGGGCGAAGTCATCACGGCCAATGTCTCATTCGATCGTTCCACCGTTGTCAATACCTCCGGCGTCATCACGATCCTGAGCGACGATCCCATCGCGCCTTCAATTACTGTTACGCTGCTCGGCTGGACCGATGCGGCCGCCGATTGGTTTGTGACGCCCGACGGCTTCCCAGGCGGCGCCAATCCCGGCATATTCCGCAGCCATCCAGTGACGACGATCCAGAACGCGGTCGCGCAGTATCAGACCGGCGACGTGATCTATATGCTCAAGGGCGTGTACACACAATATAACCCGCTGCAACCGGCCACGACCATCACCATCTATGGCGGTTTCGACGGCTCGGAAAACCAAGGCGGCAAATTGGGGCTTCCTTCGGACCGCATTGCGACGTTCATGGTGGATAACCCAACCACGTTGACCGGCAACAACACCGTCCGCGTCTTCAACATCGCGAGCGCCGGCGCCGTCGTTCTCGACGGCCTTGCCATGTCTTACGGCTACTACGGCGGCAGCGGCGGCGCCTTCGCGGCGGCGGGAACAAACGTCACCATGAATCAGTGCGCCTTCCAATACAACTGGTCCAACAACACCGGCATCACGGGCGGCGGCGCGATCTACTTCACCGACGCGACCAAAGCCCTTACCCTCACCCGTTGCGTCTTCACCTCCAATACGTCCACCTATAGCGGCGGCGCCATTTACTGTACCGCCCAAGTGAATATGACCAGTTGCACGTTCCTTGGCAATCTGGCGGTGAACAGCGGGGGTGTCATTCGCATTGATGGCGGTTCTCTGTTAGTGACGGGATGTCTCTTCGACCACAACAACACGCCTGCGGACGGCGGCGCCATTTTTATCCGGAACAGCAACGTTCCTTCGACGGCCACGGCGTGTGTTTTCAATGCCAACTATGTGACCGGCAATGGCGGCGTTTACTATATCTTTAATGGAGCAAACTCGTCCGCTGCGGCGATCAACTGCCTCTTTACAAAAAATCAGGCCGGCGCTACCGGTGGCGTCATCTATTCGCCGGGCAACACGCAGGGCGTAAAGTTTATCAATTGCACGCTCGTCAATAACTTCACCACCAACGCGAACATGGAGGACGGCCTGTATCTCGATAACGGCGCCGGCCTGGCCAACAACCTCGTGCTCAACTGCATCTTCGACGGCCATCGCATCGCCGTGGATACCGATGGCGCCGCCCCGCTTGTTACCGTCGTCAATTCGCTGACTGGAATCAACACCCCCAATACGCTGGTTGACTGCCAGACGGTCGGGACAATTGCCGCCGATCCGGCATTCGTGAACACAGCGGGCGGCAATTACCATCTGCAAAACTACTCGCCCGCCATCGGCGCGGGCGCGGCTTCCAGTGGCGCTTGGATCGCGCCCGCGACGGACATCGAAGGAACGCTTCGGGGGACACCGGTGGATATCGGCGCCTATGAAAACAGCCTCAACAGCCCCAGTCCCGGCGCTCCGGCAGCGGACGTCCGCTATGCGAAAGTCGGTGGCGTCGGCGACGGTTCATCGTGGGCAAACGCCGCCACGCTGGTCAATGCCATCGCCAACGTCTCGACAGGCGGCATCGTCTTCGTCTCGAATGAATCCCACTCGATTGTGCAAACCATTACGATCACCAAGGCGATGAGCATCTATGGCGGCTGTGTGCCGAACGTGACAACCACCGCCACCCTCGGCGTCGCGAATGGCCGCCCGGTAAACTTCATGTCCAATCCAACGACGGTCACGGCGGGAAGGCTCTGCCGCGCATTCCTGGTTCAAAGCATTGGCTATCTGATCTTGGACGGCGTGAATGTGGCAAACGGCTATTCCATCGGAGACGGCGCAGGCCTCTTCAGCTATGCCAATGTGCAATTGACCATTCGCAACTGCGTCTTCACCAATAACTCCGCATGGGGGGCAACCGTGGCAAGGGGCGGCGGCTTGTACACGACAGGCACACCGAATCTGATTGTTGACAATTGTACATTCTTCAACAACACCGCCGGCGGCACTTTGTCCGGCGGCGGCGGCGGCGGCGGCGCTATTTATGGCGACATGGTTGGCGCAGGGACGCTGACCAATTGCACGATCACCAGCAACGCATCGAGCTTTCAAGGCGGCGCCATAGCGCAGACCGGCGGACCCATCAAAATGACCAACTGCCTGGTGACAAGCAACACCTCTCTCTCCGACGGCGGCGCCATCAATATCACGGGGACGACGACGGCGGAGTACTATTCCTGCGTCTTCTATGGCAACGCCACCTCTGTCTTGGCGGCCGCTGGCTCGGGCGGCGCCATCTATCACACCGGAGGGACCATGACGGTGGATGGCTGCTCGTTTGACAACAATTACGCCAAGAGAACGGCCGCCGGCGGCGGCGGCGCGATATCCTTCACCAAAGCAGCCACGGCGCTGACGGTTACTAGATCGTCGTTCACATCGAACACGGCGACGTACGTCAGCGGCGCCGTGTACGTAGCCTCGGGTTATGCCACTTTTACCACGTGCACGTTCGTGAAAAGCAATGGCATTGCGAGCGGCGGCGCACTGCGCATTGACGCCGGGTATCTCATCTGCACCGCCTGCATTTTCGATCTGAATATCACCGCCTCAAGCGGAGGCGTATTGCAGCTTCGCAACAGCAATACGCCCACTACCTTCACCCGCTGCCTGTTCACCAGAAACATGTCCACGTCAACCGGAGGAGTGTTTTTCGTCAATAACAACACTCCCACAGCGAACTCGCCCCTGACGGCGATCAACTGCGTCTTCAAAGACAACTTCTCGACCGGCGCGGGAACTGTCGTTAATGCCGCCAGCGACACGGGCGGAGTGCAAATGATCAACTGCACGTTCGTCAACAACCGCCAGGCAGGCGCCAACTTTTATGACTGCCTGTATCTGCCGAACAACGCCCCCACCAAGAACGTCGTTATGAACTGCATTTTCGCCGGCCATCGCCTCGCGGTAAAGAGCTCGGGAAACGGCGATCTGATCAACGTCGCCAACTGCCTGACCTCGCCGGACGGCGCCAATCTCATTGTTGACGCGCAACCGGTCAATTGCATCGCGGCAAATCCGGGATTTATTTCGGCTACGAATCTTCATCTTCAAAACGGGTCGCCGGCCATTGGCGCCGGCGCGCAGGCCTTCGCCGGATACATCGCGCCGGCGGACGATTATGACAGCCAAAGCCGGCCGCAACCGCTCGGAAGCGCTCCGGACATTGGCGCCTACGAAAACGCATTGGGCGCTCCTTCCGGCAATCCTCCGGATATCACAGCCGATATGTATGTGAAAGTGAATGGAGTCGGCGCCGGAACCTCCTGGGCCGACGCAACGACGCTGGCCAACGCGCTGGCAAACGTCACCGCAGGCGGCGTCATCTTCATGGCCCGGGGCTCGCATGACATGATGGCCGAGGGCTCTATCACCAGGGCCATGCGCATCTACGGCGGCTTTGTCGGAGACGGAAGCGAGGCGGGGCTCAACGACCGCAATCCGGCTCTGCTCTGGAGCGACAACGTGACAACGGTCAATGGCCGTAGCGCAAACCGCTGCTTCAATATCAATGTCGCCGACAGCGTCACCTTCGACGGCTTCTCCATCGAAAACGGCCTCTACAACTCCAATAACTGGGGTGGCGGCATCTACTGCGTCAGCGCCTTCCTGACGCTCGATCGCTGCATTGTGGCGAATAACAAGACGCAAACCGGAACCGCCTCCATGGGCGGCGGCATCGGATGCAGCGGAGGCTTTTTGACGATCAAGCGCAGCCGGATTGACTCGAACACCGCCAACTACGCGGGCGGCGGGATTCATTACAACGGCGCCGGGCGCGTGATGATATCCGCGTCAACGCTCATCAATAATCAGGTCATTAGCACAGGCGCCGGCGGAGCCGTCCGCCTTGATGGGGCAAGCACATTGCTGGTCGAAGATTCCTGCTTCCAGGCCAATAAGAACATCACCGGTTGGAACGGCACTTGCATCTATGTGCGCAACAGCGCTCCACTGGTCGTTCTGCGGCGTTCGCGCTTCACCTATAATAGCGGCCTCGGCACGACATCCGGCGGCGGCGGCGCGGTCATACAGTTCTTCACAAGCATCGCAACCCAACTCACTGCCGAAAACTGCCTGTTCGACAATAACACCGCCTACGGTCCGGGCGTCGTGGCCTTTGCGGATGGCAACACACTCGGATTGCGGTTCGTCCACTGCACGTTCGCCAACAACGTCCAAAGCGGCGGAACTCCGGCCAACTACACCGGCTTGTATCTCTATGCCAACGTCGGCATGCAGGACAAGAACCTCCTGGTCAACTGCCTCTTCTCTGGCGGCGCAACCGAGACGGCCGTGGACGCCTCCACCAACACAGCGGGAACGTACGCGCGCGCCTATAATTGCCTCTTCGGCGGCATGGCAGTATTGAATTGCGAAAACAACAATCCGGCTGCGGGAACGGCGCTCTTCCTCGGGAGCGGCGCCGATCCTTATCAGCTGCAGGTGGGATCGGATGGAATCAACACGGGAATGACGCCAGCCCAGCTTGCCGCCAACGCGACTCTGACCTTGGCAGGGCTGACGATTCCTCTTCAGGACAAGGTTTATAACTGGCGTCTCGTCTCGGCTGCGGGCCTTCCGGACGACGGCGCCTACGAACTGGCCCAGCCCAATATCACGCTCTCGCCCAATCCGTTCCACTTCGGAATCGTGAACGCGGGCGCCAGCGTCACCTCGAACATCGCGCTTTCGAACCAGGGCAATATCACCTATACGTTCGACGCCGCCAAGTGGGCCGTAACGGGCGCGCCCTTCGCGCTGGTGACTTCATTCACAGGGATGTTGCTGCCGGACACGAACGCCGTCATGACGCTGCGGTTCTCCCCGGCGACGCTTGGCGACTACGTCGGCTCGCTCGATTATACGGACGTTGCCGTTCCTCTGGCGAGCGCCGTGCTCCGTGGCGCCACGCCGGTGAGCATAATTTCGCTCACGCGGATGGACAGCGATCCAACGAGCGCGGGCGCCGTGCAGTGGCTGGCGACGTTTACGCAGCCGGTGGTCAACGTTGACCTGACGGACTTCGACCTTGTGACGACGGGCGCCTTCACGGGCGCGCCGGCGCTTCAGTCGGTCATTCCGGGAGGCGCCACGGTCGTGGTGACGGCCAACACGGGCATCGGCGTGGGGCAGATACAACTGGTCCTCAACGCTGCGTCCGACATCGCCGAAGCCACTTATCTCACGCCGCTTACGAACAAACCTTTCGCCGGCGAAATCTATAACCTCGACAATCAGGCGCCCGTCGTCATCAGCATTATTCCGCGCGACGGCGCCAGCGCGCCGACCTCGGCGACGAGCGTCATCTACGACGTGACGTTCAGCAAGCCGGTCTGGGGCGTGGCGCAGGCGAACTTCGCGTTCGTGTCGCTCGATGGTTTCGCCAGCGGCTCGATCACCGCCGTCAGCAACGTTGGTGGAACGCCGTCTGCAACGGTCTGGCAGGTGACGGTCGGCAACCTGATTTCCACCAACGCCACAGGCGGCTATCTGCAACTGAACCTGACGGATCCGGCGGGCATTGCGGATCTGATGGGCAATCCCATGACGGTTACCGCGACCGGCGGGATCATCTGGGTGGACAGCGTAGCGCCGACCTTCGATCCGATGGCGAACGTGGATCCGACGAGCGGCAGCGTCGTCGGGACGGTTGTGGCGACCACGATCACATTCTCCGAGCCTGTGACGGGTGTGACGGCCGACAAGCTCGTCATCACCTCGGGCGGCCAGACTTGGTGGGCGACAGGCGTCGCCAACTCAAGCGGCGATCAAAAGACCTACGCCTTCGCCATCAATGATGTCTTTGGCTCGGGACCTGTGGTGCTCAATATTGCGCTCTATGGAACTTCGGGCTCAACCATCCTCGACGCGGCGGGCAACGCGTTCGCCCTGGCGCAATGGAGCATCATAAAAGACGCCACGATCATTCAGGTCACGATCGCCTCGGCGCAGGTCAGCGACGGCGGTTTGACCAGCCGGACGCAAGTGAACTTCCACGCCCATTTCCTGATCGCGGTGGCGGGTTTCGATCCCGAGACTCAACCGGGCGACTTGCAGCTCAACAACTGCGCTTATGTGCCTGGCTCGCTCAGCGGCTCGGGGACGGATTACGACTTCGCCGTCAGTCCGTTGGGCGACGGCGCGGCCACCGTGCGCATTCCGGCGAATGTCTGCCAGACAGCGATCCCGCCGACGCGCAGCAATGGAACTTCAAACCTCTATGACCTCATCTTCGACCGGACGCCGCCCGCGTTCACGCTTCTGTCGGCCCTCCCGGCGCGCGTGCAGGTCGGAACGACCGTGACCCTGTCGCTGACGGCCAGCGAAGTCTTGATGGCCGATCCGTTGGTGACCGTCAACGGTCATGCGGCGACATCCACAAGCAAGGCCGGAAACAACTACACCTATACTTACATTGTCGTTTCGGGCGATCCCGAGACAACCGCAACGATCGCCATGACCGGCACAGACCTGACTGGCAACACCAGCACGACGGTGAACAATACGGCGTTGTATGTGGACAAGACAGCGCCGGTGGCCACGATTGAGCCGGTCTCGATAGATGGCGGAGCGCTCGTGACGGTGGACTTCAGCGAAGACGTGACGGGTGTGGACGTTACCGATTTCATCCTGACCAAAGATGGCGCGCCATATCCGGGAATCATTAACTTCACAATCGTCAATGGGCATCAGGTTACCTTCAACGTTCCAAACTCGCAGCCGGGCCGGTACGTCCTGACGCTGCAAGCCGCCGGATCGAACATCCGCGACCTGGCAGGCATTCCACTGGCCGGTGACGCGTCGGATACCTGGACAATCGCGGAAGGCGCCTCGGCGGTCAGACTATGGAGCCGTTACTGATTCCCAATATGGGAAGGCAATGTGGGAATGCAATGGTAGATGCCGGCGTATTATATCAGCGGCGCAAGAAGCGGAAGGACAACGGGGACGCGTTCCGAGAAGCGCGTCCCTGTTGTGTTTAATTTCAAACCGTAATCCTCCCTTTTCTTCCTTCTTTTTGGGCTTGACGCAAGCAAAGCGAAATTTGTAAGATATCCCATTCAAATATGGAGGATAAGACATGATGAAGACTGTTGGAGATCTAACTATAGCAGAGATGGTGGAAGTCCTGAGTTACAACCGTTCCCTTCAGAAGATTACTCCCAAGCTTCTTAAAGATCTGAGACGACTTATCGCACGCTTGGAAGAGATTAACGATCTGCCGGTGACAGATGATGTTGCCCCAAAAGCAAATCGGCAGGCGAAAGCGGCGAAGAAAGCCGGGAGGAAAGCCAGGGGAAAGCGGCGCGGGAAAGCGGCAGCGACACGGATAGTGGAATTTCTCACTGAGAAGACGGGAGCCGCTGCGAAGGTAAGTGAAATCGCCGCCACCTTGAATCTGGACATCAACAAAGCTCGAACGACTTTGAGCCGACTGGCTAAAGATGGAAAAATCGAGACGGATCAGGGCGTGTATTGGATTGACGAAAAGAAGGCCCCGAATACGCCAAAGCCGGTAGATGAGCCAAAGATCAAGAAGGGTAAAGTCAACGCGACGAAAAAAAGTGGCAAGACCGCAAAGCAGCTTCTTCTCGAATTCCTGGGACAAACCAATGATTTGCATCCGGTCGCCGAGGTCATAAAGTCATTGCCGGCGCTGAGGCCGCAATACATCTACAATTTGCTGAACATGCTAAAGAAGGAGGGCGTGATTATTCATGAGAACGGGAAGTGGGGAATGAAGCTGCCGTCATAGCCTTCCTGATGTTTTTGTTCGGCGTGAAGCGGGCTGTATTAGATGGAGAATCGTTGGTTGGGATTATCCTGGAATTCAGACAGGTTCACGCCATCTTCCGTTCGATTCGCACGTCGCTCTTCGCAAGCGCCAGAAGGTACTCTTCAAGCTTGCGTATCAGATTGGCTAACTTGCTGATGGCTTCCTGCGGAGCTTTGGATGCCTGGATGATCTGCGCGGCTCGGTCAGGCTGGCCGGATTGAAGCGCGACCGCCGCTGCTTCGAGTGTACGCGTCAGTTCCTCGACGTGCCGATCCGGAGTCTCCTCGATACGGTCCGCTTTGGCTTCGATATCCAATCGCTCAACTTCGTCCCGTATTTCCTTGGCCAGGAGCGCCTTGGCCTCGGAACCGATGTTTGCCAGACGTTCCTGAGATTTTCGCGAGAACAAGGTGGTGTCGTATCTTTTCAAGCGCTCATTCATGTCACGGAGATTGTGCGTTTGCCGTCGCAATGCTTCGGCTCGGGCTATCGCCTTTTGAATAGTATGCAAAATCGCCGGAACTCTGCGAGGATCCGCTCCGTGACGCCTTATCTCGGCGCCTGCCTCATCAATATCGCGTTCCTCTTCACTCACTTCGCTCTCTTCCTCTTTAGCCGCCGAACGCAACTTGCGCTTGATGAAGCGCTTCTCTTTATATGCCGCCTCTTCATCCCATCTTCGTACCGGATCATCCTGCAACGCATTTCTGTAACCCGGATCAATCAGCCGTCTCATATTATGATAAGGCAATAAAGCCATCAGAGTATTTAGCAAGGATAGAATAAACAAAATCGCTAATACCAAACCTGCCAGTGGCATGCTATTGGCCAGGCTCATAAGAGCCTCGGGCGCGACTCCCAAAACAATCACAAATAAAATCGCATAAGCAACAGCGATCGCATGAAGCCTCGACACCCCCGAACCGCGGAGAAAATGATGAATAAAAACCCCCAAGACAAGAAGCAACACCACTGCGGCGATAGGCCCAAACGACCGCAGACTAAACCCATACTGCCGCTCAGCCGCCGCCAATCCCAACGCAAGCGCAAAACCAACTCCAACACACAGAGCTTTTCCAGCCCTTCCCGGAAACCGCCTCTCAAAACTCACCCGCGCCACACCCACAAAAATCAGAGTATAAATAAACAGATCAATAATCGCTGCATACTGGTCATATATCTGTGAAAGATCCAAATAAGCAAGCGGCCGCAGCAAAGCCTCCAGACTTATGCTTTCAGCAAAGACAATCTGAGGCAAAAGAATGAGCGCTGATAGTAGAAGGATAAAGGTCGCTCTCCAAAGATTCGTTTTCCATTTCAACTGCATCGCCATAAAGCAAGCAGAGACCTGCTGCTTTATATTTCTTTCGCCTTCAAGCCATAATGAAGCGGGCTTATCGGATGTGATTTTCAACTTCCTGCGCAGGATGGAATTGATCCGCGAGGGCATATTGCTTAAAGCAACCGATTTTTTCGGTCAGCAATTCCAGTATCATGCCTTGTGTGATCTGGCGGGCCTCGGCGGAGTCATATCGGATTGCCCGATCTCGCCCATGCAATCTCTTTTCACTTCCCAATGCCCCCCTTTGGCGGGGCCGATGTATTGCAAACGGCCTTCTTTGACCAGCTTGGTACTGGCACGCTCGACCGCTCTTATAGACTTGCCGATCGCAGCTGCGACTTCGGCAAGAGTCATACAAGGATTTGTCTCCAAAAACTGGAGAATTTTGACCGGCGTTTTGACCGGCGTTTTGACCGGCGTTTTGACTATCGTTTTCACTTCCTGCAACGGGAACTCCACCCATAGTCCGTTGTCCCAGCGGAAGACAGGCTCAGATTTTCCCGCGCTGTGGCAGGCGTTACGAATGAGGTCAATGCCACGTCCCCAGGATTCCATAAAGGCGACGCGAAAAAAAGCGTTGGCTATATCGGGATTGCTGGGCGCCGAAGCGTGTTTGGCAGTGAGACGTTCAATCGTCCAATCCTGGGGCAGGTGGCCGGCATTCCAAATCATTAGTTTATCGTGATAGACGCTGATCTGGATCGGGATGGCGGAAGCGTAATCCTTGTGAGCAATGGCGTTGATAACGGATTCGCGCAACGCTGGTTCTGGCACTGGGAAAGCTTCGATGCGCTGGACGCCTTCGTAGGAGATGCCGGCCCTCAGATATTTGGTGAGCAGCAGATCAATCGTTTTCTCCACCTGGCTGAACAAATCGCCGTGGATCTCGTCGTGATATAGCAGGTCGGAATCAGTGTGAAAATAGCCGATCTTCACATAAGCTCCAGTGACGACATACTCGGGATCCTCATGAAACAGCATCAGCGCCGCACGCTTCAGGTAGCCATGCTCAAACAACTTCAGCTTGTCGAGGAGGACCGCATCAGATTCAGCCAGCAACTCAGACGAGAGTCGTTTGCTCTTTGCAGCCTTTTTCCTGAAAATCGCCAACGCCTGTTGCGACAAGTCAGCGACGGCAAAATGCGGTACTGGCACACCATCCCAATGCCGCCCTTGTTTGCGAAGCAGGAAACGGTCCAGCGCCGCGCCTTTCAATTCCTGCTTTGTGCTACCGCTGCGATAGTGATATTCGCCCTTGTAGCTCACGGGATAGGGATAAGGAGCCACTAAGATCTCGATGTATTCTTTTCCGGTCTCTTCGCACAAATTCACCTCTACCATGATGCCAAGGATATCCCGCACTTTGTTGGGGATATCCTCCATCAGTTTCGCGGCGTTCGCCAAACCGACTACCTCGCCCTTGTCATTCCGTCCCACATGCAGGACACCGCCGTCTGCGTTGGCAAATCCGCAGATCCATCGCATGTATTCGTCCCGCCAAGTCTCTTTCCATTCGACGTGCTGGTTCTCTTTCATACAAGGCGTATCCTTTCGGTGAACAACGTCTCCTCGATATTGCTATTGTCGGGAGAGAATTATTGCGCTGTTTCCATGCAAAGTCGAGGGATTTTTCGCACGCTATTGAAGCGAGGCGGGGACCTCCTGATCCGGCATAGGCATTGGGCAAGCAAAAATTCCCGCTGGAATCCATCGCGGCAAAAACTGATGCAAGAAATAACGTAACAGGATGAAAGCAGGAAACTATTCTTCATACTGAGAAAGTTTCTCATGGAAAACTAAACCTGAGTGTTGTGGCGTATTCTTTTTATATATTTATGCCAAATCCATCCGCTGATTTTTTCCTTCATTCTATTATTCTTGTTTTCTATATAGAAAAGAAATAGAAAGAAGAAAGAAGCGCAATTGCTTTCACATGTTCCATAGGAAAGTTACTCAGATCATGAGTCATCACCGCGCGGTGACGGGATAAGCATATATATTCCTTATGAGTCTTATCTGGCATGGAGCAGGAAATTTCCGATGGAGATCGTGAGGCGCGTTTATCCTCGTCTGGAACGGAGGCGCTTATTCAGAGCGCATTCCTGCAAACGGAGCAACGGCGCATTGCGCTCAATCCTGCGCTATTGGATGACGAGAAATTGCCGGAGGCTGAGAGAGTGGCGGCATTGCATGAAATTTTTCATCGCAATATCCGCCGACGGCAGATGGAACGTCTGGCGCAGCACTTGTCGCCGGTTTTAGGCGCGACTCTGCCGCCCAACTTGCTGAAGGCGGTGTCCGAAACCGGAGGGATATGATTTGCTTTCACTATGAAAGCGCGCCCAGGCGGTGAGCATCATTTTGGCCGTTTCGGGATTTGAGGCCAGCAGACTGCGTTCAACCACCCGCCAGAAGCGCTCTTCATTGTTCAACGCCAGGAAAGGCGCCGCAATGAACAATGCGACGCCTGCAACCGAACCGCCGAGGCAGAAAAAGAAAAAGCGGCCATATTGCGCCTTTTCGCTGGACCATTGCCTTGAACAGCATCATGATGCGCAGAGTTTTCGCGATCATTGCGAGAATAATTGGAGGCAAAGGATTTGCGAACCGTGAGCGCGACGCAGCAGAATAAAATGGAAGTCTTTGAGATCCTCCAAGGTATGTCCGGCTTGGAGCCGCTCAAGGAATTGTTTTGGTCGCGGCTGAGCTACGAACGCGTCAACAAGCCGCTTTCGCGCGCGGGATGGAGCGACGCAGCGAAAAACGCGCTGGCCGAAGACCCGCTGCTCTGGGCTTCGGGCGGCGCGGGCGGCGTGTTCCATGTCATTTATGCGCGCATGGCTTCGACCGAACTGAAGCGAACATTAGAGCGGCCCGTTGTTGAAAGCCTCCTGCGCGAGCATCCCTATAGCCTTTTCATCTTCTCCAACGACGACCGGACGAATTGGCATTTCTTGAACGTCAAATACGATGATCGCGTCGAAAAGCGCCGCCTCTTTCGCCGCATCGCCATCGGTCCTTTTGAGCGCCTGCGCACGGCAACGGAGCGCATCCAGATGCTCGATCTGGAAGAGGCCGGGCCGGACATTTTTCGCCTGTCGCCACTGGCGATCCAGGCCGTCTTGGCTCTGCGCATCCAGGAAATCCACGATACGATTGGCGAAGATGCCGCCATTCTGGATAAAAGCGAAAAACTCAACGAAAACGCCATGTATGCAATTTACTTGGATCGTGAGATGGAGGCACTGGACGATGCCGAAGAGGAATTCATGGACTTGAATGAGGCAGAGGAGTTTTTTCGCAATCTATCGAGGGAGGCGCCCGATGAGTATGAGCGGATTCTAAATCTGCGCGATGGCATCCGGTCAGCAAAGAGGGGCGCAGCTCCAGGTTTATATGTGTTTTGTCAAGCCGGACGCTACAACCAACTTTTCCTGGTGGGAGAAGACGGCAAAACCATATCGCGTGATTTGCCGCGCGCGCTTGAAGCTATCAAGGCAACACCCGAAACGCCGAGGGCTGAGAAATTGCCCAAAGATTATAACGGCCAAGTTATGCGGATTCGGGAGCAGTTCGTCGAGGAGGTGAAACACCAGCAAGCCCAGCGGCAGCATACCATGACGCTTCAGACGGGACAAAAATATGTTCTGCGCGAACTGCGCGTGCTGTTCGGTCATACCGAAGACGAGGATGAGAGGGCGCGCATCAATGAAATGGAAAAGGCTTTCCGCATGGCGCCCACGTCAGCCGTCAAGAAAGAATTGAACCTGTTGCGGCGAAATGGCGCCACAGGGGCTACGCTATTGAAGGCGCTAATTGATATCTATCACCAGCATCATCTATGCGAACGACTGGAGCAAGATGGTCTCAGGCTTGATAAAGTTGAAATTCCGAGGATTGTCTGTAGCGAAGCGTTGATATAGCACAGCATTGCATAGTTCATCGTTTTGCTCACGGCAAACTCCCAGATGAAAATGCCGGCAAGCTAAACAAAGGCATAGGCTGTGATAAGACGCGTATATTTTGACTTTGTCCTCACCGCCCTCTGGCTGTTTCAGATGGCAGCGCTGCACGCCAACGACGCTGTTCAACTATGGGACAGCGCCTCAACCATTCCCAGAACCGCAGACATCGCGGTTCTTGATGGCGTCGAGTTTCGTGTCATCAAGCCCTACGCGTTCGATAAGGACGGCTACCGCTTTCTGCACGGCGTCGCGCTCGCGTGGCACAAGGGGCGGCTTTACGCATCGTTTGGGCACAACAAGGGCGGCGAGAATACGGACACGGAAGAGGCGCGCTTTTGCGTCAGCGAGGACGGCGGCAAGACGTGGAGCGCCGTTCGGACAATGGATGCGAGCCCGGCGCCAGGCGTCGGCGTCAGCCACGGCGTGTTCCTCTCGCACAACGGCCGGCTCTGGGCCTTCCACGGCGCCTACACCGGCACGATGGAGCGGGTTCACACGCGCGCTTACCTGCTTAACGAGGCGGACGGCGCGTGGGAGCGCAAAGGCGCCGTCATCGAAGGCGGTTTCTGGCCGCTGCAGGAGCCACTCAGATTGGCCGACGGCGCCTGGATCATGTCCGGCATCAGCGTGGGCAAGGGTAACCCGGCCGCCGTCGCGATCAGCCGCGGCGAGGACTTCGCGAAGTGGGATCTCGTGGTGATCCCCAAGCCGGAAAGCCTGACGATGTGGGGCGAGTCGTCGGTCATCGTCGCCGGACGTCGCGTGATCAACATCGCGCGGTGCGACGGCAAGCGCCCCGTCGCCTTCGTCGCCTTCAGCGAGGACTGCGGGCGCACATGGACTCAATCGCAGCCGAGCAACCTGCCGATGGCGGCGAGCAAGCCCTACGCCGGCACGCTCAGCAACGGCCAGCGTTACCTTATCTGCTCGACCACGGCGGACGGCGGCAACCGCCGCACGCCGCTGACCATCGCGGTAAGCCGTCCGGGCGAGACAACCTTCTCGAAAGTCTTCGTGATCCGCCACGCGCTGTTTCCCGAAGGTCCCGGCGAGTCTCACGCCCGGGCCACGCTGGCCTACCCCTGCGCCGTCGAGCATGACGGCAGGCTCTACATCGGTTACTCCAACAGCGGCGGCGGAGTCGGCCGCAAAGGCGCCGGCCGCGAGCTGTGGAACAACAACAGCGCCGAACTCGCGATCATCCCCATCAGCAAACTCGTTCTCAAATGAACTTCAGGATAAGTCATTGAATTATGCCTAATGAACGATGACGCGTCCGACAGCTATGTGATCGCCGACGCGCTTTTGAGCAACGACGGCGCGGCAGAGCAATACACGGCAAATATTTCTTGCGCGGGGCAGGTCAACGGCGCTATCTCCTTCAACGGTTCGTCGGACCGCGTCATGGTTCCCAAGGAGTCTGTCGGAGAACTCGATTATCTAAGAGCGTGTGCGAAAAGGCATTCATCCAAGGTGTTTCCCGCATAAAAGCGCCGGTGGTTGGGCGTTTTATGCGGTAACCACTCACTTGTCACCCACGATCTAAGGCATCGCCCCCATGACAAGCGCCGGCTTTTGGGCGTTTTCATGGGGAAGATACGCGATTCTCCGACAGACTCCTGGAACGGCGCGCTGACGCCCAACGCTTCGGCGATGTCGCTGGCGTTCTGGATTTATGCAGACGCCTCCAATGACAGCGCGCCGCGCAGTGTTCACAGCAAATTCAACAGCGCCTGCGACAAAACAGGTTTCAGGTGTGCAAGACATTGGAACGTCTGATTGATTGCCTGGCTTGGGTTGTGAGGAATTGGACAGAATCGGCAAACATCCGCGCCGGCCGCCAAAGTGGGAACAATTCCTTTACTGAAAGATTGGAGCACTTGCTGAAACGTCTGACTTGACCGATGAAATGAGGTGTCAACACAACAAAGCGAATAAAACCAGATTGGCTAACCTGTCCCTTTAATACTTTAATACTTGGGTGCAATCATTCTCTCATTTTTGGAATGAAGCTATATACTCCGCTCGCGGCAAAGGGGGAAAAGGAGTATAGGCCTATAGCATGCTTAATTGGTCCGGGCAACCAAACATACCCGGAAACCTGACATAGGGTACACAAAAGTTGGAAGAGTAGAGAGACGCGATGCCGACCGGCAATAGTCTGGACCATCTTGCCAAGAACCACCACGCAATACCCATTCTAAGGCATTCCCTAACATATCATATAATCCCCAGGCGTTGGGTTTGAAGCTTTTCACCGGCGCCGTGTAAATATAGCCATCATCCCAATTGAAATAGGATTTCCAATCTGGGAATTGCCCTTTCGCGCTTTGATCGGCGCAATTGCACCAGCCTTTGCCTCCATCCGGATCGTCGCCCCATTGGTAGAGCGTCTTCGTTCCGGCACGACAGGCATATTCCCATTGAGCTTCGGTTGGAAGCTGATAAGCCCTACCTGTTTTTCTGGCCAGCCAGTCACAGAAGGCTTTGGCATCGTCCCAATTGACATTGACCACCGGATGAGTATCCGTTTGGTCAAATTCTGGATTGCGCCAGCTACGTATCTTTTGATTTTTGGTTCCCGTGAAGAATTAGTGGGTGAAAAGCGGCAATAATACCGAGTGAATAGCCGCGATTTGAATCAGCATGAGCCTGATCATCATTTGAGTTTTCGGAGGCATGGGAGGAAATGGAAAAAGCGGAATAACCGGCTCTG
>JAPLSP010000050.1 GCA_026398575.1 Candidatus Sumerlaeota bacterium | reverse complement strand
GCGGGACGCACCCATCGCCGCCGCCGCCACCCTTGCGCAAGGTCTCGCAGCGCGGGCGATATTAGCCCGGTTTATGTTTAGTGTTTTTTTCATGGCAAAATTCCAAACAGCGATTCTGCAGAACCTGGCGCTCAATCATTTCAGAATCGCCTGGAGATGAGCTCAAGGAACAACCGCCAACCGTTCCGGCTCTTCCTCCCGCAAAACGGTGAAGCCTTCTTCCTTGAACTTCTTAAGCATAAAGTGTGTGACAGTGCCGCGCACATTGTCAATGGTGGACAGTTTTTCGGAAACAAACGTCGAAACGTCGCGCAGGTTGGTTCCTTCCACAAGGAGCAACAAATCATACGTCCCGGAAAGCAAATAACAAGTCTTCACCTCCGGGAAGCGATAAATGCGGGCGGCGATTTCGTCAAACCCGACGTCGCGCTGCGGCTGCACACGCACCTCGATCAGACTGAGCACTTGATCTTTGCCCAGATTTTCGGGATTCACGACGGCGCGATAGCCCAGAATGATGCGGTCGTCCTCCAGCTTCTGAATGCAGGAGGATACATCCTCCACGGTCATCCCGAGCCGCACTGCAATCTCGGCATTGGACAGCCTCGCCTCGCTTCGCAATAAATCCAATATCCTGCGGCTGGAGCATTTGTCGTTCGATGGATTCATGATATTTATTCTCCTTCAGTTTGTGTTCGGAGTTCAATCTTCAGATTTCATTCGTGGCTATGCCGCTATCGGCTAGGCCGCGATGACTTCGCCATCTCGCGCATATTCCGCGATAATGGATTCCCCGCTTTCCCATTCGCTAGGCGTCATGGCAATGGCTTCTATTGGCTCGAAAACCTCGCAGATCGCTTTGGAGGTCAACTGGATTCTTTCCCAAAATGTTTTTCCTTCGAACGAGACTGATATTATGATCAAGTCAATATCGCTATCTTCGCGCGCGGTCCCCTTCGCTTGAGAGCCAAATAGAATCAGGCGCGCATCATTGACTCCTTGTTTCTCCAACGCTTTGCGAAATCGCGCAAGAACACTTAAAACTGCTGCCTTATCCATGCCCCCGCCTCCTGCGCACGATCCATAATGTTCTTGGTTCCTTTGCGCGTGCTCTTTGTCTAACGCATGAAAAATAGAATTCCTATGGCGCCGGGTCAAGGCATATCAGAAGAAACGCCGCCTTTGCGCATTTTAGCTGGTGCTCCGTCATCGCTTCGGCGCATTCATCAAGTCCGCAATCGCCTCCATAACTTCCTGCGTGATCTGCTCGCGGTCCTTGCCGCGCGGATCAATCGGCTTGCCGATGCGGATGCGGACTTTGGCCGGACGCGGAAAGCGCCCGTGACGCGGCAGCACGTCAAAAGCGCCAACCAGCGCGATTGGCAAAATCGGCGCTCCGCTCTTTGACGCGATCAAGCCAATGCCGCCCTTGGCCGGACCCAGCTTGCCATCGTTGCTGAGCCCTCCCTCGGGGAAGATGCCAAAAATGCGATGGCGTTCGAGGATGTCAAGTCCGGCATTGATCCCGCTTCTGGCGCCGCGTCCTTCGGGAAACGCGACGGCGCCAAAGAGTTTCATAAACGGGCGGAAGAGCCAGTAGTTGTATAGGTCCGTGGTGGTCAGGTAATGAACGACGCGCGGCACGGCGGCGCCGATCAGGACCGTATCTATCCAGCTCGAATGATTGGCGGCTACGATCAGCGCGCCCCGCCTGGGGATGTTTTCCTCCCCTTCGATCTCCAGGCGGCAATACATCCTGAGGAGCGGCAGTCCCATGCGCCGTATCCACTTATAGCGCAGCCATTCGGTCGAGCAGACGATCCCGAACGAAACCGCCAGGGCCAGTGCGCCGACGCACATCCCGAAATGGATAAGCGTCATCCGGTCTTGCTTGATCATTTTCTGCCCCAGAGCGCTGACGCCGAAGGCTGTGATCAGCATCAGGAAATAAAGCATGTTATCGAGCGCGAAAATGCGGCCATGATAGCGCTTCGGAACGCTGCGCTGAATCAGCGTGGCGATGAAGACCATCAGCGCGCCGCCGCACATGCCGATAATGATCGTGGGCACGATGGACCATGAGATCGCAAGGGTTCCTTCGAACACGCGCAAATAAATGCGCTGGGCGGCAGCGGCGGCGCTTTCCGAGACGTTATGTATCCGCAGGTCGCCGGCGGCCGCGATCCATACAGCGCTGATCGCCACCAGGATGAACAATTTGGAGGCAAAACTTTCATAAGCCTTGACGCGCCGGTGATAAATGGTCATGAGCAACCCGCCGGCGATCAGAGCCAGCCCCAGGATGCCCTGATACAGGCCGTAAGTTTCCGTCGAGGCGCGCATCTGGCCCAGGACTTTTGCGTTGATGAGGGAATAGATCCCGCCGGCAATCGCGGCAAAACTGGCGGACAGCGCGATGAGTTTGAAGGGGCGCGCGTGCCGCCGGACGTATTTGAGCGCCTCGGAAATTTCGCGGAAGAACGATTCTTTGCCTTCGCGCTGCTGGCGGCGCAGCGCCTGGATTTCCGGCGTGTTGGGGATCGCGATGAGGGCGAAGAGAACGATGGCGATGACGTAAGTGGCCGTATCTATGTAAAAGCAGATGTTCAGGTTATGGCCGTATTGGCGTAACATTTCGGCGGCCACGAACGCCCCGAGACTGTTCATGATCGTTCCGGCGAACGTGGTCAAACTGTTGGCGGCCATCAGGTAAGGGCCTGGAACCAGTTCGGCGACCAGCGCCTGCTTGGCCGGAATGAAGAACGCCGTGAAAACGCTGACGAGAAACATGACCAGATAGATCATCGCGACGGCGTTTTCCTGAACGAACGGCGCGTCGCGCAGGAAAGGGATCGAGCAGATGATCACGCCCTGGAAAAAGCTGGCGACGATCAGAACCGTCTTACGCGAGAAGCGGTCCACAATCGGTCCGACCAGCGGCGCGAGGAGGATGAAAGGGATGTGCATGAACAGCGCGATCAGTGTCATGATGAGGTCGCTGTTGTCCGTCGAGGGATCGCGCGGAGTGAACATGCCCGGATACGCCACCTCGAGCAGCCGCCGGTTCAAATCCGCCACCTTCAGACTCTCCTGTTTTTGCAGGAGCAGTTTCTGGCATTGCGTCGTCAGCGCGACGTTCGCAAAACGCTTTGCATCATAGAAATCCGCGCTCTTGATGGCATGGTTCAGCGCCTCGCGCATGGCGAGAGAGAGCGCCGGCGGCGGTAGCATCGCGCTATCGTAGCTCTCCAGCAGGCGCGCGCCTTCTTTTGAAATATGCCGTTCCAGGATATCCTGCGACACCGGATTTTTCCGGTCGCTCAGAAGCAGCGCCAGCCGCTGCGGGTCCTTGATGTCGCGGGCCGAAAACAGATACGAATGGACGCGGGCCAGCTCCAGCAGCGTGAATTGATCCAGCCGGTCGCCCAGAAACGAGACCACCTGCGCGAAAAAGAGCAGCATGAAGCTCAGGTTAAGCATGATCGGCCAATAACCGGAGCCTTGTTTTTTAGAGCTCATGAAGAAGGGCGCCTTCCACGATCTGGATTTCTTCGGGGGTCAGGCCGTAGAGTTCATAGACCAATGCGTCAATCTGGCGGTCCAGCGCGGCGCATTTGGCGCCATAGAAATCCTTGTCGCCGTCGCTCTTCGCCGCGGCCAGATGCCTTTTTGCTGAAAGCATTTGGTCCACCAACGAAACCATGCGATCATGCCGCACTTTGGTGGCTTTATCTTCAAGATTCATTGCTGGGAAAGGCAATCGCTTGGCATCCGTTATGATTATTTTCGGGAATAGGCCTTTCTCCGCCTTGGGCGCCACCTGAGAAAATACTAAACTCAAGAGGCGGCTGTTAAGGATGCCAACGGCAAACTTCGGAGAGATTGACGTATATCGTGGCAATACTGCCAGAACACTAGGATTATGCACAAAAACCTCGTCCGTAAAGGTGGCAGACAGCGCATGAGGATGGCGTCCGGTAATCTCGCGAATAAGAACTCTTGGCCCGGAAAAAACAGTCAAGGGAAGATGCGTTGACACCCATTCCCCATACTGCACCCATACTCCAGACCAATTGAGTGAAAACCTCCCGACATCTACCCCTTGCAGTTCCTTTTGGCAAGTTGAATCAACTCGTTTATTTCCATGCCAAAGCCGGTTTTTCACAATTTCTCGAGCTTTTATTGCGCCATAGCGTCGCGTCAATGTTGTAGTACGATAAGGGATATAGCCTTGTCTAGCTTCAAAAAAGTCCGCTAATGAAGGCTTGTTTTGAACCAGCCGGATAACCAGTTCTGCTTGCGGCGTTCTTTCTGCCAAAAAGCCTTTCCACGTTTCTGCATCAGAGAGCTCTTTTTGGGAAACCGTATGTATCTGATGGGCAGCATTCGTTTCGGATGAAAGCCGGAGGATTTGGCAATCCTCCCTCTTGTTACGCGAGAAAATCGTTACCAGGGAACGAACGCTTGGTCCAAGAAATACGTCCCCATCAGACAAATCAAGAATGGACTGCAATGCAAAGAACGCTAAGAGACGGTCACGGCACTTTTTGGCGAAAACATTCAGCACGAAAGTATTTGGAACAATAGCGCCAAGGAGGCCGCGAGGATTTAGCAGCGAGTTGCATCTTACAAGGAAGTATTGGGAAGATTCAAAGTCAGCAACTTCGACGGATTTTTGAATTAGATAATTTCTCTCAGCGACCTTGAGATTTACGCCCCAAGGTGGATTCCCAACAATGGCATCGAATCCGCCGCGCTTCATGACTTCGGGGAAGCGCTGCTCAAAGTCCATCGGGTTGAGCTTCTTTTCCTCGACCGGCTCAAGGAGTTGTCCGCTCAAAATGTCCGTGCCGATGAGCGAATTGCCGCAGACGATGTTTTTATTCAGTGGGGGCAGGAGCGTTTCGTGGAATTCCAACTGGTGCGCGCGCGCCGTGGCCGTGGTCTCTTCTTCCAGCAACTTCAGGTAGAGCGAGAGTTGAGCGACCTCGACGGCCTGGCGGTCAATGTCCACGCCATAGATATTATTGATCAGGATTTCGCGGCGCTGATGCAGGGAGAGATGCCATGCGCCGTCATTGCGCTGCACGCATCCGGCTTTCGCCGCGTCCTTTGGGCGCGCATTGTGCCAATCGCGGAAATAGCGCAGCAGCACGTCATAGACGCCCAAGAGGAAAGAGCCGCTGCCGCAGGCGATGTCGGCGAAGCGCATCCCGGCGATCTGTGCGGGGGATTTGCCTTCGATGAGCTTGCCGACAGTGTTCTCGACAATGTAGCGGACGATGTATTCAGGCGTGTAGTAAACGCCGCCGGCCTTGCGCACCGCGGGCTTTTCCTCGACGCGGGCGCGATGGTCGGTGGTGATGATGATTTTGCCGAGGAAGCGCTCGTAGATGCTGCCCAGGATATGGATCGGAATGGCGTTGAAATCGTACGGGGAATTAACATGCGCCAATTGTCCGCAGATATTTGCGAAGGCGGCGTCATCTATCTGGAATCCGGGCGCGTCCACAATGTCATGCCGCTTGAAGACGATACCGTTGTAGATGGCATCAAACCGTCGCGAAGCCGCGATGAAATCCTGCCACGCGGTTCCCTTGTCTCCGAAGTTGGCGACAAGGTTTTCCTGATGAATCATCTTATCTTCGAGAAAGCGGATAAAAACGAGGCGATCAATCACTCGCTGTGTGATCTCCGTCAGCGTCTCGCCGTCGAGATCGGGATTTCTATTTTTGAAAGCCCTGGCGAGCGTGTCGCGGCACTCGTCGAGTTCTTCCAGGAAGGCGTCGTCAATGCTTTGATAGCCGCCTTTGAGCAAGCCTCGCTGCGCGGCCTTGCCGCGCCGGCGGGGAAGCGTTTCGGCGAACTTTTCCAGCGAACCGCCCGCCACAGCCTCGCGGGAAAAGAGATAGAATATTTCGGCGAACTTCTCTTGGCCGGCGTAATCGCTGTAGTGGTATTTGCGCAGGATTTGATTCAGCGCGGCGTCAATGTCGGGCTTGGTGCGGCAGTCGAGAATCTGGAACTGCTCGAAATCGGTGAGCACGGCTACGGGCGTCTGAGCATTCCAACCGTAGCGGATAGCCTGAAAGCAATTGTCCGGCGTGGCGATGTCGCCGAAGGGTTTCTTGGCCTTGACAAAGAAACGAACGTCGCGAAAATTCGGCGCGATGTAAAAGGCGTAATCCGCCCGGCGTTGCGAGGCGCCCATGCTGACGCCGCGTTCTACCTTCACTTCTTGCTGAAAAGGATTCTTCTGCCAGTCGTGGTTCACATCCCAGCCCAAAGCGATGAAGAGCTTGCTGATGAAGTCGGTGCGGACTTCGGATTCCTGATAGGCCGGGGAAAGATAGTGCGTTTCGTTGGCGCGGAAATCTGCGACCAGTTTTTGCACCGCGGCGAATGCTTCTTCAAGGGTTGGCGTTTTCATGGGTCCGCAGTCTAGCAAGGGGGCGGATGCGCGGCAAGCGCAAGTTATGACGCGCTTGGACGGGGAGCGCATTTCAGCCGAGCTATCCTGGCGTGCCGGAAGAGGTCTGACAAAATAATGTGCGACAAATAATGGCACAAAGCCATTCCTGCCTGATTCAACGGCAACGCGTTTTCATTGTTTTGTCAGACATTATTTTGTCAGAACAGGCGCCACGTCTTGCCGGTAGCTGCCTTGGGATGCGCCCTTGGACGGGCGCCGCGCTCAATGGCGTTGACTGGATGGAGAGGGCGGTCTTAGAGTCATTCCGTTGGCGCCGGAGCAGGCCGGCTATTTGCAGTATGAGGTAAGAGCGCGGTCATGAGCGTTTGCGGCAGATTGAAATCGCTTCAGTGGGAGCGAGGCTTCGGCCCGTTCGCCATTTTGATGGCGCTCTTGGAGAGCTGCTACTTTGCCGAGCTGCGTTTTGCATTCTGCAAGACGGATGGCATTGTCAACCTGAAGGCGCTTGTCAACGGGGTTTCCTTCACGCCGTTTCAATATCGAATCCTTGTTCCCTGGGTCATCCGGCATTTATCCCGATACCTGGCGGCTGCGCCGGAACTCGTGACGCAGGCGTTGGAAACGCTGTTTGGCTTTTCCATCATTCTGCTGGGCGCGCATTATTTGGGCAAGTTCATCGCAGGCAAAAAATACTGCCTGCTGTTTTCGCTTCTCTTCTTCAATCTTCTCTCATTCAATCTCATCCTGCCGCGGCGCGAGCTCTTTCCTTATGACATGAGTTCCATCGTCTTCTTCCTTCTGGGACTCATCTTCATGGTCGAGCGCAAATGGGCGCTTTATCTGATCGTCTTTGCCGTGGGGACCTACAATCGTGAGACCACGTGCTTCCTGGCGTTGATTTATTTATTCACCGCCATTGGCAGAACTTCGATCCTTCGCGTTTCGGCGTTCTGTTTTCTCCAGATGGTCCTCTGGCTGATTATCAAACTGCATCTGGCGTTTCTCTTCAGGGGAAATCCGCAACTTGGGACTTTCTATCTTTATTTCTCGGACAATCTTCAGTTTCTCATGCAGCCCTGGAACCTTCCATTGTTCTTCAGCAGCTTCGGATTTGCGATCCTTCCCGTTCTGTTTTTCCATAAGCGGATTCAATCCACCTTTATCCGCAAATCGCTTTATGTGCTTATTCCATATTTCCTCGGCATGACGCTGGTGGGCGCCCTCAACGAAATCAGGATCTTTGTGGAGCTGTATCCCGTGATCCTTGCCGCTTACGCGTTGATATTGCGCGATCTTTTAATGTCCGAAGAATCCATTCACTGAGAAAGGAGAGCGCCAATGAATCGGAAAGATAAAATATTAAAAATCGCAAGCGCTTAAAAAGGCCATCAGAGAAAATTCATGCTTTTATCGTCTTGTCAGACATGATTTTGTCATAGGGGGCTCAAGCATGACCCACAGTTATTTTCCATTTTCATCTTTCCGAGCTTTGATAGTGATAGCGTTTATTGCTTTCACTGCTCCTTGCAACAGTTTTGCGGCGAATCAAATTTTGACGGATATCAGCGGAAGGATCGCGACGGTCAATGCTTCGCATAATTTGATCCGGGTGGGGACGGATGTTCTGCTTCCCGATCCGGATTGGAATCAGACTGTTTCCATGGCGCCATGGAACGTGACGGATTTGGTCAGCACCGGCGCGCTCAATCGGATGGAATTCTCCGGACGCATTCAGGTTACCACCGCCACCTCCTGCAATTACTATGAAGTATTCGATGAAACGACGACGGCCACTTATTGCACTGTGACCATCACCGCGGAAACGGATTTGTCGCTCGAAGGGATCTACTTTTTCCTATATCTGCCGGCGATGGATTTTACGAGCGGCGTTTGCCGGCTTCAGGCGGCGGATGGATCGGAAACCAGCGCGCCGTTTCCCGCCGTCACGCCGCCGGACCCGCATTTCTTGCAGGCCGACGCCGTCAAGGCGGTCTTCACGAACTCAAGCGGCGCGACCTCGATCACCCTCGATTTCAGCCAGACCTATAATATCCTGCTGCAAGACGAGCGAACCTGGGGCAGCGACCGGTATGCGGTTTTCACATCGTTCGGCCCCGGCGATCTTCTGGCCGGGGAAAGCTACGCCATATCCTATGCGCTTTCGGCGGAGATGTCGCCCGATATGAGCGCCGCCAATCTCACCATGAATCCCGCCGTAAGACGCTATCGGCTCGAAGGCATCGGCGGCAATTACTGCTTCGATAAGCAATCGCCGGTCACCAGCTATACTCTGAATACGTTGAATTCGGGATGGGCGCGCGTCGAGACGTCGCTAGCGGCCTGGGAGCCAACGAACGCGCATATCACGTCGGATACGGATTGGGCGGCGATGGCCGTGAACGATACAGCCGGAAGCGACCTGCACGCGGAGTTTCTGCTGGCGAAAGAAATCCAACGCCGCGGCATTCCCTATATGGCCTCGGCCTGGCATCTGCCGGAGTGGGCATACACCGATCCCGGCCAGCCCTCATATACCTACAATCGCGTCATCGCGCCGGAACAGTGGGACGACATTCTGAGGTGTATTGGCTCGTACCTTCTCTATGCGCGACAGCAATACGGCGTCGAACCGGATTTCTTCTCCTTCAATGAACCCAACGCGGGCGTCTTCACGCTCTTCACGCCGGAGGAGCATCGCGACGCCATCAAGCGTGTTGGAGCGCATCTTCAGCAGCTGGGATTGAAGACGCGCATGGTATTGGGCGACACGGGCAGTCCCGATTCCATCGCCTTCACGCAAGCGGCCGTCGCCGATCCCGACGCCATGCGCTTTGTGGGGGCGGTCTCGATGCACTCGTGGGGCGGCGGCACGCCCGCTCAGTACAGCGCGTGGGGCGATCTGGCTTCAAGCCTCGGCCTGCCGCTGCTGATCGGGGAGGTGGGCACGAATGCGGACGCCTGGCGCTCGCCCGCCGTGCTCGGCAACGGCATCTATGCGCTGCAGGAAATTCAGATGTACCAGGAATTGCTGCTTTACGCGCGCCCGCAAGGAATGATGCAATGGGAATTCACGGATGATTACAGTCTGGTCAATGTGTCGGAGGGACCCAGTGGAACGCAGCTCGCGCCAACACGCAGATTCTGGTTCATAAAGCAATTCTGCAACCTGACCCCGCACGGATGCGAAGCGCTTGCGACAACATCCGACAAGGCGCCGGTGATGATGACGGCTTTCCGCAAGAGCGCAGGGCTAAGGACGCAATTCGTAATGCATATCTTGAATCTAGGCCCTGCGCGCGCGGCGGTGATCTCGGGAGCGCCTTCCGGATTAAAATTCCGGGCAATCCGTACCGGAGAAGGAGAGGACTATCAGGAGCTCGCGCCCGTGACATCGGCGGCGGATGGCATCCACCTGACTCTGGCGCCGCAATCGCTCCTAACCCTGATTTCGGAAAGCCCAATTTCCGCAAAGGCATGGACCGCTTACTGACATCTGCATGGAGTTCCGCCTTCAGGCGGTGTTTGGAGTTCAACCTTTAGGTTGTGTTTGGCGCCACGACGAAATGAAGAAAGGAATCCAACAATGATAACCACCCGCAGAAAATTCATCGCCACCGCCGCCACCGCGTTGGCCGCGCCTTATTTCATCCCGGCGCGCGTCCTGGGCAGGAACGGCTTCGTGACGCCGAGCGAGCGGATCGTGCTGGGCGCCATCGGCATCGGTCCGCGCGGGCGGCATGATCTAACCTGCTTCCTCGCGGAAAGCGACGTCCAGTTCGTCGCGATTTGCGACGTGCAACGCAGCAGCCGCGAAGCCGTCAAAGCCATGGCCGACGCCAAATACGGCAACAAGGACTGCGTCATGTATCGCGACATGTTCGAGTTGCTGGCGCGCCCGGACATTGACGCCGTCCTGGTCGCAACGGGCGATCACTGGCATACGATGGGCTCGATCCTCTCGGCGCGCGCGGGCAAAGACGTTTACAGCGAGAAGCCCTGCGGCATCACCATCGGCCAGGTGCAGGCGCTGGACGATACGATGCGCCGCCTTGGGCGCGTCTTCCAAGCCGGGACGCAGCGCCGCAGCATCTCCAATTTCCAGTTCGCCGTAAATCTTGTCCACAGCGGGAAACTGGGCAAAGTCCATACGATGCACGCATCGAGCTATCGTCCCAAGGTCCGGTTCGACTGGCTCCCGGCCGAACCCGAGCCGCCCATCGAAGAGTGCGATTGGGACCGGTGGCTCGGTCCGTCGCCATGGCGGCCCTATAACAAGCAATACGTCGAAGGGCGATGGCGCGGCCACTACGATTTCGATTCCGGCGCCACGATCCTGGACTGGGCCGCTCACACCATGGACTTGTGCCAATGGGCCAACCAGTCCGACGGCTCGGCGCCGCTGGAATTCGAGCCGACGAAAGACAACATCACCGCCCGCTACGCCAACGGCGTCAAGCTCGTAATAGATTTTCTGGATGACGCCTTCGGCAATCGCGATCCGCAATACCGCACTTCGACGGGCACCTGCCCCGTTCGCTTCGTAGGCGATGAAGGTTGGATCGAGACAGGCGACAGCGGCGAGATTATCACTCATCCCGCGTCGCTCAAGTCCGAGCTGAGAGCGATTTCGCAGCGCGTCGGTACCGACGCCGGCTCGCACGGGCGCAACTTTCTGGATTGTGTCAAGTCCAGGCTCCTGACCGCGTGCAACAGCAGGATCATGCGCTCCTCGCACATCGCCTGCCATGCCGCCGCGATGGCCTGGGAGCTCGGGCGCAAGCTGAAGTTCGATCCCGTCAAAGAGGAATTCATCGCTGACGAGGAAGCCAACCGCCTACGCACGCGCGCGATGCGCGAACCGTGGAGTTTATGACAAGAATCGCCTGAAGTTCATCGGATAGCCTTTTTAAGAGGAGGGGCGGCAGGGAGCATCACAATGCGGAAGCCGACGGTATTGTATGCGCCCGCAGCAGAGCGGCCTTCTCCCAGACCGATGCAGCGGCAGCTTGTGCCATTGGCATACCACGAACCCCCGCGGATTTCATTGACGAGTTTGCCGGCCTCGGCGCCGTTGGTGGCGATGATCGGAGTGGTGGTCCATTCCCAGGCGTTGCCCGCCATGTCATAACAGCCATAGGCGCTCACGCCATTGGCATAGCTGCCGACGGCGGCGGTGTATCCGCCGACGGCATTCAACGCGTCAAACAGATCGGTGTAAATGAAACCGGTCCATGTGTTATGATCAACCCAGCCTCTTATGGCGCCGCTGGAGCTAATGGATAAATAAGTGGGAGTTCCGCTGGTGTTGTAGGCCGCGATTTGGCTGACGGTTGTTGTGGTTGCGTAGTAGGGGGAATTTGCATTGCTATAAGTCACCGTCATATTGGGGAAATTTTTGAGGTAGTATGCCGCGCAGACCCCGTTATAGCTGAATTTGCTGGTCAGCACGCCGCCGCTATAGCTGGTGTCTTGCGTGGCGCCCCACGGATAAAGGTAGGCGTTGGGCCCGCGCGCGGCTTTCTCCAGATGCGCGGAGGACGGGATGGTGACATTCCAGCCGGTATTCACGCTTACCCATGCGCAATAGGCCAGGGCGTCGGTCAGCGAAATATAGAGGACGGGATGATTCGCCTTGCCGGCGGGATAGACGTCTTCCGGCCAATACTCGGGATAGCCAGTGGCGTCTGTGGCGTCGAGAAAGGCCTTGTATTCGGCATTTGTGACCAAAAATTTCCCGATGCAATAGCCATCGAGATAAGCCGTCTGGGCGCTCGCGCCCGTGCCGCTGGTGAAATTGCCGGCGGGGATATAAACCATTCCCTTGGGTACCTGAATGGCGCGGGCGCCGTCACGCACGGTGTAGGTGTTTTTGGAGGCGGGGTAGGGAATACCGTCGCCATTGGCGGCGGTGGTGATGTAGCTGTCAGATCGAATTTTAACTACATTTGCTGCTGCGGCATTATTCTGTTTTGTGGGCGGCCTTGTGGACGGCTGTGCGAAAACCGCTGCCGCCGCAAAAAGGAAGGCCCCCATCGCTACCGGGGACTTGAGCATAAGTAATCTCATTCTACAGATCCTTGTTTATCTGACCGCCGTCTGCGATGTATTTTGAAAGCACTGGAGCAAAAGGAATGCCATTCTCATTTCTCAGCCGTAAATTCAGGGCACAATCTTGAATCCGCGCATTGGCACATTCCTTGCATAACTTCCTGGGAGCGCGGGCGTCCTCGCCCGCAACAGCTGATCCTCTTCTATGGGTATAGCGGGCGAGTACAATCGGTCCATGTTCGTCCGTGTAGGTCCGTGCCCGTCTGTGTAGGTCCGTGTCAGTCCGATGAGCTTAGCGGGCGAGGACGCCCGCGCTCCCAGGCGAAATAATATCTTTGGAAGGTGGAAAATGGAAGCAACGGAGACAATGACGGCGTCGTCATTACAGGCGGCCAAACGGCAAGGCTTGCGCGAGTGGACGCCGATGGCGCTTGCCGGGGTTTTATGCCTCTCGCATTTCATCTTTTTGATGGGTTTTTTCGAGCCGGCGATTTCCACTCCCGACGCCAACGGTTATCTCGGTCAAGCCGCTCTTATTGCAAACACAGGACGGTCCTGGTTCGCGCTGGAATCGCCTCTGGAATACGTTGGGACGCATTGGCTCAAAACGCCGGTTGGCGGTTCCGCGTCCGGCTCCGCCGCTGCGAAAGCCCCTGCCTCCGCCTCCACTTCTACCATGGCGCCTGCGTCCGGCTCTCCTTCTGCCATAGCGCCAGCTTCCGCTCTCGCTTCCGCCATTGCGCCTGCTTCAGCCTTCATTTCCACGTCCGGTTCGGTCGCTGACTCTTCTTCCGCCGGCGCCGAGGCGAAAATGGGCGATGAAAAAAAGTATCGCTATTATTCTCGATACCCGCCCGGATTGCCCATTCTGCAGGCGGCAGCCATGAAGCTCGGTGGACCGGCGGCGGCGCTCATCACCGATCCGCTGATGTCCAGTTTGACGCTGCTCGGGCTGTTTTTGCTCTGCCGGCTGTGGGTGGGGCCGTGGTGGGCGCTGCTGGCGATGGCGGTCATGGCGCTCAATCCCGGCGCCAATGCGCACGCGCTAAGCCATTTCGCGCATTGCGCCTCCGCATTTTTCTGCGTCTGGGGCGTGCTCTTCACCGCCCTGTGGGAGCGGACGCGTTCACCGCTCTGGGCCTTCGCCGCCGGTCTTACGCTCGGCATTATTCCGAGCGTTCGCTATCCAGAGATACTGATGGCCGCCGCCTGTGGGCTTTTTGTGCTGCTGAGCCTGCGCAACGACAAAAAAACCTGGCGCTCGCTGATCGCGGGCGTCGCCGGACTGGCGATCCCGATGGGCGCCCTGTTCATCCGCAATCAACTGGCTTTTGGCGCATTTTGGAGGACCGGCTATGCCCTGACGAATGAACAGACCGGCTTCGGATGGAATTATCTCAGGAGCCATTTCGCCTCATATTTCGACACTTTGCAGAGCTCCGGCATGGGGCCTTTCTTTGTATTGGGTCTGGCTGGCGCGGCGGGTTTGTGCGCGCGGCGCGAAACCTGGCGGCGCGGCGTCTTGCTTTCGTTGCTCATCGTTCCTTCGACGATTCTTTACATGGCCTATTACTGGGACGGCGCACGGGGAGACTCAACGATGAATCTGCGCTTCCTGGTGCCTACCTATTATTTCTATGCGCTCGGCGGTGTCTGGCTGCTTGCGGCGGCGGGTCAGGCCTATCCTCGCGCGGCGGGTGTGGCCGCCATCGCAACGCTGGCGCTCGTCGCGACGTGGGGCGCGTCGCCTTCGTTTCAGGCGCTCAAACGCCTGCATGACGGCGCCGCGCCGCTGGCGAAGGTAACCGCCGCGCTCGAACGCAACGTTCCGGCCGGGAGCGTCGTCATTGCCGGAAACCAGTTGCTTCAACATCTGCATTTCATCGGCAAATGGCGCTTGATTAATGAGAGTACGATGCAATCGCCGGCGCGCAGCGGACGGGGTGGGCGAATGGGGGGGCGCTTCGGTTCAAGTGGCGGGGCGGGGGAAAATCGCCCCAGTCCCGGTCAGGCGGGAAAAGAGGAGGAGCGCATCGAGGCTTATAAAGGATTGACCGATGATCAACTCATTGATAAAGTGAACTCAGATGTTTGGGAGTATGCGGGCAAGGACGGCAGGGTCTATTATATCGGCACGGCAGATTCCATCGTTCAGTTCCAAGGGCGGTTGTGGCCCAATGAGAGGATGGCGAGAATCGAAACCGTTGTTCTTGCCACCACGGCTTCCGCGACAGCGTCCGATCGGAATCGGATGGCGATGGGGGATGGGGGCGGCGGTGGATTTGGTGGACCGGGCGGACCGGGTGGACCAGGCGCCCCGGATGGTTCTCCCGCGCCTCCCGATATGGCTGGCGGACCGGGCAATTTTCCCGGTTTTTCAGGAGATGCGGGCGGATCGGGCGGGTTCAGCCGTTTTGGCGGGAGAGGCCGTACGCGCGGCGGCGGTATGATGGGAATGGGATTTTCTGCCGGCAGCGAGCCGCTCATCATTGCGGAATGGATACGATAGAAGATGCGCGCTGCGCAGATTCTGCGCATAGCGCCGCGCCGGTTTGCGCAAATTATGCGCATCACATCCCTCTTATGAGTTTGATTTCATGGCTTTAATCAATGGCGCTGATTTTGCTCTATGGGCATAAAGAGAAACAAACGCGGATTGTGTTGCGAATCATATTATTCAAAAGGAGCTCTACAATGAACGGACGAAGAACAAAGGCAAGTTTGGCAGGGGCCGTGGTAATGACTTTGGCGCTGGCCCTGTCGGCGTTTTCACAACCTCCTCAGCAGGGACAAGGAGGCGGATTCCCCGCAAGTCCGGGAGGCGGGGGGAATGCGGGGCCGGGCGCAGATGCAGGTCAGGGACAAGGCGGGAGACAGGGCGGGAGAACAATGGGCGGATTTGGCGGTGGGGGATTCGGCATGGGAGGATTCGGCGGGGGAGGGAATTTGGACATGAGGGCGTTTTTTGAGATCTCTCAGGCGGCGCAAACGATCCAGAACTACTGGCTGGAGCTGTCGTTCGATCCCAAGATAGAGAACGCTAAATTGCTCGCGCTTCGTCCTGCCTTCATCAAGGCATGCCAGGCTCGCGACCAGGCAACGAGCGATATCGCCAGCGCAGCCAGCGCAGTCAAAAGCGCAAGTGACGACCTTGATAAAGACCTGAAGAAAGTTTTATCCGAAGACCAATACAAAAAAATCAAGGAATCCTCCAATCCCTTTGGCGGAATGCGTCCCGGCGGCATGGGTACCCGGGGCATGGGCGGCGCGGGCGGCGGCATTGAGGGGCCGGATGCGGCGCCAGGCAAACCAGCTACCGGCGCCCCAGCGGCTGGATTTTAGCGATTACCGCATGGCAGAAAGATAACTAAAATAGCAATATCTAATTTGGTGGTTATCGTCAATTGAAAAAGCAGTCTCAAAAAGAACAAATAGGGCCATTTTGTGTACTATATGGGATTTATTTTATCCAAAGAAATGGTCTGATTCACTGTAAATTATTGCTATTATGAGTCTTAAATTTATGGCGCTGATCTTGCTTATTCTCAGACAGACGGACGAAAAGCCGGCCGTAAGATAATCTATATAGGTGGAAGGAGGCGTGTGATGAGGAAAGGACTGAATCTGGTAAGCTTGGCGGGGGCGCTGTTCCTGGCTGTGACCCTGTCTGCGTATTCTCAGGCCCAGGAGCATCAGCATGGCAAGGGGCAAGGCGGAGACCGTACGGCGGCGCGTGGCGGCGACCACAATGCCGCGCAGGGCGGCGCCCATGGCGCAGCTGCAGGCGCGCAAGGCGGAGTGCAAGGCGTTGCGCCGGGAGGCGTAAATGCAGCGCAGGGCGGCCAGCCGGGCGGACAGCCGGGCGGTGGACAAGGCGGAAGACAAGGCGGCAGACCAGGCGGCGGAAACATGGATCCTGCGCAGATGCAGGCGATGAGAGATTCGTTTCAGGCGATGCAATCTGTCCAGAGCTACTGGCTGGTATTGTCGGCCGATCCAAAATTTGAAGACGCAAAGCTGACCGCGCTTCGTCCCGCTTTTCAGAAGGCATGGGAAGCCCGCGACAAGGCAAGATCAAGCATGCGTGATCCCGGCGGAATGACCAGCGCGACCGCCGCGATGAAAATCGTCAGCGAGGACCTTGAGAAGGAACTCAAAAAAGTTCTGACGGAAGATCAGCTGGCCAAACTGAAAGAGGCTACGGCTGCTATGGGCGGCAACAGAGGCGGCGGCCCGGGCGGCGGCGCTCCGGGGGGCGGCGGCGCTCCGGCTACTGGCGCAGGCGCTCCGGGCGGCGGCACGAGAAACTTTGGCGCAGGTGGAGCAGGCGCGGGCGGGGCGGGTGGCGCGGGTACCCACAACACCCACAACCGCGGGACTGACACCGGTACCGGTGGAAAATCGGCCACGGGCGCTCCAGCAGCGGGATTCTGATCAGCGAATTCCAGGGGAGCAATCAATCAGAGGAGGAGCATGGGGGGCGCCGGATCGTTTGGGCGCCCTCCGCGATCCTCCCGTTTTATTTTAACTGGGAGCGCTGGCATCCTGCCGGCGAGTCTTTACACTATCGCCATCGGAGGATACGATGAATCACTGGGAGCGCCGGCATCCTGCCGGCGAGTCTTTACACTATCGCCATCGGAGGGTACTATGAATCGCAGAACACTCGTTAAAACTTTGCCGGCCCTCACTGTTCTTGCTGGCGCCGCGTCCAGTTTCGCGCAAGATAAACCTGCCGCCTCCCAAGAGACATCCGGCGCCGCCCAAGCCCTGCAACCGGTCACTGATTTGCAGCCGATCAAGCTCATGAAACCGCAGACCGACGGCGGCAAAACTGTGCTCGTGTCGCTCTGGGAAAGAAAAACGATCCGCAGCATCAAACCGGAAAAACTTCCCCCGCAAATGCTGTCGAATCTCCTTTGGGCGGCCTTCGGAGTGAACCGCGAGAAGGGGCCCTCGGGCCGGACGGGAAGAACCGCCGCCTCGGCCAGCAACTCGCAGGAAATTGACATCTATGTCGCCATGCCTGAAGGCATCTACCTTTATGATGGGGTTGCTCATTGCCTCAATCCCATAGTCGCCGGGGACTTGCGCGCGAAAGCGGGACGCGGACGTGGAAGCGGCGCCACCGCTCCCGTGAGACTCATCTACGTTGTGGATATGGCCAAATTCGCCAGAGCGCCGTTTCAGGAACCCGGCCTGAAGGACGTGGAGATTCAGAAGATGTACTATGGCGTTGACTGCGGCCTCATCGCCGGCAACGTTTACCTCTTCGCCGCCTCACAAGGCCTGGCGGCATGGTTCCACAACTGCAACAAGCCGGACCTGACCACGACGCTCAAACTGCGCCCCGATCAGCGCGCTCTTTTCGCTCAGACGGTGGGATATCCTGTGTGAACTAACCTCCATCCGGTTATTGAGGATGTTGGAAATCGCAAAAAATGCAATTGGGGCGGATCCGCCTGATCCGCCCCGCTCCGTCCGACTCGTCCGACCGGTCCGACCAGTCCGACCAGTCCAATCAACGCCACGCCCTCTCCAAAACTCAATCCTCGTTGACATCAACCTCCAGATAAATCTTCTCGCTCGGCGAAACATCGCAGCGCACGGTCCAGCCCTCGTCCGTTGCGCGATCCGGCACAATGCGCAGCGCCAGGCCGTTGAATTTCATTTCGCCGGACGCCACGGCTTTGACGGCGCGAGTAACATCAATTGCAAACATCTTGGCGGGCTTGTATTCAGCCGCGTCCGCAGGTTGCTTCGGGATGATCGTGGTCGCGGCGGCCTCGGCCAGTTCCTTCACGTTGCAGGCCTTGCCTGACTCGACGGGTTTCTTCAGGAAAACCACGCCTAGCTTTGTGGCGGCCTGGTTATGGCCTTGAGCAACGGGAACCAACAAGCGCACGGCGTTTATGCCCTTTGATGGCAATGCCTTCAGATCGCCCGTGATGATGATGGCGCCCGCGATGACTTTGCCTTCCTCGCTCTGGACCTTCGGCCAGCGCAACGTTCCCTTGTCGCTAACCTCGCCCTTCTCACTCACGTAATGGGAATAAGTCAGCGGAATCTGGACGGTCCTGACCGGACGCGTCTTGACGGGCGGCGGCGTCTCCGTTCCCACCAGGAACGGATTGGGCAAACTCAGGAGCTCTTCATCGGGCGCGGCCTTTGCCTCCTGAGCGCCGGCGGGCAGCGGCTGCGGCTGCGAATCCGGCGCAACTACTTCGCGGCGCAGAAACATCATGCGCGGATAGACGGGATACCGCCCCTTCGGCGTCGGGCAATCAATCTCGAACGTGGCCGGGAGGTCCTTGGCCGCGAATGTCTTTTGCACGCAGGTGATGGCGCCCGACCACGTGGCGTCATGCTGTTTTGCGATTTCCTTACCCTGGTCGCAAAGCTGTTCAAAGGACTTCGCGCGCAAGCCCAGGCGATAGGCGTAAGTAACAACGAGTTTGTTGTTTCCGAGCGCCTTGGGATCAGTGACGGAAACCGCGATGACATTCTTGCCCGGCGACAGATACGGCAGCGCGCCCGGATTGTTTTGGACCACCGCTTCGATCTTGAGCGACTTGAGGGCTTCCGCAAAAGTCACTTTCAAAAGCGCCGCAGTTTGCCCCTTCACTGCCGGGGAAAAATCCTTCATCTCCACGGCCTTGAATGTCTTGCCTCCGTCAACGGAGACTTCCGCCTTTTCCGCTCCCGCCGCCTCACCCTTTGCTTTCGTTATGATATAGGGCGATGACAGATTGACAATAACGGCGGCGGGCTTTCCGGCTTCGGCTGGCGCGAGCGCGGCGCCGGAGCGCTTGACGTTCTCTATACTGGCAAAAGAACTCAGGATCGTGTCGTTCGCAAAGTCAGCGCTGAAAGATAAAATGCCATTGGCGTAGCTGCGGGCCGGCTTGCTGTTGATGTAAGGCTCCAGAATCAGGCCGAAGCCTGGATCGTTGCGGGTGTCTTTATGGCCGCTGCAGGTGTGCGCGGGAGCGGCTTTCTGTCCGGCCCAATACCAGGCGTCCGGCATGGGGTCCCATGTATTTTCCAGACAGAAACCCGGCGCCAGATTGACGTCGGCCGAATAGCCGCCACTGGCGTGGTTGATTGCGGCCCAGCCTTCCGATCGCCCGGCGCCGCGATGGGTCTTCAGGCCCCCGATGACATCGGCGATGGTGTCGCCGCAGGCAAGGAACTCCGGCGCGCGCCAGTTGGCCTTCGCGCCATTCATGGCAAACGGGTTGTCCTTCATATAAACGCAGCCGCGGCTTTTGTCCATGACGAAGGCGTCCTGGATCAGCTCCTGCGCGTTGCTGTTGAGTTCGTCCTCGCCCGCGATGGTCCGCCCGCCTTTGCCGTCCGGCGCCCAGGCATAGAATTTCAGGAAGACGTCCAGATAATGCCAGCGGTCGTCGTACTTGGCCTCGACGGTGGTGTGTCCGCTCCAGCCGACGAAGCGCCAGTCCCAACCCAGCTCCCGCCAGATCGCCGACTGCTCCGAGTGCAGACCACCGCAAAGGCTCCACCCATAACAGTTGATTTCCTTGAGCACGGGGATGCCGCCCGGCTCGCTCGGATATTGCCGGTGATACTGAGTCAGTTGCATGAAATTATAAACCGCGATGGCCTTCTCGTCGTTGTTCCTGCAACCGCGCGTAACCGTCTCGGCGATCGTCTTGAGCGAAGCGCAATCCGGCGCCTTATCCGGCAAGACCTTGATCCCATTCACGATTCCCGAAGGCGCCGCTTGCGGTCCAGCCACGGAAATCGAGGATTGTCCGCTGGTGGCGCCGACAAGAAAAGCGAAAGCGCCACTCAGCGCGACGGCAATAGAGAGGGCCCTAATCATGAAGATTCGTTCCTTTCTTCCAAGCGCATTTTTGAAAAATCAAAAGGTATGGAATTCGTCTTTTGTTTGTCGGGCATTCCCTCCGGGGTTGGTTTTTTTTCATGGATCCAACCCTTCAATCAATACTGAAAGACCACTTGCCGTCCACTTGCCGCCAATCATCGCTCCACCGACACAAGGTCGCTG
Organism: Candidatus Sumerlaeota bacterium; assembly: GCA_026398575.1. The sequence goes on along the minus strand of JAPLSP010000050.1, from coordinate 12,365 downwards.
GTGGCGGCTCGGCCTTCTGTGAAATATTTGATTGGAATTCCACCCTGCGCCCATGCCCGCCTTAGGGCAATTTTCTTGAAAACAGCACTCCTCCCTGGCAAAAAATTCTAAGGCGCTACAATCAACGGGCGCGCTTCGAGGGCGTCGAGATACGTTTCGCCGCCTTCGCTGAAAAAGACCAATCCGTCGCCATGCCCATCGGCCACGCGGCTTGCCAGCGTGCGGTGGCCATTGAGGCAGATATCGAGCATGTCTTCTTTGAGATAGAGATCAATCGTCATTTCGTCATTCAATCCATCCACCTGATCGAGCGCGGCGCCGCCGATGACTTCGACGCGGCGCTTGGCAGGGATGAAGCGAATTTCCGTGGCGAGTCTTTTATCTTCGCCTAATCGCAGGACAAGGCCGAATGACTCCGTCCCACTCAGCGCATGAAGACGCGCCGATAAATGCGCATTATGTGGCAGGCCGGAAAACGCAAGCGAACCTCTGGCGCCGGTCGAGCGGATGACAAATTTGCCGCTCCCATCCGCAGCATTCGTTTCAGAGGCGATTGGCTTCAATTTTGCAGGCTCGCCGATTTTCGGCATCAGCTCTGGAACGAATCGCGTCGCCAGGGCGCCGTCTTTCAGCTGGATCAGTTCACGGAAGATGACATTGCCGGCATAGCCTCCGCCCGCCCTTGGCAGAAAAGCCGCTCCGATGCGTCGCCCGCCGAGGAAAGGCGCGGACTTCATCACGATGCAATGCCGGCCATCGAAGGCATCCACTGCCGGCGCCGTCCATGGTCCAAGCGGATCGCGAGACATCCGGTAGCGCGCAATGCCCCCGTTGCTGAATACGAGATAATACCAGCCGTTCCACTCCCACCATTCCGGGCATTCCGGCTCGCCGGGCAATCCCGGAACGATGAACGGCGCGCGCTGTTCCCATTGGCGCAGGTCCTTGGAAACCAGATGCGCCAGGCAGCCGCGATCCGCTCCGGTCTTATCGGCCTGCGAGGTCGTCACGATTATATGAAACAAGCCGTCGCGCGAATCCTGAAAAACATTCGGATCGCGAGCCGACGCGCCGGTATAGGGCGCCGTGAGCGTCTGCCGCCAATCGGTCTTGGTGAAATGAACGCCGTCGCGGCTCATGGCCATGGACAGCGGCGCAGGCGAGCCGTCAATCGAGCGCACGGCGTAATATGCGCGATATTCGCCGTCGTGGAAAAACGTCGAACCGGTGCAGATCGAGCCTTCCCTCGAATCGGTGATGGGGACGGCCATCGGATGGCGCTCCCAGCGCGCAAAGTCGGCGGTCGAAACATGCGCCCATTGATGTGCGCCCAGGCCCCATTTGCTGCGATGCGCATGACGGTCCTGCAAATAAAAAAGATGCCAGCGCTGCCCATCGAAAAACGGCATGCAATCGCCGACAAAGAGGTCGCCGCGCGGCCTCCAAAACTCTTTGATGGCTTGGTCTTCAAGGCCCAGCAATTTCTGCTCGCTCTGCGCCATCGTTTCGCGCCCGCCGCTCAGCAGCGCAATTTCGTCATCGCTCAACGCGCGCTTCCATAGCGCGATGTGATCAATCAGCCCCTGAAATTTGCCGCGCGGCGTTACGCCATCATCGCCGATCTCCGCTCCGATCAGGCACGGGATGTCGCGCGCAAGCCGCAGACTGCCGGCAGGCCACTCTTCGTCCACCAATGCGCCGTCAATAAACAACTCCAGGCGATGGCCCGAATAGCGGACGATCACATCATGCCAAGCGGTCGCATCCAACCGCTCTATTGGAAAGCTGACTTGCAAGGGCTGCGGTTTGAAGCTCGTCCCCAACTCGAATCCGATCGCCATCTTTCCGCGCAGCGCGGTTGAAAAGAGATTGTAGCTCAGCCGCGCATGGCCGCCGTGTTTTGAAAATATCGGCCCATCCCATTTGCCGGAAGGATCGCGTAATCGCGCGCAGAGCGTCAGCGCGGCGCTGGAGATGTTCAGCTCGCCGTCCGCTCCCTGTCCCGCCGACAGCCAGCCGCCACTGCTGAAATCCGCCGCCATTCCATCGCCGCCGCGCCGCAACGACTCCTCGCGTTCCCTGCCTTGCAGCGCAACGCCCAGCCGCACATTGCCGTGGATCGCAAGCGCGCTGCTCGCGCCGGCGCCGTCGCGCAAATCCCCCATGTGCCAAACAGCGACTGCGTTGCTTAATGGCAAACTACTGCCTGCTCCGGTAGCTTTTTGCACATATTTTTTTGCCTCAATTGGCGCGACACCACCCTTGTCTTCTCCTTCAAATGTTGACGTTTTCAATTCCTCCTTTTTCATCTCAATGGCAGCATTTAATGAATACGCCACTAGGACTACCAATGGCATTGTGCCCAAACGGGCATTAATGAAGGAGGTAAATTTGCAGCGCATAGCAATATTTAAACTCACTATCCACCGCAATAGCCTGATCTAAGTATTCCTGTATTATGTAAAGAGCACAGGAAGGAAAGTGTGAACCTACGAGACTTTGAGGATTAGAGTCATTACCTGTACTCTGGAAAACATTATTGTGATTGGCAAATTATAAATACCTATGCTAATTGCTGTCGTTGTTCGCCGCTATGCCCTCATATTTAATCTAGAGTCACCTTCGTATGTTACCGGGGCAAAACTAAGGAGCAGGTGGTGGCAGCGCATAGAGTTTTGGACGATTGCTAGGTCAACGTCGTTCCCATTTTTCCGTTGGTGATCAGAGAAGCGCTGATGTCTGTGCGCAAAAGAGGTATGTATCTGTAATGTAACGCCGAGATTTGCAGAAATTGCATCAAAAGTCTTTTGCGGGTTGCCTGACAATAGATACCCTAGCATTGCCGCTTCGCTTGAAAAGGTAGAATAACGCCCTGTTAAAAAATTGTCATTAATCTCGCTGACATAGGGTGCAACTGCGCCTTCGGTAAGGATGTTTTTCGCTTCTATGGTGAAGTGAGAACGGAGGTTACCATCACGAGGACGAAACCCGAGATCACACTGAGGAGGTCGCCCCTTGTCCTTCTGCTTCTCAACCTCAGGCCACTGATGCACAACCACAAATGGCGAGAACGGGTCTTGGACATCTTGAATGCGAGCATAAAGCGCCATAGTAATTTCGTCTTCCAAGTGCACGTCATCTATCCGAATAACGAATCCATCTTTTTGCAGCAACCGATCATAGCCGCTCCAAATGCATCCAAGCATTATATCAATCGCATCGGGTTTCCATTTCCTTGCAGTCGTACAGAAATCTACAGGAATAGGATAACTGCATTTGATGGGCGAGCCGCGATTTGTCACAAATTGCTGCCTTCCTGCCCATGTTTCATTATCTCAGCTGCAACATTGTCAGCATCTCGAAGTGCTGCGGACCGAGTCCAATATCGAACTTGGTTAGGTTTTATTAGAATGACAGTTGGGACATTAAACCGATTCCCATGATCCTCAACGGCTATTCTTTGGTAGATTCTCGATACGCGCCGATAATATATTCCCGCCCACGGTTCAGTGGAAGAAGACAGAGTATCTTGGTTCTGCTGTTGTAGGATTCGCAACAGGCTGCCGTCCGTTACGTCCTGGTATTGAATATGGTCGCGCCGACGCCAGTCTAGGTGAATGCCTGCCATGCAAAAGGGCGAGTCACACGGATTGGGCATCCGGAAAATTGTTGCACACATTGCCTTATCCGAGCCAAAACCTGACCGCAAAACGCGCAGGAACCAGTCGCTATAGGTTTCAATCTCATTACAGGAGTCTTCGAGAGTCCAAACAGCAGCACAACCAGGCGATTTCACTTGCTGTGCTGCTTTGAAATCCGGAAGCGAAAATTTAGAAAAATCATCAATAAGCGCGTTCTCAACAGACGAAAGACCAAATGCAGCTGAAATAAGCGATGCATTTGAAGTTTTATCTTCTAATAGTTCAGGGAAAGGCAAAGCAAGCAAGTCTGCCTTGCGGATCGTTGGCCTGTAACTTGCCAAACGGCCTGAATTCAAATATAGATAATAGACAGAAAGAGGGCTGTTTAGAATAGATGCCATCCACTGAAGAGATTTTTCATTAGGGCCCGAAATTGCAAAGAAAGATTCAGAGTAGAGAAGATGCTTCTTTGTTTTAGTTGGCCTAACTACTATTGCCTTGAATCTGTTTTTCCAAGACCTACTAACTATTAACAGAGGCAGAGCAAATGTATCTAAAGAGTGCTCTCTTTCAAACTTTGGGTTGTTGTTATCAGGGAAGAAATCTGCGCTAACTAAATATGGAGCCTTCCAGAATAAAGCGAGGCTTTCCACGCAAGGAATGCCAATTCTTTCAGGACAATCTTTTGCACGTTTTTCAACTCTTTTGAAACCGGAAAAAACTCGCCAACCTTGTTCTGACTCCAGCCTCTGAAGTGTTTTAGCATGTGATCTCATTTGATGGATCGCATTAAGATCTCGTCGTCCTCCCAAAGCTAAAGCAGGCCATACAGTAGAATCCATGGCGGCTTCTTCAGGCCATATCCAATTGAGATCCTGTTCGTCTATAACGACACGGAGTTGTTCTTCGATAGTGCGAGCTTGCTTAGGCGCCCAATATTCAATAGCTTCCCCATCTGGTGGGATGGGACGCATTTTGATAATGCATGCCGGACTAACCGCGTTCGGGAATAATTTAGTGAATCTCAAAGCGGAAAGGTTGACAATTTCGTCAACTTTATAGTCGGAGAATAGTTTCTCGCGAAAGCTTCTTGCAGGATCATTAACATTAAACAGAAGCGCTCCAGCTGGCTGGATCATACAAACGTATCCATCGGATTTGCAGAGCCGAGCGGCTTTAGCAAGGAAGAGCGTGCCGATTTGCTCATTGGATGTAGGCCAGGGCCCATTCTCTTTATTTTTTGCCCATTCTCGTGCTTTATCTGATAAACTGCCTTCGCCCCAAGGGGGGTTGCCAGTAATAAGGTCGTACTGCCCAGCATCTTCCACAGTACGAATACCTACGACGTCCTCAGAGAAAAAGTCAGCCGCACAGATTCTCTTCTCCCGAAGCGAAGGAAAACGAATCTGAGTCCAGTAATGCTTTGGATCAATCTCATCGCACATGGCTAAGTAGAGGCTAAAAGAGGCAACGTGAACGGCTTTTTCCTCTATATCAACGCCTAACAAATTATTCTCTAATAGTCCGCGTAAGAATGATACTGGAGGCTCCTGATCAGGATTTGCATTGCGCCAACGCTGGACCATACGTTGAAAGGCCTTGACGAGGAAGACAGCGGAACCACAGCAGGGATCCAGTATCTTCAAATCGTATTCCTTGCCGCCCCAAGGCAATACCTTATCAAGAATGAAATCTACGAGGAAGGGGCGTGTGTAATGCTCGCCAATACCTTTCTCGTCATCCTTGCGTTTTGTTACAAATTCTTCATAAATACTACTAATAAATTCAAGCGGCATAGTATCGAAAGAATAATGCTGCCAGAGCATAAACTGGCCCTTACCCATTTGGAGCTGACCGCCAACGAAATCGGCAAGAGTCTGTAGATGGTGCTTCTCGACCTTGCGTTCTTCCTCGCTATAATTGCTAGGGAAAAGGTCACCATTGAAGCGCACATTTAGCCATTTGAAAAGGGCAAAGGTATCCTGCTTGCTATTAAGAATGGAGCTCAGATCGCTATGCTTTTTTGAAAGGATACCCTTATCAGCCAAATCAGCCAGTTTGCGCTCGTTCAAAGCTGCATTCCCTTGCGCATCTCTTCTATCCATTAAGAATTGGACGAAGATAACTCTAGCAAGAAGGTCATGAGCAACGCTCTCTTCAAGACCCCTAAGCTCAGCGTCTTTGCTATGAGTCAACCGTTCGCGAACGTAGCGCAGATTTTCCAGAAGAAGATGGTCAGCTCGTTGGTTACTGTCAAAGCGGTCCGAGTGGCGGGCGAGAAACTGACCGGAAGCAAGCTGAGCCCAATGAAGCGTATCGTAAATGGAGGACAGATCTAGCGATTGGCGGTCTCCTGCGGAGACAACCGGTTCACTAAGGAAATATCCATCATTATTTGGCCTCTCGAAGCAACTCCAAACTCGCAGCAAATGCGGTTCCAGTGTAATGAGCAGGGGCGTTCTGCAAAAATTCCATGCCAATTTTCTTGTCAGGTTAAGATGATTCGGGGCAAGCGCATGGTTGAACTCGCAGACGAGCGCAATTGGCGTAGAGCCGAAATCTACATTCGCATTCGCTGACAGTATTTTTCCTGTAGGATTTCCGGATAGAATACCAACCCGGACTTGGTCCCTGCCAAGTTCTCGGGCCAGAGGTGCTTCTATCTTGAGTCGCGCGAGCCGCTGATAAATGGCAGAACCAGCGCCAGCAGGATTGAGCACATTATCGGGCTCTGGCCACTGCAATCGCTGATGAAGTTGTGGTAGGAGACTTGCAATCATTAAATGCTCCAGAACTCTTGCTATCTCACCCAAACGAAATTATCTTAGCCCCCCTTATTTTGGAAAATCAAGCCAAATCATACCATATCTCAAATTTTGTATTCCCAATTAGGCAGGCGTTTTTATGAGACGATAGATACTGGCGCAATGATAAAGAAAAAAGCAATTTCCTTGCGCAACTATTTCCTATTTTGTGTCATCACAAAATTCATAATTCATGTTATTTTTCGTTAGAACTGCGGGGAATAGACCTGCTTTTCGCAGTTCTGTTTCCTATAGCTCTATCAAAAGCCATCATCGTAACTAGATCGCGCCGTGGATTCTCCCATGCCTTGGCAACCGCTGCGTCAACCAGTTCAAGAATAGCCCTGTAATCTATATCATTCGCATCCCGATAAATCACCTGTCCGCATTTGCCGCTGCCGCCGGCGTCCTTGGCCAAGGGCGCGGCAAGGAAAAGGCTTCGCGCGGGATCGCGGATATCAATCCAGTCCAGGCGCGAAACCTCGGGGGCTTTATGGCACGCGCTGCAGCGATTGGCATGGATCACCGCGATTTGATCAGCCAACGCGCGATCGCCCGGCAAGCTGTAAGCCGGCTTCACAGGGCGCTTGTTCTCAAACCCGTCGTGATAAGGCGCATTGGCGTCAATCCAGATCACCAGCCGCAGCCGGTCTTCTTCACTGAGCTTCACTTCATCAATATGCTGCTTCTTCGCCAAATCTGCGATCAGTTTGCTTTTATGTGAGCCATACGCCATCGGCGGCGTGATGCTCGAGTCCTGCTGGCGCGCCATGGATCGCGCGACAAGCTGGTTATCAAGAATCGTTTGGAACGCGCGGTTGTAGCCATAGCCGGCGATCAGCGGATCATAGGAAGTGAGCCCGCCGAAGAAATCCAGGTTTCCCGCTGGCTTCAATCCGCTGTGGCATCGAACGCAATTGCGGTCGAGGACCGGTTGAACGTCGCGAAGGAAGCTGATGGGCCGGTCTCCCCACGGCGCCGGGATGGGTGCGGAAGGCGCCCGCCGCATGGCCAGCGAGCTCGCGGCGCCTCCTTCCGGCGCCGGGGCCATGGCGCGGCTTTCATGACAGCCCACACACGCCCGCGCTTCGCCCGGCTGGAAACTGATGAACGAACGCATCCGGCGCAACTCCTGGCGGTTCTCATCCAACAGTTGGAAATAAACGGCTGTATCAACCGGCAGACGGAAATACGCGCTGCCGTCCTTCTCCACCGGCACGTCGCCGAGGATGCGGATGGGCGTCCAGTTCACCAGGTTTCGTTTTTCCTTGCCCGGCGCCTCAAAGGCGGCATGATCCTCTCCATAGCGCTGCCCGCCGCGTTCGTTGTCGTAAGGCCAGCCGATGGGTTCCGCGACGCGCAGATAGCGAATCCGCTCCGGCGCGATCCCGTCGCTGCCAAACCCGATCCGGCTGACGGCGCACGTGGCGCTATCGCTCGTGAGAGTGATGGTTTCGGGAATGACGGGCGGCTTGAGCCGGGGCCGCAGCGGCAATGGCATGAAGCACGAGATATCCGGATCGCGATAAATCAATTCCTTCGTCCCGAAGACATCAATGAGATAAAGCGCGTAGCCCGTTGGATCAATCTCGCTCGCCAGGCCGCTCTTGCCGAGGCCGAAGCTGTAGGAGACGAGGAACGTTTTTTCGGAAAGCGGCCAGGGATGCATGTAGTAGCCGCCGCGATCCATCACGCCGCCTTCCTCCACGGGCGTTCCGGACATGCCTCCTTCGGGCGGCTTGACGCCCGGCGTCACGATGCGGATGCCGCGCGCATCGTTCACGCCAATGCCCGGCGTCACGATCACGACCGGTCCGGCGGCCAGTGTGTGATGCCCGGCGGCGATGGCGGCAAGGCGGACGCCGCCCGCGCCGGGAATGGATCGCGCGTCTTCGAGCGCCCACGGATCGGTGAAGTGCTGCTTGAAAATGGCGTCCGCCTGAGTACCGTCCGGGCGGATGGTCCACAGCGATTGAATGAAAGCCCAGCTGCGTTCGTGGTATTCCCAGCGCGTATAAACCAGCGTGCCATCATCGAGCGTATGCGGCAGATAATCGCCGTCCTTGCTGACGCTCATGCGGCGGACGCCGCTGCCGTCGGAGCGCATGACGTAAAGGTTACAGCTCGTCTCGTCCTTATTGTATTCATTGCATTGAAGCGAGGTCACGCATCGCTCCGAGACAAACGCGACGTCGCCGTTGGGCAGATACGCCGGGTCCAGGTCGCTCCATTCGCCGGAAGTCAGCTGCCGCAAGCCGCGTCCATCAACCCCGATCTCGAAGAGATGAATCGGCTCTTCGCTGCGGCGCAGATCGAAACTCTTGCGCCGGTCCAGCCAGCCTTCCGGAGGTTGTGCGCTGCGCGCCTTGGCATAGCCGAAAACCACGCGATCCACATTCCACCACAAATCCGCGCCATGAACGTGCCCGGGTCCCAGCGCGCCATTGAGGATAGTCCGAATCTGCGGCGCCCCCTCCGGCCCGGCAAGAGTAAGGATGCAAAGATCGCCGCCCGGCCGCGAAACCCAAGGCATGTGATTCAGGCAGACGTCCGGGTAGGTTTCCTGCGTGAAGCGCTTGACGAAGAGAAGCCGCTCGATATTCAGCAGCGGATTGCGGAACGCGAGCCGCCGCAATGCCCAGCGGACTTTGAAATATATCTGCTGTTGCGTATCGGTGGATGCGCCACCGTCGAGCCGCGCGGTTGCTTCGGCGAATTCGCGCTCGAATGGCGCCGTATCAACGCCGGCCAACTTTAGGTCTGCTGCCAGCAATCGTCCGCGCTCGACGAAATGCCGGATGGGCTTATCGAACGACGCCTCCTGCCGCGCGTCGCCTGCGTTTTGGGACACGGGGGGCGAAGCTGCGCGAACAGTCTTGGCGGTGGACCACTGGCTGACGCTGCTTTGATCGGCGGGACGATTTAGCGCAAGGTTTTTCGCTGGATCGCTGGGACCGTAGATTTCCACTTCATCGAGATGCAAGTAGATGGGCTTTGCGCTGGGGATTTGCAGCCGCACGAAACGGGCGCGAACTTCGCCTTCCCGAAACTTCACCTCCAGCGGCGGCGCGCCGGAAATGCCCCCGAAGTGTTTGCCCTGGTTCTCACAAATCTGTTTCCATTGCTTCCCATCGTCGGAGATCAGGATGAGGAGGTTATCCGCGTTGTGCAAGCCGGGCGCATAGTCAAGCCGGTTGAAGACGACGACGCGCGCGATGGGGAGCGGTTCGCCAAGGTCCACCTGCCACCACGGATTCGGCTCCTTCTCGGTGTGGAACGCATATTTGCCATTCTTGACGCCGTCCACCGCTCCCGCGGCGTCGGCTTGCGTCGGCGACGACTTGCCCTGCCATGCCTGAGCCTGCCAAGCCTGCGCCTGTCGGAGCCAATCAACTTCGATCTGCTCGCGCATGGAGGCCGCCGCCGCGCTTTGGCCGCCTGCGCCGGGCAGCACGCTCATGAAAGCGAATGCGTTTGCCGCAAGGATGATTGCGATCTTGTTCATGCCGTGAAACAGCAGTCTGCTCATGATTGAGGGCCTTCTTCGAAAACGCAAACTTGCATAAATATCCAACTCGCAAAGGATAGCAGAGAATTATTGCTGAAAAAAGCGAAAACTTAAGACCGAAACATGGTTTGCGGCAATGGCACACGTTGCGCTGGTCCGGCAAGGAATGGGTCCGCCGTCCCTTCACAACCAGCGATCACAACTATGACCATGGTTCCGCTCTATATTGAGCCGGACGGCCTCTGGCGCGTCATTGCGCCTACCGAGCCCGGACCGCAGCCATGGACCACAGGCGGGGAGATGGTTCTCTGGACCAGCCGCGATCAAGGCGCGACGTGGATCAAGGTCAAGCAATTGACCCGCAATAGCCGCTTCAATCACACCTATGCCCACCGCCCCGTCAACGCGCATCCCGATTTCTATGCATTCTGGGCCGACGGCAATCCGTTTAATCCTTTAATCCGTGGTTAAAAGCGCCACCACGGATTAAAGGATTAAACGGATTACCATGAACGACAATATGCTGTCATTCGGCGTGGGATAACGGCATCATGCAGCGCTATTGTTTCAGCGCGGAAAAACTCTGCGCGACGCGGCCTGATGAAGCGGGCCGCGCTTCATATCTATTCGCTTAAATGGATTCTTGCGGGATTGGTCGCTCGTTTCTTTTCGTTTGCCGTGCTTGCCATACATCGGCCCAAGCATGTCCTCCCATCCACCTCCGAAAGTGGCCAGCAGCGGGTTTTTGTTGGGGATCATGATGCGCGCTCCTTTCCAAGTTCCGCCATGAACAGCGGGAAATGAGAACTGCATGCCATCTGGCTTGAAAAGCGCGTTTTCTTTTCCGCGTTCCACGCGCCTTCATCCGATTATTAGGATAGCGCTGTTTGGCTTCTTCGGCAAGGGCAATCTTCTTCGCCAGAGTATTCAGAATCAAAAAGGACAGGAATCCTCATTTTCGTTTTTCTCTGCTTCATAGCTCTTATATCTCTCTTCGGCTTCGGCATCGCAGGCAGGGCAAAATTCGCTGGTCATGAAATTTTGCGTCCATCCCGTCCCGCGCAGTTGGCTGAAGGCGCCTTCCTGACGCAGGATGCGCTCGACCAGCAGGCGATAGGCGTCGCGCGGGGTGAAGTGCTGGCAGACATGGAACGCCACGCCGCCCATCGCCAATTCGGCCAACAAACATTTGAGCTGCGATTCGACCTTCGCGTCGTCCAGCGAATCGGGCGGCGGCAGTTTGTCGGGATGCTCCAAGAATGACCAAAGCCGCTCCGGTTCCCCGTGGTCAATCAGATCGTCCATCAACTCCATTTCTTTAATCACCTCGACCGTGTCATCATCCCAACCTTGGACGCGGTAGTTGACGGCGGCGGCTTCGGCGTCCAGCTGCCGCTGAAGATCGCGCGGAATACCGCCTTCGGATTCCTCGCCTGACTCGTTGTCACCGCCATCGGATGGAGCGTCCTCACCGCTGCTGTGCTCCTCTTTCTTATCCCCGCGTTCTCCGGATTTCTTTTTGCGCCGGCGCATGCTGAAATCTATCGCGGTCACGCCGTCATCCGTGCGATGAAAAACCGTTCCGCTGATTCCCGCCTGACCGTCTTCATCTAACTGATCCGGCGGAGTGTCTGGATCAAAATTGGGCATGGGAACATCCATCGGCAGCGGCCGCCAATCGCCGTCGTCATTGTCCTTGTGGTTGCCTTCGCGCACGCACTCCATGATTCTGGGGTCCATCAATTGGATAATCCCGCGCCCATGCTGGCCGAACCATTCGATTTGCAGGCAGCGCGTCCACTTGGTCGGCGGCGCTTCGCCCGCATGGGCGCGGCGGAGGAATTCCTCCACCGAGCATGGGATCCCGCGCAGCCACAGCGCGGCGGTGATCTGCCCGGTCGGGCCGATCTGATGGAAGTTGAGGCCCTTTTCGAAATCTTTGGGAATGCGCTTGACCGCGCGTCCGGGACGGGCGGTGAAGCGGATATGCTTGCCTCGCAAATCCGGATCGCAGTCGCCCGTGAAATCCAGCGCCATCCATGATTCGGCGCCGCGCAATTTGAGCACGCCGTGCGTGGAATAGCGCTCGGTGTTGAAGAGCTCGCCGCGCAAAATGTAATCGCTCAGTCTCAAGGCCATGCGTCGCTCCCTGTGATTCCGGATATCATCCATCCACGCTTTGATATGGGCGCAGACTATCAGGGAGCGTCACGGCGGGCAAGCGAAAGACATCGCCGTTATTGCTTAGCTCTGATCTTTCATCAATCGGGTTGCTCAATAGCCTTTTGCGAATCAGATATAAGCCCTTGCCTGATTTCCAGCGATCACCCAACCGTGGCGTCGAGTGGTAGGCCGCTCCGCTCCGCCGGACGGCCCCGCGCGCTCGGTAAGCCGCCGAACTGCAATGGCGCG
>JAPLSP010000700.1 GCA_026398575.1 Candidatus Sumerlaeota bacterium | reverse complement strand
CCCTCTTAAAGTATTTTTGATTGACGATTGACGATTGACGATTGACGATTGACGATTGACGATTGACGATTGACGATTGACGATTGACGATTGACGATTGACGATTGATGATTGACGATTGACGATTGATGATTCGTGGTTCGTGATTGGTGATTCGTGACTGGTGATCGGCTTTTAGAGCATTAATTTAGATTCACTAGCCACTATCCACTAATCACCATTCACTAGCCACTATCCACGAACCTTTGCCGCCCCCGCCCGCGAGCCTTGCGCAAAGGGGGGTGATGATATGCTATTGGTTCATGGAGTCAAGGAAATCTTTATTAGACATGGTCCGCTTCATGCGTTCGAGCAGAAACTCCATCTGCTCGACGGGATTCATCTCGCCCATGACCTTGCGCAGGAGCCAGATTTTCTGGAGAGTCGCCGGATCGAGCAGCAGCTCTTCCTTGCGCGTTCCCGAGCATCCGATGTCAATGGCCGGGAAGATACGGCGGTCGGCCAGGCCGCGGTCCAGATGGCATTCGCTGTTGCCCGTGCCTTTGAATTCTTCGAAAATATAGTCGTCCATGCGGCTGCCCGTGTCCACCAGGGCCGTGGCGATGATCGTGAGGCTGCCGCCTTCTTCGAGTTTGCGCGCCGCGCCGAAGAACCACTTGGGCTTGGCCAGGGCATTGGCGTCCAGACCGCCCGTCAGCAGGCGCCCCGTCGGCGGCTGGACGATGTTGTAAGCGCGCGCCAGACGGGTGATGGAATCGAGCAGGATGACAACGTCGTGACCGTATTCGATCATGCGCCGCGCTTTTTCGCTGACCATCTCGGCCACCTGCACATGGCGATCGGGCGGCTCATCGAACGTCGAGGAGATCACTTCGCCCTTGATGTTGCGCGACATGTCGGTGACTTCCTCGGGCCGCTCGTCAATCAGCAGAACGATCAGCTTGACCTCGGGGTGATTGGCGGTGATGGCGTTGGCAATGTCCTGCATGAGGATGGTCTTGCCGGTGCGGGGCGGGGCGACGATGAGCGCGCGCTGGCCCTTGCCGAGCGGGATCAACAGGTCCATGACGCGCGTGGTCAGCTTATCCGACTTCGTTTCGAGATTGAATTTCTGTTCCGGATAGAGCGGCGTCAGGTTGTCGAAGTTGATCTTGTTCTGCGCGTTTTCCGGCGCTTCGCCGTTGATCTGATCCACGCGCAAAAGGGCATAGTAGCGTTCGCCCTCTTTCGGGGGACGCACGCGCCCGACCACCGTGTCGCCCTTGCGCAACTGGAAGCGCCGGATCTGCGAAGGCGAGACATAGATGTCGTCAGGCCCGGGCAGATAGTTGTAGTTGGGCGACCGCAGGAATCCGAAGCCATCGTTGAGGATTTCGAGAACGCCCTCGGCGACGAATTCGCACTCCTGGTTTTCGGATTCGACCTTTTGGATGATCGTGAAGATCAGTTCCTACTTGCGCAGATTGGAGATGTTTTCGAGGTTCATCTCCTTGGCCAGCTTGGTCAGATCGGCGATCGTCTTGGTTTTGAGCGACTCGAGATCATAGGCGGGCGCTTTGCGCACTTCCTGGATCATCGAGGGGCCGCGTTCGCCTTCGCCGCCGCGCGTCATTCCCTGATTCTCATAAGGGGGTTCGGACGGCCTCCACTGGCCGTTGCCGCCCATGCCCTTCTTGCCCCGGTTGCGTCCATCTCTCTTTCGTCCCATTGGATCCCGTCCTTCTTTTTTATGGTGGTGATGCTGCTTGTTTCCATCGGCATTATTGCCTTCTTTGATAAACGTATTCATAAATTATTCAAACGCCTCGATTTCCTTTTTCGGTTAGAGACTTCCAGCGCGCCACAAGGTCTCGGACCTGGCGGCGCGTTTCTTCGAGCGAACCACTATTGTCTATCACGTGCCCGGCGAGGCGCGCTTTTTCGTCCTGCGGCATTTGCGCGGCCCTGCGTCGTTCAATCTCCTCGCGGCTCCAGCCGCGCGATTCCTCCAGCCGTCGAATCCGCTCCGGCTCGTTCACGGTAACGACCACTGTCGCGTCCGCCAGGTCTTGCGATCCGACTTCGAACAACAGCGGAATATCGAGTACGATGAGCGCCGCGCCTTGCCGCTGATATTCGGCGATCAGTTCCTTTTCGCGTTCGCGCACGCGCGGATGCACGATCGCATTGAGTTTCTTGAGCGCTTCGGGATCGCTGAACGCCTTTTGCCCCATTCTGGCGCGGTCAAGCGAGCCATCACCGCGAATCATCCCGGCGCCAAACGTCCGGGCGATCTCTTCAAGCCCCTCGGTTCCAGGCTCGACAACCTCGTGAGCGATCACGTCCGCGTCTATCACGCGCGCGCCTTCTTCCGCGAGCATCCGCGCCACCGTGCTCTTGCCGCAGCCAGGAGTTCCCGTCAAGCCGATGATCATTCAAGTTCGTTGCTTTCTATGATAATACCAGCGAAGGAATCATGCGGCTTGTTCATAAGGAACTCCAAACCGCTTCGCCTCCTGTTTCGTCAATCCCATTGCTATCGTAAGTATTTAGGATTTGCTTCTTTGTCAGCACTTCCTCCGCCGCATCCATAATCGTCTCGGAACGTTCTTGCTGGTTTAGTGACTCCCACTGATCCCACACAACATAAATATGCAGGCAGCCGCCCGGATCGTTCTTGTCATCAAGCACGATAATTGGATTCTCCGGATTATTGGAATTCTTCCGCCATTCCTGCACAAGTCTTCTCCTGAGCCCTTGGACTTCGCGTGAGGCGCTTTTCTTTTTCTTGATGACAATGACAGGCATAGATCACCTGCAGTGGCTTCTATATGTCTTTCCAAACCAGCTGCAATCTTTTTGAGCACGAGGATCACCGATACTGAAGGCTCATGCGATCCGCCTCCGCCGTGGTCAATCCCATTGCCACCGTAACATTAATGACTTCTTCGCTTGACCATGCGTCTTCGAGCGCATCCATTATTGTCTCCGAGCGTTCCAGCGGCGTAAGATCCTGCCATTCATCATACACTACGAAAACGTGTATGCTACCACGCGCAACGGGACCCTCAATTATGATGACCGGTTGGTTTCTATCTTCCGAAGGCTGTTTCAATTCGTTAGCAATTATGTCCCCCAACGCTTGACGATCCGCGTTGACAGCTTTTTTTCTAAAATCTTTCACAGACATGCTTCACCTCCGCAATAAACTGTAGTTAACCCTAAATCATAGCACGTGATCAAGAGCTTCCATTGCATCGCTCCTGGTAGCGCAAACAAGACGATAGCGCATTTCTACCCACCAAATCGAATATAGGGAACCGCTGCGAAGACGAATCTCCTTGTCAAGTCCGGGACTGCTACTGGGCAATCTGCCGCGCTCATGAATCAAGAGCGCGGACCAAAAACTCAAGCTATGATAAGACTCATCGCTCGGGAGACCCAATAGTTGTCCCTTCGTACGGGACGGACGCAGACGCCCTACCACTTCATCTTCAGGATGTACGCCATCCAGTAGAAAGTACGCGGCCTTAAGCCACATTTCGACACAGTATCCTGCCAGATATATACATGCGTCCCAGTTGCCGGAAGCCATCAAGACCAGAGCATCCTTATACCTTTGCTCTGCCGCCAGCTCCAGATCCTGTATCGTTTCATGTCCCAATTCATAATGGAATCGAAGCGACATGCAAGTCATTTCCTGGAAGGCATCTTTCCGTTGACTGCGCCTTTAGCCTTAGCATTCCGCCCAGTTCTTCCCTGTTTTCACATCCACCGTCATCGGCACGGACAATGGCAAGGCTTGCTGCATTTCTTCGCGGACCAGGGAGGCCAACTCCTTTGAAGCGGATTCGGGGACGTCGAAGATCAGTTCGTCGTGCACCTGGAGGATCATTTGCGCATCCAGTTTTCCATCCGCCAGACGCTCTTCGACGCGCAGCATGGCCACCTTGATCATGTCGGCGGCCGTGCCCTGGATCGGCGTATTGATCGCCATCCGTTCGGCGTTGGCGCGCACCGCGGGGCTTTTCGAGGCCAGATTCGGCAGATAGCGCCGCCTCCCCAGCAACGTCGTTACGTAGCCGCGCTCCCGCGACTCTGCGATGGCGCCCTGCGTCCATCGCTTCACACCCGGATAGGCCGCGAAATAATCTTTGATAAAGGCCGCCGCCTTTCCCATGCCAATGCCCAGTTGTTTTGACAGACGCATGGCCGACATGCCGTAGAGCACGCCGAAGTTCACCGTTTTGGCTTGCGTTCGCTGTTCCGGCGTCACGGCTTGCTCTGCGATGCCAAGGACTTTCGAGGCGGTCAACCGGTGAATATCCTGATTCTTCTGAAACGCCTCAATCAAAGCCGGTTCGCCGGTCACATGGGCCAGGATGCGCAATTCGATTTGCGAATAATCCGCCGCCAGCAAGACGTTGCCCCGGCGCGACGGGAGAAAACCTTCTCGAACCTTGAGGCCCAAGGCAGTGCGAGCGGGGATATTCTGAAGATTGGGATCGCTGCTGCTCAGTCTGCCAGTGGCGGTTACGGTCTGATTGAATGAAGTGTGAATGCGTCCGGTTTCTGGATGGATCAGTCGCGGTAACGCATCAATGTAAGTTGATTTTATCTTCTGACGGCCCCGGTATTCAAGCATTAGTTTTGGCAGGGGATGCTTGGAGGACAAATTCTCAAGGACGCTCACATCCGTCGAAAGGCCGCTTTTGGTCCGCTTTTCGGCGGGCAATTTGAGCTCCTCGAACAGGATATGGGACAGCTGCTTCGGGGAATCCAGGTTGAATTCGCGACCAACGATTTTATAGGCCTGCGCGGCCAGGTCCTGCATTTCCGCTTCGATCTCCCGCCCCACCCGCTCGAAATGCTTCGGGTCAATCGTCACGCCCCGCTGTTCCATGCGCATCAACGTCTGGCACAGCGGCATCTCGATTTCCTCGTACATCCGCCACAGCCCGGCTTGGCGCAAATCCGCTTCGAGCGCGGCGGCCAGCTGCAGCGTCAGATCGGAGTCGGCGCCCGAATAAGCCGCCGCCGTATCCACGGAAACCGCGTCCATGGTGATCTGATCCTTGCCCGAGCCGATCAGATCCTCGATCGGCGTCATCGCCGCGCCCAGCCGCTGGCGCGCCATGATCTTCAATCCATGCGGCGCCTCGGGATCCAGCAAATAGGAAGCGATCATCGGATCGGACACGACCCGGTCCACCTCGACGCCATGCCGCGCAAGGACGTGCATGTCATACTTGGCGTTTTGCGCGACCTTTTCAAGCGAAGGATCCTTGAAGACCGGCTGCAAAATCTCAGCAAGGTCCGCGACGGACAGTTGCGCATGCGCGGCCATCTGCGGCTGGTGTCCCACCGGGATATATACAGCCTCGCCCGCGTGGTCCGACAGTGACAACCCCACCAGCCGGGCGCGCATGGAATCGGAACTCGTGGTTTCCGTATCGAAGGCGAATCGCCTGGCATGACGCAAGCGGCCGGCCATCTTCTGAAGTTCCTCCCGCGTCCAGATAGCTTTCGTCTGCGTGGGCGCGGCGCCGCCAGGCGCCGCAGACACGGCAACAGATTCGCCGCCGGGCAATGACCCCGCTGCTCCCGCGACGGCTGAAGGTTTTGCGACGGATGACAATAAATCGCCTTGCTCGCTTGCCGGCGCAGGCGCTTCGGCTCGGAAGGCGGGGCGCGTCCCCAGCGCTTTGCCAATGGCGTCGCGCAAACGGGCGAAGCCCATTTCTTTATAGAATTCGTATAGTTCTTGAGTGGGACGGTCCTGGAAACGGCAATCTTCGAGATCGAAATCCAGCTCAACGTCGTCGCGCAACACCG